>SFCA01000024.1:0-14860 GCA_007095475.1 Microcystis aeruginosa Ma_QC_C_20070703_M131 | reverse complement strand
TGAAAGGTATTCAGTATATTGTCGATGAAACAGGAGAAAAAACAGCAGTTGTTATCGATCTAAAAGAATGGGGTCAACTGTGGAATGAGTTTTATCAAAATTTACTCGATCGCTCTCCCATAAATGAAGACTGGATAAATCGATCGCCTTTTCGAGAAAAATTAGATCAAGCTCTCCCATGGAATGCTAATCATCCACCGCAGTTATCAGATCTAGAATCCCTAGAGAGCAAACTCGACAATCATGAGTGAGGTTTTACTTGATCTAAACAACCCGATTTTTCAGCGAGATTTATTCAATTTACCCAAAAGTGAAGCATCATCCGCTCTAAAAACTTTCAGGAAAATTTCTCAACTAACTTGGGAGCAGTTATATCAAGATTAAGGATTAAAATGGGAGAAGATTAATTCTAAAAAAGGTCAAAAAGGAGAAAACTTATACAGTTTTATAATCACGTAAAAATGTAGAGCAATTGCTGCTAGAGAAGGTGATTATTTACGAACAATTTCTTTACATTCCGATCACGATTGAGCTTATCAATAATAATCTAGAGAACTTTTAGGGGAAACTCCAATGCTAGAAATTAACAAAAGCTATTTATTAGAGTAAAAAATCGGGGTCGGACTCGAATTTAGCCTCGTAGGTTGGGTTGAACGAAACAATACTGGGTCGAAAATGGCTCAATTCGATTGTTTAAGCGAAACCCAACCACCCCAAAGGTTACTCTTTTGGTTCAAAGATTAACTATTCAAACTTTCCTATCGAGATTAGACCTGATCGGTGATCAATTAATTCGAGAAAACTATGCGGAACTTTTAGCCCGACGGGTAGCTTTAAAAAGAGTTTTAGACTATCTTTCTAAGTTAGATAAATCTCCCGATGTTGCCCCCGAATTTTTTAGTTATGAGCAGCATCTTGTCAAAGAAAAGTTAAAGACCGTAGAAGCGGAAATACAATCTCTCAACGATAGTTATCCCCAATTACAACTATTAACAATGGAACAACTTCGTGAAACCCTCCTAGATATCGAAGCTGATACCTACGCTGAATTTATTCGAGCCGGCCGTTTAACTAGCAATTTATCCCCCGTCCTCCAAGAAATTCTCGCTGAAAGCTGTGTGGAAGGAAGAAGAATAGGGATAATTTTCCAGAAATATAGTCTTCAAAGCCCTGCCTAGCAAGAATTCTACGAATGATAAGCACTGATTATCACACAAAGTCGAGAAGAGCCAACAGTAGGACTATTTTGGGGTATATACAATCAATCTCAATTCTCCTCACGACCGACAACTGGGTTTTATGACAAAAACCCCTCCAATTAATGAAGGGGTTTTTGTGGGGTTTTATGGGGGATTTTAGGAGACTTTTGTAGTTTCTTTTTCGGTGGATTTAGAGGGTTTAAGTTGGCGCTTGAGGGTGGAAGCTGCGCCGAGTGTTCCTAGAGCGAGGAGGCCGAGGATGGTAGAGGGTTCGGGAACGGCATTTGCTGGTGTAAATTTAAGGCTTAATGTCGCTGTTGTGTCGTTTATACCATTAGCTCCTATGTTTAAGAATGAAACCATATCTGCTCCTGGGGTAATGGAATCAATCGTAAATCCTACCACTTCCACACTAGAACCGTCTGGAGCCGTATAAAGAGATGTACCAGGAGCAATATCAAAGAAAAGTCCCCCATTAGCACCCCCCATTACTTGTGTCCCTGCTGCTTGAACGGAGAAATTTCCCGTCCCACCATTGGCGTTAAAAACGGCTATCTGAGGTGGAGTGCTTACTCCATCAAAAAATAGAATTGCGCCATAGTGGGTGTTGCCAGGGCTAATAAAGTCTCCAAATAGTCTGAAGGTATTTATTCCTGGCTGTAAATCTATTGAAATTTCGCCTAAGTCAAAAGCAAGTCCAGGATTGTTAAGAAATACTCCATTAGGAGACATGACACCGATTTGAGCTAAAGGATCACCTGTATTAGTTGAGTAAGCCCCGGGAGCATTAGTCGTCTGTCCTGTAGCGTCCTCTGGATCGAGTGTTATACTGGTCAAAGTAATTGATTCAGCAGGGGTTGTAGCTCCCAAAGCTAGTAAGGACAAAGTAGTCCCCATAGTTGTTAAGGAAAAACGTAAACCTTTCATAAATTAGCGTTAATCTTCCTTGGCAAGTACGATCGCCCCCTCTCGCAGCCAGGTCAAGCAATAGCCCAACCCAACATCAAAGGGAGATGGCAGAAGCATACACACTCCCCCCCCCCACAACTGTATCAAAAGTTACAATTTAATAAATCTTTATATTCTTCTCCCTAGCTTAGGGATTCATAGGGGAAGGAGTCTCAGGTATTTTCCCCTGTTTTACTGCTTCTCAGGCGACCGATCGCCTTCCGTGAGGGATTGTGGCGCGGTGTGTCAGATTCGGTAATAGGGTTCAAAATTTCGCTAACACGGTTTGGTAAATTGACTCTAGCAACCAGAGATGATCGACGATCGCCAGATTGCAAAGGGCGGAGGTATCGCTGACGACGATCATAGCCAGCCTCGATCGCGCAGATGCTGAACATCCTGCTCAAAGTCTTCTACATCGTAGTGAACACAAATATCGCGCTCTGCCAACAGTTTTTGAAAGTCCATGACTTCCATCCCGGCAATTTTACTGGCGCGACTGAGGGAAATCCGCTCTTGCTGAAACAGCGCAATGGCAATCTCCCGGAGCCAGTCGCCTTGGTTAAAGGTTTCGGCTTGGCTGAGGTTATCCGGTAGGTTCAGGGTAATTTGCATTAAGACATCCTCACGCACTAATACTTATTATTTTCTCTAGCCTGCTGTGTGAAAACGAGGTCTATACTGATAGAATATCCGCCAAATAGTGCTTAAAGTCTTGCCTGATCAGCATTTCACGATTCCATAAGCAAAAATTATCAGACAAAATCGAGAAGAGCCATTAATTCTGTCGGGGTACTTAGAAAGGAATATCGTCTAAATTTTCCTCCACCGATGTGTCGCTGGGTTGCCAAGCGGAAGGATTAGAAAGTTCATAGGATGCGTCGTATTCAAAGTCCCCGGTGGAGACAGGTGCGACGGGTTTTTCCACCTCGGTTTTATTCGATTTGTGGGCATTGATTGGCACGACTTTTTCCGGAGTCGGGGCCGTCATTTCACCGCTACTCACGCTACCGTCAAGATGATAGAGATGACTAATGACTAATTCGGCCCGTTTTTCCTTAAAACCTTCGGGACGATCGATCATCTGCATGGAGAGACGACCTTCTAAAATTACCTGATCACCTTCATGATAGTTCTGAGCGACTTCTGAGGCTAAATTTCCCCAAGCTACGGCCCTTAAATTAGTCGGGGTTGCCTCGGCACGATTGGGAGAAAACTCGACTAACATTTGAGCGTAGGGAGTTTGATTATCTTGGGTATAACGTAATTCGGGACGACGGACAATTTTAGCCATTAAAATGCAACTGTTCATGGTCGAAAATTAGTCTGAATTTTTCTAATAGCACCATTGTACTGAAAAAGTACAAGGATCACCACTGGGGAGGTTGGGGAATTTTATGGGACTCTGGTTAAGAAAAAATCTCTTTAACACTTGGTACAACGTCATCTTAACCCTTGCGGGTCTATTTCTCAGCCTCTGGGGGGGCTTAAGTTTTCTCGATTGGTCGATAAATCGGGCAAAATGGGCTGTAGTGACGGAAAATCTCGGTTTATTCGTAGTCGGTCGTTATCCAGAACAGTCAATATGGCGAATTTGGCTGATTTTAACGATACTTGCGGCTTTATCACTGTTTTCTTGGCAATTAACCCGGGGTCGCTTCCCCAATTGCCCCGCTTTTCTCCAACGCTGGTGGGGATTGCTCTGGTTATTGACTTTACCTTTAATTGCTTGGTTACTATTGGGGGGATTATTTTTAAAGGCAATTCCCCTCGATGATCTCAGTGGTTTAATCTTAACTTTATTAGTAGCGATCGCCAGTATGATTTTATCTTTCCCCTTGGGGGTATTATTGGCCCTAGGGAGACAGAGTGAATTACCGGCAATTCGTTGGCTATCTATTGGCTATATCGAATTATTGCGCGGTTTACCTTTGTTGGGAATTTTATTCATGGCTCAGGTGATGTTACCCTTAATTTTACCCGCCGGGACGAGACCAGAACGGGTGATCAGAGCGATCGCCGGATTTACCCTTTTTGCAGCAGCCTATCTGGCCGAAAATGTCCGGGGTGGTTTACAAGCGATTCCCAAAGGTCAATTTGAAGCGGCCAAAGCCTTGGGTTTAAAACCGATTTTCGTTTTATTATTGATCGTTCTACCCCAAGCTCTAAAAGCGGTCATTCCCGCTATTGTTGGTCAATTTATCAGTTTATTTAAGGATACTTCTCTACTGGCGATCGTGGGACTGGTGGACCTCTTGGGTATGGCAGGATCGGTTTTAGCTAATCCGAAATTTATCGGCGATTATCCAGAGGTTTATCTATTTTTGGCGTTTATTTACTGGATTTTCTGTTATTCTATGTCCCTAGCCAGTCGTAGGTTAGAACAGCGTTGATTGGGGTGTGGGGAAGTTTTATCAGTAAACAGTAAACAGTAATCAGTGAACTGAAAACTCCCATCTGATTACTGATAACTGATAGATGGCTACCTAGCTTTTTGTCATAAATATTGATATTATTTAACAATGAGCAGCAATTTATGGTAAATATATTTATTTAGGAGAGCGAGAAAATGGCTGGATTCTTTGGCCTGTTTGGCAATAAGACGAAATACGTCGATGAACCGATGGATATGAGCGCACCGGAACCGAAAGAGGCTTTTTACTTGGAACCCGATGACGCTAAAACTCTCGGTAATATCGACTTTATGCGGACACCGATCACGATCCGACGTACTTTCCCGAAAACTGCCTCGAATAAAAAGGGTGGCGAATCGATTAAACAGATTTCTTCTATGGAAGTCAGCAAAGTCACCGATAACGGTATTGTGGCAAAATCGGCGACTTCCGAGGCTAATAGTAAGGCTGACGCTGCTAATGATAACGTTCGTCGCGCTAACGATGACAATATCAATCCTTTCCTGAAAATGGCCCGGGAAATCAAGAAATAGTATAGTAAGGTGAGCATTGGCCACCCTTGAGAGCAAACTTTGGTGGGGAAAGCCCACCTTTTTTTATGACCATTATTAACGGAAAAACCAAGTTATTAGGCGTAATCGGCGATCCTATCGGCCATACTCTTTCTCCACCCATGCACAATGCCGCTATCGATGCCTTGGGGCTAAATTATGTCTATCTTCCCCTACCGATCGCCCCGGAAAATTTAGCAACTGCGATCGCTGGCTTAGCCGCCATCGATCTAGAGGGTTTTAGCGTCACAATTCCCCATAAATTAGCAATTATTCCCTTATTATCGCAAATTACCGAGAAAGCCAGGCTAGTGGGCGCAGTTAATACCGTCTGGCGCACGGAAACCGGCTGGCAGGGAACGAATACCGATGTGGATGGCTTTCTCGCACCCTTGAAATCCCTTGACAAAGATTGGAGTCGGGTGAATCCAGTTATTTTAGGTAATGGCGGCGCTGCCCGGGCGGTGGTGGTGGCTTGCGCCCAGTTGGGCTGTGGCGAAATTCATGTGGTAGGACGCAATCAAAAGAAATTAGATCCTTTTAAAGAAAGTTGGGCGAATACCAGCCTCTATGACCTCCTAGAAGTGCATAGCTGGGACGAATTAGAGGGGCTGGTATCCACCACAGAACTCCTGATTAATTCTACCCCCATCGGAATGTCCCCCCAGGGCGAACAATCCCCTGTTGAGTTAGAATTATTAGACCTTTTACCCCCATCGGCGATCGCCTACGATCTAATTTATAATCCCCGGCCGACCAAATTTCTCCGGTTGGCCCGGACTAGAGGGATAAGAATTATTGATGGGTTAGAAATGTTAGTTAATCAGGGAGCGATCGCACTAGAAATCTGGTTAGGTCAACCCGTCCCCGTCTCGGTCATGCGGGAAGCTTTGTTAAAACAATTCTAAATGCTAAAATCCTATTTCTGGCTTGATTTATGACCCCTTCTAGCTCCTTTTGGAAAACTCTGAATAACTCGATTCTAGTGCGCTATCTATTATTATTTGGCTGTGGCTGGAGTCTGATTGTCTTAATTAACTATTTCTACGGGATGATCGCTATTTTTACTGGTTCGGCAGTCCTGGCCGCTCTATTAAATTATCCCGTGGTTTGGTTATCCCGTTATCTACCGAGAGGACTAGCCATTGCTATTACCACCCTAGTAGCTTTTATCCTCCTATTTAGATTAGTCACAGGCATAGGATTAGAAGCGGTTAATCAGGGGAGAGGACTACTATTCAATCTTACCGATGCCCTTAGTCAAAAAGATTTTTTACCCTTTCAAGACTTTCTCGATCGATTAGATTTGAATAAAATGGTGGGAAGCTTACAAACCGGTTTAGCCACGGGTTTATCGCTCGTACAGGGAGTTTTTTCCAGTGTATTTACTGGCGTTTTCGGGGCGGTGATCAGTGTTTATATGCTCATCGACGGTGATAAACTCTGGCGAGGTTTTTTGCAACTTCTCCCCATAGCATACCGGGAGCGTTTTGCCAAGTCTTTTCGACAAAGTTTTCTGGGATTTATTCGCGGGCAACTGTTGTTAATGCTCTTTTTATCGGTGACGAGTTTCTTAAGTTTTTCCCTATTGGGAATCAAATATGGGCTAATTTTAGCGAGCATTCTCGGTGTTATCGATGCTATCCCGGGTATCGGGGCAACCCTGGGCATTTTGTTGGTAACTATCTTGACTTTTACCTCCCAGGGACTAGCAATTGCCGTTAAAGCTTTTATTGTCTGTGTTGTCTTGGTGCAAATTCAAGATAATATTATTCGCCCTAAAGTTATGGGCAATGCCCTAGAATTAAACCCGGTAATTTTATTTTTATCTCTCTTTATCGGCGAAAGAGTTGCGGGATTATTAGGGGTTTTTCTCTCCATTCCTATCGCCGGAATGATTGCGATCTGGATCGGATCGAGCGAAGAAAAACCAATAACAGCTTTAGAGGAAAATCAGTTAGGAGAAAGTCAGGAGAATTAAGGGCTGATCCCCAGTTTCTACTATGCAATTAGGGAAATTTGTTATCTACAAAACTCGATCGCTACCTAGGGTTTGCTGAAAAAGTAGGGGCGAAGCATTCGGATAGGAAATCTACGGTTTCAGCGATAGGTTATGCCCGAATGCTTCGCCCCGAAGAAGCAAGGTTTGGAACCACGATTCTCTCAAAATCTTGCACCTGTGGGAGCGAAACAAGCCACTAAAACCCTTACCTCGTCTATATTTCACATTTATTCAGCAAACCTTACCTATGGAAAACTTAGATTTAAAGAAATCCTCGCCCCTCTTATTTATCTCACCGTTTTTTCTCTGGGGAACAGCGATGGTAGCGATGAAAGGTGTTATCCCCCACACCACCCCCCTATTTATGGCGGGAATTCGCCTTGTCCCCGCCGGAATGTTAGTTTTAATAGTAGCTTGGTTTTTAGGTCGTCCTCAGCCCAAAACCCTGCAAGCGTGGCTATGGATTACCCTGTTTGCTCTGATGGATGCCACTCTTTTTCAAGGTTTTCTGGCATTGGGATTAAATCGCACCGGGGCGGGGTTAGGATCGGTAATTATTGACTCCCAACCCCTAGCGGTGGCTTTAATGTCCAGTTGGCTATTTAAGGAAGTTATCGGTGTCTGGGGGTGGTTGGGATTGGGTTTAGGAATTGGGGGAATTAGTTTAATTGGCTTGCCCGATCAATGGTTTTATGACTTTTTTGGACAAAAAGCGGTAAATATTGACTTTAGCTGGCAAGAATTACTAAATAGCGGCGAAATGCTGATGCTTTTGGCTTCCCTATCCATGGCGGTGGGAACAGTCTTAATCCGGTTTGTCTGTCGTCATGCGGATCCCGTCAGCGCCACGGGATGGCACATGATTTTAGGGGGATTGCCCCTATTTTTAGCTTCAGGTTTCAGAGAATCCCATCAATGGCAGAATATCGATTTAAATGGTTGGTTAGCTTTAAGTTATGCCACGATTTTTGGTAGTGCGATCGCCTATGGAATATTCTTTTATTTAGCCGCCAAGGGCAATTTAACCAGTTTAAGTTCTTTAACTTTTTTAACTCCGGTTTTTGCCCTCACTTTCGGGAATTTATTCCTCGGTGAGATGTTAAGCGTATTGCAATGGGTGGGGGTATCTTTAACCCTCGTTAGTATTTATTTAATCAATCAAAGGGAAAGAATCGCCCCACAAGTGCGGGCAATTTTTGCTAATCTTTCCTCACTTATACCCAAAAGCAACTAACTCAAATTCCGTGCGAATTACCTCGACTCTGGCAAAATTTGCTTCTTGGAATTTCTGGTTGAGATTTTGAGAGGTAAAACCAGTTTTGTGAGCCATATAGGGCATTCCGGGGACTTCTGTTCCCATGCCGTAAAACATCCATAAAGCTCGCACGGGACCACCGGGAGAAATATATAAAGGTTCATTTTCCATATCGCCTCTAGCGACAAATTCGGCGGCAGTTTGCATATCGGGAACCACGATCATCAAAAAGCCTTCGGGTTTAAGAATGCGTTTAAATTCCTCTAGGGCGATGGGAACTTCGTAATGATAAATATGTTCTAGATTATGACTAGAAAAAACCGCATCGACGCAGTTATCGGGAACGGCACTTAAATCAGTAATCGTTCCTAAAATATCTGGGTTAACAGCAGTATTGATATCGAGGCGAATTTCTTGCCAATTGCCATCGCGGAATAGTTGGGGTAAAGCTTCGGGATTATAGGGACCACAACCCACATTTAAAACCAGTTTTTTCGGGGATTTTAGCGCTGTTATCTCTGGGGGAGCATTCCAAGCTAATAAACAAATATTTTTCAAACCAAGCAAACCGTGATTAGCGACTTGATCATCTAAAATTATCTGGGCTTGGGGATGGGTTTTAAGAAAATCTTTTATCGCCTGTTGGAGAGCAGGATGCTGACATTTATTGATCATAATTAAAGCGGAATCAGACCAGAATTTTTTGGCTAAAAGTAAGGAGATCAAGAGCGATCGATAGTCTTCGTGGGCATCGTAGTAATAAACTCCCAGCTTTTCTTCACTGTTTAATTCTTCCAGATCATCGAAAAAGTTTTCCGTTTCTTGATCGCTTAAAAATATCTGTTCTGATAGTTGAAAATCCTCCAAATCCTGGGATAATATAGTTAGTTTTTCTCCCGATGGATCGTATTTAAAAAAAGCTTCCACGCCATAACCGTAGCGATCGCTATTATCCCAGAAAGCGGCGACTAAACTACCGCGACGAAAACAACCCACTTGACAGTAAACCTCGTCCGGTTGCAGACAGGCAACGGCTAAATTGAGTAGGGGAAAGAGATTGCGATCAGGATAAGATGCGGTTTTTTGGCTTAAAAGGGTTAATTGCTCGGAAATAGGCGACATTAGAGGCGATCCCCAATCCTGATACTGTTGGGGCAGTTTTTCTAAGAATTTTTGTAAATCCATACCTTGGCTCTTGCAAAAGTGACGAACCTCACCCCTTAATCATAGATCGTTGTGTTAAGCTCTACTGAGTTTAAACTGCGTAGGGGAAATTTTAGTACAAATGCTCAAACTGCTTCTCCCTGCTCCGCAGCTCTGGCGCTCCCCTGCAATCTTAACGAGTAATTTAGATAGTCAAGAGCTTAGAGATAAAGTCACCGCCTTGATTTTGGAAGAGTGCTAATCTGATCTGTTAGCCCATCAGCACAAGTAGAGAAACTTCTGATATGCCCTACAACTGCTTCCAGATCAAATTTTGGGGAGTACGGGGAAGTATTCCCTGTCCAGGTTGGGAAACCGTTCGTTATGGTGGTAATACTTCCTGTGTGGAGATGCAAGTCGGTGGAGAAAGATTAATTTTTGACGGTGGTACGGGGTTACGCGTCCTAGGACAGTCCTTGATGGCAGAAAGTCCAGTGAAAGCCCATTTATTTTTCACCCACTCCCATTGGGATCATATTCAGGGTTTTCCTTTTTTTATCCCCGCTTTTATCAGGGGCAATACTTTAAAAATCTACGCGGTTCCCTCTACCAAAGGGGTGACCATGGAGCAAAGATTACACTACCAGATGTCACATCCTAATTTTCCCGTGCCTTTGCAGATTATGCGGGCTGATTTAGAATTTTATGATCTAGAAATGGGCGAAACCCTACACTGTGGCGATGTCAGCGTCGAAACCCTTCCTTTAAATCATCCGGGAGAAGCGGTGGGTTATCGGGTAAATTGGCGGGGTTTATCGGCAGCTTATATTACCGATACCGAACACTTTCCCGATCGCCTTGATGATAACGTTTTGGCTTTGGCCTGGCAAGCGGATGTGATGATTATTGATGCTACCTACACCGATGAGGAATACAACGATCCTCAGTATTCTAAGGTGGGTTGGGGTCATTCCACTTGGCAGCAGGCAGTCAAAATCGCCCAGGCAGCCCAAGTTAAGCAGTTAGTTTTATTTCATCACGATCCCGCCCATAATGACGATTTTCTCGATCGCATTGGGGAACAGGTAAGAAAGATTTTCCCTGAAACTATTCTCGCCCAGGAAGGCCTCTCGATCGAACTGCGACCGGGAGATGATCAAATAGATGAAGCGTAATCTAAGCTACTGTTCCCACCATGAAGATAACTGCTGTAGATGGTCAACAGCTTATCCCCGTGGGCGCAGATAGGATAGAATGGTATAACTTGCTCTGGGATTTTCTCTGATGCTATATTATCAAAATGTCCAATCAATCCTCACCTAACTCCACAGAAATACAGGCAATTTTTGATCAGATCGCTCCCGAATATGATCGACTTAATCAAGAATTAAGTTTCGGATTACACCGCGTCTGGAAATTAATGACAGTCAAGTGGTGTCAACCCGAAAAAGGGTATTTTGCCCTCGATATCTGTTGTGGTAGCGGCGACCTGACTAACCTATTATCAAAACAAGTGGGTAAAACCGGCCAAGTGATCGGACTAGATTTTTCCCCACAACAATTAAAAATCGCCCGTCAACGTTTTAGCGCCACTAATATTAACTGGATGGAAGGGGATGCCCTCAATTTACCCTTTGCCGATTCTAGCTTTGATTGTGCCACTATTGGCTATGGATTACGCAATGTGGTCGATATTGCCCAATGTTTGGGGGAATTATACCGAGTCCTCAAACCGGGTGCTAAAGCGGCGATTCTGGACTTCCATCAACCCACCGAAACCATCGCTAAATTATTCCAAAACTGGTATCTCGAGCATATCGTCGTTCCGGCTGCCGAGCGTTACGGTTTAACTGACCAGTACGCTTATATTAGTCCCAGTATCGATCGCTTTCCCCAAGGCCCAGAACAGGTAAAATTAGGCTATCAGTCGGGATTTTCCAGCGCTGTTCACTATCCACTCCTAGCAGGACTGATGGGAGTGTTAGTCTTGAAGAAATAACCTACTGACATTTCTGTTTATTTTTTGCTGCTAAATTGAATCTCCCTACTCTTTGGACATGGATCTTACCGCCGATCGCGGGGGCAATTATTGGCTATTTTACGAACGATGTAGCCATAAAAATGCTATTTCGTCCCTACAAGGCGATTTATATCGGTAAGCGTCCTCTTCCCTTCACCCCGGGGTTAATTCCTCGCAATCAAGATCGATTAGCTGTCCGGGTATCGGATACGATCATGGGTTCCCTGTTAACCCCCGAGGAACTACAAAAACTGGCTAAACGACTCCTCGACACCGAAAGGGTACAGGGGGCGATACTCTGGCTGTTACAATTAGCTTTAAAACAAATAAAAGGCGATCGGCAAGCAAAAACCGCCGAGATTTTGGCGGCAATTCTTCATGATTTATTCGGGGAATCTTTAGCGAGATTACTAAAAGTTTTAGCCCGACGACAGGACTTTTTAGAAAAACAGATCAATCAAATTTTTGATCGCCTAGTCTTAGAATTTTCTCTCAGTGAACAACAGGCGCGACAATTCTCCGATTGGCTATTAGAAACCGTCCTACCCCCCGATATTATCCGTCTAGCTTTAATCGATTTTTTAACCGATCGCAATATTCAAGTTATCGATGAAGGATTTCGGGAAAAAACCAGTGGAACCTATTGGGTAGTAGCCAATTTATTCGGTTTACGCAATGCTCTCGCTCGCTTACGCACTTTTTGCCTTGATGAAAAGGATTTAGCTAATACCAGAATCAAAGAATTATTACTATCTTTAGAGATGCGTAATCGTCTGAAAAACTGGTTACAAGGTATCTCTTTGCAAAATTTACCTATCTCCACCGTCAGACAATTGCGTAAAACCACCAGGGACACGGTGCGAATTTATATTCAAGAAAGTGGCGAACAATTTCTGCAAGATTTTGGACAAACGATCGACTGGGATCAAATCGCTAATTTAATTATTAATCGTCTGCAATCTTCGGGGTCAATGACTACATCATTAGGGGTAATTAGTCAAGAGTTAGCGTTAATTTTAGAGCGTTATTTAGAGGAAGATTTAGAGAAATTAGTCGCCCAAATTATCCCGATTCTCAACATCGATCAGGTAATCCGCGATCGGGTGAATGCCACTTCCCCGGCCGATCTGGAAAATGCTATTCAAGGCATTGTTAAACAGGAATTACAGGGAATTGTTAATCTTGGTGGTATTCTCGGTCTTCTAGTTGGACTAATACAAACAGTTATTTTAATCGCACAGAATCCGGGGTAATAATTAGGTGGGTTAAACTAAGTTAACCCACCGGAATCATCCCGTTTATTTTTAAGGTAAAATCAAAAAACTTCCCTGACAGAAAAGAGTTTGATCGTCGAGAATAAAAGATTTAATCTCCACATCTTTGCCTAAATCGACGGTAAAAGGTTGCAAATCAATAGATAAATCTGGGGCTAAACCTTGCCATTGTCGGGGACTAATCCCTAAAGTGCGAGCATCTTTTAAGGTAATATCAGCAGTAAAAATTACTTCTGCACCTGTTTCTCTATGGCCGAGAAGAGAGAAATAGCCCTGATTTAGAAGAACATTTTTCCAGTTAAAACGCTGTTGTGAGATAATTTCTCTGGCGTTAACAATTCCGTTATTTTCTAGGGAAAAAATTAGTAAATCCGCCAAAGCATTAACCAAAATAGTCGAGGCGATCGAATTATTTAAATCCTGCTCGTTAATTTCCACCTCACCGCTAACCCGAATAGGTTCCAAAATTTTTAGGGGTTTCCCTCGCAAAACCTGCCCGATATTAAGACGGATATTTTCCCCTCTTAATTGCGCTTTACCTAGATGTAAACCTTGATAAATCGCTCTTCCTACGGCTAAAAATACCCCGGGGATATAACCGCGCAAAATTTGCCGATCATGACCTTGCAGCTGCATTTCTAAATCTTCTATCTGTTCTACTTGCGTTCTTAAGAACAGGCGTACTGCTGGCGGCAAAACCTTACTAATAATCTCACTTTGAGTATTGACCCACATAAACGTTATCTCACTCACTCCACAATTTTTCCAATTGTAACAGAGCTAGATCGATCGAACCATGAGGGGCTGCCGTCAGCTATCGGTTATAGGTAAAAACTTCGCTACTTTCTTTTCACTGATTACTGATTACTGATCACTGAAAAGCCGCTAATTTTTAGGTTTTTGAGGGGTTGAGGGAATTAAAACGAGGGGAAAGATAGGCGACTAAAACCCCAAGGGCAAAACCGATTAAATTGCGGAAAAGGGGCAGTAATTCACTGGTGCGAGTAACCACCGGTCCGATGCCAAAAGCAACAAAGAGGATAAACCAGAGGGGAGAGACAATTAAAACCCATTGCCAAGCGAAAACCTGTCCTTCTTTGCGAGGAATACCGGCAAAACCGAAGACTAAACCGCCGACAATTGAGGTAATTAAAGTTAGTATCCACTGTTCCTTCGGTAAACCGGGGACCACCGCACAACCACCTTTAACTAAACAGCCTTTTACCGTGTCTAAGGATTGTACGATCGCATTATTTTCGCCATTTTCCCGGACAAAATACATATTACCGAAACGGGCCTGTAATTCGATCCAAAAAGTGCGGGGTAAAAATTCATAGACGGCATCACCAATACTAAAAGATAGTAGATTACCGCCCCGACCATCGGCCACTAGGAGAATACTTTTATCATCCAATCCCCAGAAATTAATCACTGCCCGGCCAGGGCTGCGGTCATATTGGGTTAAAACTCGCATTTTCCAGCCCGTTTCCCCTTGAAATGTCTCGATATCTCGGATTAATGCTTCTTCCTGTTTTGCGGGTAGATAATTGGCTAAATCAACGATCGGAGTGGCTTGATTGGGCAGTAATTCGGGATTATTCACCGCTAGAGCTTGATCCGGGCAGATAATCCAACCCAGACAGCTAATGACACCAATGACAAGAGCGATCGAGATTCCTCGGCAAAAACGATTGAGCATAGCACTTCTAGACAATGAGAATTTTTTCAGCAAGGGTGTAGGCTAACTTTCAGTTTCTTTACACTTATTTACTTTATCTTAAGGGAATTCTCAACTTTAGTCACCCAGTTATCAGGAGTCGGTCATCAGGAGTCGGTCATCAGGAGTCAGGAGTTGAGAGTTGGGGTTTTAGGGAGTTGGGGTTTGAGGGTTTGGCGGTATTAGTTGAAATTCCCCTATCTCCCCACTCCCCCATTTCCCGTTACAGTAGAGCAGGAAGTCGCCTTCCCACCCCCTGCTTCAAAACCGGACTTACGACTTTCGCCGTATCCGGCTCCTGAGTAACTAGGCTACTGTCATTAGTAGAATAATAATG
>SFCA01000239.1:0-3606 GCA_007095475.1 Microcystis aeruginosa Ma_QC_C_20070703_M131 | reverse complement strand
CTCTGGGTTTTCAGTGGAGACATTGAGGATCTAAGTTGTCTCGTTGAACAAGGAATTTCTAACAGCGATGTGGAAAGAATCCCCCGTCACAGCGTAGCTTGACGGTGGGAGTATGTCAATGTAATCTCATGGCGATAGATAGTAACTTTAGGCAAATTAAATTTTTTAACTTTTCTGTTTTCTTATTGCCCAAATTAGCCAGATTGTTGTAAGCTTATGACCCAACTACAACCCGATATATTCGTCAACAATCGTCCCGATACCGATGGAGACGAGGAAGAAGACTACTTCGATTATTTTTATGATGAACCGGGTAGTGAACCAGGGACATTAATTATCGAACCGGATGCCAAACCCTCGCGGATTATTTTAATCGACTACGATGAAGATAACGCCATTCGCAAGGTGGATATTACTCCCAATGCTTGCGCCCCCTATATTGGCACAAATACCGTGTCTTGGATGGATATTCAAGGGTTAGGGAGTGAGACGGTTTTAAAACAGGTGGGAGAAATTTTTAATCTGCATCCTTTGTTATTAGAAGATGTGGTTAATGTGCCGCAGCGTCCCAAGTTAGAGGACTATAACAATCAATTGTTAGTGATTTCTCAGATGGTGCGACTGAAAGAAGATGAAAGCGGTTTTGATACAGAACAGGTGAGTTTTGTACTAGGAAAACGCTATCTTTTAAGTTTTCAAGAGGAGGAATTACAGGACTGTTTTGAGATAGTCAGAGATCGAATTCGCACTTCCCAGGGACGAGTACGGAAATCGGGGGCGGATTATTTAACCTATTTATTATTAGACACGATTATCGATGGTTATTTTCCCGTGGTAGAACACTACGAAGATCGGATTGAGGCGTTGGAAGATATGATCATTAGTAATCCTGATCGAGATACCATGCAGGAAATCTATGATGTCCGTCGGGAATTATTGGCACTGCGGCGCTTAATTTGGCCGATGCGAAATGTCCTACATTTACTGATGCGTGACCATCATGGTATAGTCAGCGATGAAGTACAAATTTATTTTCGGGATTCCTACGACCACGTCATTCAAATTCTGGAAATTATCGAAGCTTATCGAGAATTAGCGGCGAGTTTGATGGATGTTTATATGTCCACTATGGGCAATAAATTAAACGAAATTATGAAGTTTTTAACCGTAATTTCGACGATTTTTATTCCCTTAACTTTTATCGCTGGTGTCTATGGGATGAACTTCGATAATATGCCAGAATTGAAAGGAGAATGGAGTTATTTCCTTGTCTGGTTAGTCATGTTAGCCGTAGCGGGGGGCTTAATTTTCTACTTCTGGCGCAAAGGTTGGTTTAAACCAATTTATTCTCTGAAAGAGGAAGCAAAAAGTTAGTTAACGAAGGCGGTCGATAGGAGTCAGGAGATTATTTTTATTTATTCTTCCCACACCCCACACCCCACACCCCACACCCCACACCCCGCCCCGACGACAAATTTTTTCAGCCAACCCTAATTATTCCACCACAAATTCGAGGATTTGGCCTTGGTAACTGCCGAAGCGAATCTGTAAACCGGACTCTAGGGGAACTTCTTGGTTATGAACCTGCTTCCAGTGGCCGTCTTGACAGATAAAAGTACCAAAACGGGAGAAATCTTCGAGAAAGTATTGATAGTCTGGATGATCGGCATTTTTACGGCAAATTATCCGACAATGATTTTTACTAACCCATTTTTCAGCAATCTGTAGATCATTTTCCATGTCCCGTCCTATATTCATGGCACCACCACGGATTGACCATTTTCTTTCGGGACGATCGAGATAGTATAAGAAAGCGGCGGGCATGGTTCCGGAGATACTGGGCATAACCGTCGGTGATTGAGTCTCATCAAAGGTTTGCAGCAATTGCCCGTCGAATTCCGGGTGCATATAGAGAATCGGCAAAGTCCAAGCGGGCTGATTGTACTTGTAGAGGGTTAATAACTGCTGCCTGGCGATGCGAACGGCCTGATCGATAGGGACTCTCGGACCGGGAAACAACTTGGACATCTGCGCTTCTTTGTCTTTGAAACCGAGGAGGCTGCGGGTAAAAACTTCGATAAAACTCAAGGCCTCTCGATCTGCGATCGCATCTCGCATGGCCAAAACTGCGGGAACGCCATGGTGAATCAAGACTTCCGCTAGACTGCTGCGGGGGATCATCTCCTGACCTGATTTAGCGGGATAAGCACCCCAACAGGCATTAAAAACGGTTAAAATGACTTGATTTCTCACCAAAGCTTGGGCTAACTCCGTCCCGTTTAGCTGTTCCCCCGTCCGCAGAAATAGGGAACCGCCATTGGGGGCAGACATTCCGTGACCAGCGTAGAAAAAAGCTTGATATTTACCCGTATCCAAGGCCTTGGTCAGTTCTTCGGACCCCGGTCGAATTAGGGTATTGACTTTGACTTTCACTCCCCAATTCTGGGGGGAACTACTGCCCCCAGGGGAGATGGCCCCGATAAGATTGGCGGCCTCGGATTCCAGTGCCTGGTCGGGATTAGTTTCTCCACCTGTATTAATGACGGTGAGGTTGAGGGAACTAGCGGGGGTTTTAAGCTGTTTTTCGCCGATAACTAAGAGAATATTGAGACTATTACTCGGTTTTATCGGTGGCAGTGGTTCCACATCGCTGGTGGTCCGGCTAAAGAGTATATTCGGATGCAGAGATATAGCCTGTTTACTCGCTTGCTGCATAATTTCCCAGGGCAGCAGAATTAAATAGGGATTGCGACATTCCAAGCGAATTCGCAGGGGCTGATTTTTGCCGAGGGCGATTCCCTGACTTTGGGCGAAACTTTGACCAATTGATGCTTGAAATAACCATTGCC
This sequence comes from Microcystis aeruginosa Ma_QC_C_20070703_M131, assembly GCA_007095475.1. Classification (GTDB taxonomy): domain Bacteria; phylum Cyanobacteriota; class Cyanobacteriia; order Cyanobacteriales; family Microcystaceae; genus Microcystis; species Microcystis aeruginosa_I. The sequence continues at coordinate 757 of SFCA01000239.1, read as the reverse complement.
AGAGACTAATACCTAGTTTCTGCATCAATTGACCGCCATAACTGCTGCCTTCTCCCGAAAGAGTCAGTTTAGGTCGAGAATTTGCTTCTAATTGCTCTAACATCGGCAAGGTCGGCATTTTTTGCAGACAGAACATTTCCTGCCATGCCATCCATTCCGTGGTTAGACTCTCGGTCCATTCACAGTCATGATGCACATATCCCCCCGGTAGGGGCGCTTTCGTTACCCAACGGGCGAAATTATTACTCGTGGCTAAACTAGCGATGGCTAAATTTAGACTAGGGATGGCATCATCGGTCATTGTGGTTATCTAAATGGAGCAAGAGGACTCCCGTTAAATTTCTCCTTAATCAAAAATATACCAGAAATTAACATAACGATGAATTGCGACCAGAATCAAGCCTTAACGCTGTCGCGTTAAGGCTTGATTCTCAAGGTATGTATGAACTTGACACATTTAAGCGGTAAGCCTTATAGTAAAAAATAGTACAGATGGGGTCAGGCTGATGTTAAATGTTTTAAAAGTAAGAATATACCCAAACAAAGAACAAGAACTGGACCTAACTAAAAACTTTGGTTGTGTTCGTTTTGTTTGGAATTACTACTTAAATAAAACTAACAATCAGTACCTAGAGACTGGTAAAGGAATGACCTACTGTGACATGGCAAAAGACCTTACCCAACTCAAGAAACAACCTAATTTTGAATGGTTAGCTGAGGCTACTGCCGCCACCTTGCAGCAATCATTGAAAAACTT
>SFCA01000238.1:0-4440 GCA_007095475.1 Microcystis aeruginosa Ma_QC_C_20070703_M131 | reverse complement strand
AGCAGTGTCATAACTGATCCCTTTTTTCTTAGCATAATCTGATAGTTTCATGTGAACTGCAATGTAAACTTACACTAACCATATTAGCAGTTGTTTGCAGTCATTTGCATATACTTTTTTACAAAACTTTACAATACCTATTGATCTAGAAAGAATGGACGCGACCACCATTGGCAGTAAATTTGTAGTTTTGTCGATCATTCCCCTAATTCCTATCCCCCATCCCCTGTTCACTGATAGCTGATCACTGATAACCGATTCCCGCCAACAGGGGAAAACTTAGGGCATATGTTCACTGATAGCTGATCACTGATAACCGATTCCCGCCAACAGGGGAAAACTTAGGGCATAATAGTATGGACAGAAGTGCTAAAGATGCTTAACATTTGCCAGTAAAAGCTCCACAGCCAAGCAAAACCCCTAAGATTGTGATAGCGGAACCGAAAAAATTATGCTCGAATCGAGATCGCCTGACTACCCAATTACCAGCAATTGTCGCCCTGCTATCTACGCCAACACGGGGAGAAACTCCCTAGCTAACGTTTTACCCGTGGTAATCGAACAGTCTGGCATGGGTGAACGGGCTTTTGATATCTATTCTCGACTCTTGCGGGAGAGAATTGTCTTTTTGGGAACTCCCGTCGATGATCAGGTCGCTGATTCGATCGTCGCCCAACTCCTCTACTTGGAGGCAGAAGATCCCGAAAAAGATATCCAACTCTATATCAACTCCCCCGGCGGTTCCGTTTATGCTGGACTAGCTATCTACGACACCATGCAACAAATTCGCCCCCACGTGGCGACAATTTGTTTCGGTTTAGCCGCTAGTATGGGAGCATTCCTGCTTTGTGGCGGCGCAGCCGGTAAACGGATGTCCCTACCCAGTAGCCGGATCATGATTCACCAACCCCTCGGCGGCGCCCAAGGTCAAGCCAGTGATATCGCCATCCAGGCCAAAGAAATCCTCTATATTAAACAGAGACTCAATACCATGCTGGCTCATCACACCGGTCAACCCTATGATCGCATTGCCAACGACACCGAACGGGACTTTTTCATGTCGGCCGTCGAAGCCAAAGAATATGGGTTAATCGATCAGGTGATTTCCCGTCCTGAACTGCCCGATCCTACCGTTCCCGTTACTTCCCTGTAAATAATAAACTATGTCTAAATACGACTCCCACCTCAAGTGTTCATTTTGCGGCAAATCCCAGGAACAAGTGCGAAAATTAATCGCCGGGCCGGGGGTCTATATTTGTGACGAGTGTGTGGAACTGTGTAACGAAATTCTCGATGAGGAATTGATGGAACCGCCTAGTCCGGTCGCCCCGGTGGAGGAACGTCCCAACAAACGGCGATCGGGCCAAAATAAAACCACTTGGGAACAAATTCCCAAACCAAGAGAGATTAAAAAATACCTCGATGACTACGTTATCGGTCAAAATGAGGCGAAAAAAGTGCTTTCGGTGGCCGTTTATAACCATTACAAACGCCTCAAAGATATCCAAACCCAAAAAGCCGGTGGCGGTAGTCCAGAAGATAGCATCGAACTGCAAAAATCCAATATTCTGTTAATTGGTCCCACAGGATCGGGAAAAACCCTTCTAGCTCAAACTCTGGCTAAAATCCTCGATGTACCTTTTGCTGTCGCCGATGCCACCACTTTAACCGAGGCCGGTTATGTGGGGGAAGATGTGGAAAATATTCTCTTGCGTCTGTTACAAGTGGCAGATTTAGACGTGGAAGAGGCACAGCGGGGCATTATCTACATCGATGAAATCGATAAAATTGCCCGCAAGAGCGAAAATACCTCGATTACCCGGGATGTGTCCGGAGAAGGGGTACAGCAAGCTTTACTGAAAATGTTAGAGGGAACGATCGCCAATGTTCCCCCCCAAGGCGGCCGCAAACACCCCTATCAGGATTGTATTCAGATTGACACCAGCAATATCCTGTTTATCTGCGGTGGGGCGTTTGTCGGTTTAGATAAGGTGATCGATCAGCGTCTCGGTAAAAAATCCATGGGCTTTATTCAACCGGGAGATAGCCAAGCTAGTAAGGATAAGGTGGCGGCAGGGTTATTAAAACAAATGACTCCCGATGATTTAGTCAAATTTGGCATGATTCCGGAGTTTGTCGGTCGGATTCCCGTCCTAGCGGCGCTTTCACCCCTGGATGAGGAAGCTTTAATCGCTATCCTGACGCAACCCCGCAACGCTTTGGTGAAACAGTATCAAAAACTGTTGAAGATGGACAATGTACAGTTAGAGTTTAAATCTGATGCCGTCCTAGCGATCGCCCAAGAGGCCTATCGTCGCAAAACCGGGGCCCGGGCCCTACGGGGTATTGTCGAGGAATTAATGCTCGATGTCATGTACGAATTGCCCTCGCGCAAGGACGTGAAACGCTGTTTAATCACCCGCGAAATGGTGGAAAAACGTTCCACGGCAGAGCTATTGGTTCATCCTTCCTCTCTACCCAGTCAAGAATCCGCTTAAGGGGAAAAATCGAGGTTAACCATGCTGAACACCGTTCCCGCAATTGTCAAAGAAGGCCGGATCGAACTCCTCGAATCCGTGCCGATTCCAGAGGGTACTAGAGTTCTAGTCACCCTCATCCCGGAGGAGACAAACTCGGATTTCTGGCAAAAAGTCAGCGAAACTGCTCTTGCTAAGATTTGGGATAATCTGGAAGACGACATCTATCATGAAAACTCAAATAATCGATAAAACAGTCACTGTCCGCGGTGTTCCCCACTATTACGAGTGGATTCGACAGTCGGAATCTGCCCAGAAAAAGCCGGTGATGGTGTTTATTCATGGTTGGGGAGGATCGGGACGCTATTGGCGATCAACGGCTGCGGCAATTTGCGATCGCTTTGATTGTTTATTGTACGATATGCGGGGTTTTGGTCGGTCTAAATTGCCGGAAAAATCCCCCGATCTTTCCTACGATTTAGAAGAATATGCCCTTGATTTGGCCTTGTTTTTAGATAGTTTGGAAATTGAAAAAGTCTATCTCAATAGTCACTCTATGGGGGCATCGGTGGCGACTTTTTTTATTACTATGTACCCCGAAAGAGTGGTGAAAGCAGTTTTAACCTTTTCGTTATGATTGGTTTTTAAAAGTACCTTTTGCCGATCGATTATTTATGGCGAGATTTTTGCATCGATCGATCCCAAAATCAGAAAGAATTGCTTTTTTAGAAGATTTTTTAGCGGCAGATTATGAGGCAGCCCTAGGCACAATTTATACATCTGTGAGTAAAAAGGCAGTGGAAATTATGCCGGGTAAATTTGCCGAGATTAAGATACCAACTCTTTTAGTATCAGGGGAAAAAGACATTATCATCCCCGCCAAAATGGGCAAAATGGCGGCGGATTTGAATAATAATATCCAGTATGTGGAGATGGCTAATACTGCTCACTTTCCCATGTTAGAAGATGCCCCTACTTATCTAAAAAAATTGCGAGATTTTTTGGAAATTAATTAGGGTTTGCTAGGGGAAATGAGTTTCTATGATGTGGCTCACAAGTATATTGAAGTTCTTAAACCAATTGTGACTTCTAAGGGAGTGCATTTGATTTTAGTGGAGGAGATACTTCAGCCAGAGTTAAATGATCAGTTCCGCTATCAAATTTGGTCAGAGTTGTTTGGCGAGTGGGTTATCAATCAAATTGAGTCAGTCTCAGTTGTCACCAGTTTGAGATGAATAGCACTAACACGAATATCATCCAGTCAGGTCAACCTAACTGGATGATAGAGAGATTTTAGTAAAAACTGGGCTAGTTTCTTAACAAGAACCTGGAGTTTTTCTAATTCCAACAAATACTGATAGAGCGAACTCTGGTTGTTCTATCTTGCCAACAAATAGTGATAGAACCAGCGCCACCTAATGTACCAAGCGTTTCCGACCCGGTCAAGTCAGTAAGGTAACTCTCAGAATCGGAGAACAAGTCTGCACCAGCAGGGCGTAACTCAGAAATAGTAATATTAGCCATTTTTGTTTCCTCTTGGAATAAGTTTTACTGTTTTACTTTGAGGTAATCAGATTTATGTTCTTCTTTTCCCTATGACTGTTATTATTGCCCAACTCTCCAACAATGACAATAGGTTAAGCAACTTTAAAATTAATATAAATGACACAATTATGTCTCAATTTTACCGACTAAACACCGTAACTTCATGTAGATTATGACCGCAAATGCCCATAATCTCGTATCAACGAGCTTTGTTTTTCAAGACATAAATAACCCAATTATGTTTTTTTTATATCTCTCTGCCCAGGGTTCGGGTGGTGGCAGAGCAAAAAAATAGCCCCTTGACATCCTCACCGCCGTAAACGGACGGTGATTCCCAAACCTCACGATTTAGGTTTCTGCTTCTTTCCCTTGCGGGGTTCCGCACCTGCCTTAACAGATTTACTCTGTTCTGGTCTTA
>SFCA01000237.1:0-23974 GCA_007095475.1 Microcystis aeruginosa Ma_QC_C_20070703_M131 | reverse complement strand
AGTCGGAGAGGCCGCCTTTAGCGGGAATCCGATAGAGAGGTTCGTAGTTAACCCAGTACGGGTCAAAGCGTACAAAGCTAATTCTAGATGCAATATTTGCGTACAGAATTAGTAACTATTGACATACTCCCACCGTCAAGCTGCTTGATTTGGTCATGACCAGGTCAAAACTCCCAGTTGCCAATCCGATAGCTGGCGGTATTGACAAATGAGGTCGATGCTCTGAAACTATGCACGACTACTGCTTGAGATATTTGTTGTTTAGCATTGTTTTTCCCTATGCTCCTCTAAATCTCTAGCTTGATTTTCTCACCACGAGTGTGTGTGTGACTATTCACCTCTTTGTAATCAACCTACACCTGTCAGCACCCCCTACACCCCAGACCCTGTAAACTTTTCAGGCTCTCTGTCCCCCCGTGAGGGAGCGGGATTTTGAGGAGGGGATTTAGTTGAATAATCTTTGCAGAAAAGTGCTTTGATCCCGCAGAAAAACCTGAGCGCAATTACGCCCTGGCATTCCCGAAATTGAGCCGCCGGGGTGAGTTCCTGCCCCAGTTAAATAAAGGTTTTTAATCGGGGTTTTGTAGTTAGCTATTTCTGGCAAAGGACGCAGGAAAATCATCTGATCTAAGGTCATATCAAGATGATAGTAATTACCTTTATAGGAACCCAAACGATTAGCCAATTCGGCCGGACTTTCCACCCGACGGGCAATAATGGCGGATTTGAGATTGGGAGCATAATCGGCCAGTTTATCAAGAACTCGATCGGCCACGCGATTTTTTAATTCTTCCGTCCATCCCGTGCCGTTTAATCCTGTTCCCTCGGCCCCAGCAATCTGATAGGGGGCAAAAAATTCGATCCAGAGGGTATGCTTGCCCTGGGGAGCCATGGAGGGATCGAGAATAGTGGGTATATCTAGGTACATCGAGGGATTTTCGTCGGGAATCTGCCCCAAAATCGTTAAAGCGTGGGCTTGTTCAACGTGACGCACGGAATCGGCGATGAGAATCGTTCCCTGTAAATACTCCTCTTTGTGAGCGTAAGCCTCAAACCTTGGTGCTTCGGCGAGGGCGCAATCAATTTTAAGAATTGTTTCATTGTTATTGACAATTCGCCGTTCTACCCTTTCTCGCAATTCTGGATCGGCGGCATCCACATCGGCGGGGGCGACTAACTGTAAAAAGACTCGTCTAGCGTCAATATTAGAGATAACACCCGCTTTTGCCAGATATTCCCGTCCAGAGTCCACCCTAACCCCGATCGCTTGTCCTTCCTCCATTAGAATCTGTTTAACCTTCTGCTCGGTTAAAATCACCCCACCGAGACTGACAACACATTTCACCAGAGCCTCTGTTAGTGCGCCCGTACCACCACGAGGGCGAGCCACCCCGGGGGAATGACGCATCGCCATCATCATCATCCCGGAGGTAATGCCTTTTTGGGAGGGAGGAGCGCCAATTTCTGCCGCTAGACGAGCCAAGGGTGCTTTGACAAATTCGCTCTCAAACCACTCATTGAGGACATCTTCGGGGGAAGTAATCATCGTGCGGATGAAGTCGAGCAGTTTCTTTTTTGAGCCGATCGCTTTCCAGACACTAGCTAAGGCACTAGAGTTATAATTGCGGGCGATTCTGAGCAAATCTTGGGGCGGAGCGTTAAACCAAGGAGCGATCGCATTCAGCAACTGTGCCCAATAGTCGATAAACTGAAGGTAGCGATCGGCATCTCGCCGACAAAACTGGGCAATTGCGGCGTGAGTTTTTTCCAGAGAGCGATAGGAAAGAAAATATTGGCCAGAGGGATGGGGACAGAAAACGGTGGGATCGAAAAATAAATACTCTAATCCGTGGCGTTTTAGCTCTAATTCCTCAATTACCGGCCCCAAAAAAATAAATTCGTGATCGATCGCACAGAGATTAAACTTAAAATCGGGGGCCAGATCTGGGATAACCGCTTCTGTGGTAGCCGCTCCTCCCGGTACGCTACGCTGTTCAAGAAGGAGGACGCGATAACCGGCTTTGAGGAGATAGGCGGCACAAACTAAACCATTATGCCCCGCACCGATGAGGATGACATCGTAACTTTCCATGCAGTTTCAAAAATTCCTATTTTTAATTTTGCGCTTTTCTTGGCCTTAATATGTTAAAAATAGTTAAAGATTAGCTGCTGTCAGCAGATTTCAGCGAGCAGTTATGAGTGAGCAGGTAGAAAACATTTAATTTTTCCTTTTTCTTATGAGTTCTGCGATTAAAGTTATGCAACCATCGGGTATTTTAGATGGCAACCAAGCCAGCCAATTTCGCCAAGAAATTGCTGAAGCTGTGCAGGGAGGTTCAGAGGTGATTATCGTTGATTTCAAGGATGTCACCTTTATGGATAGTTCTGGTTTAGGCGCTCTAGTTTTATCCTTGAAAACCGTGCGTTCTGCGGGGGGGAAACTATTGATCTGCTCGATTAATGATCAGATAAAAATGTTATTTGAATTGACCGATATGGATCGAGTTTTTGAAATTTTTAATAACCGAGAAGAATTAGAACAAAAAATCCTCGGAAGTTAATTAACGAAAATCCACCTGCATGATCGAAAGATCATCCCTAAAACTACCATCAAATTGTAAAGCTTGAATTTTTTCAATAAAATTATCGAGATTTTTAGCAGAATTACAGTGATAATTTCGTAAAGATTGAATAAAGTTTTCTAGTCCCCATATCCTACCATCAGCACAATCGATCTCGTAAATTCCATCGCTAAAAAGATAAAGGCTACTGGAGAAATTCAGGGATTGAACATGATTGATATATTCTGCTTCCGGAAACATCCCGATGGGAAAACCGGGGGCTTTCAGTCTGGTTTCAATCATCTGGCCAAAAGGTTTTTGAGTCAGGAGAACTGCCGGGGGATGACCGGCACTGGCATAGGTTAACTGTTGTTGTTTCTGATCATAAATTCCGTACCAGATAGTAAAATATTTATCATTCTTAGGACTGATTTGATAAACTTGATTTAACCCTTGTAAAACCTGATTAGGTTGATAGTAATTCACCTGACTTAAACCATGAGAACGGAGTAAATTAATCACCGAAAGGGAAGGTAAAGCCGCTCGCAAACCATGGCCAGCCACATCTAAAAGATATAACATCAAATGGTCATTATCTAACCAATAATAATCAAATCCATCCCCCCCCAATTGACGAGAAGGAAGGAAGCGAAAATCGATAGCAAGTTTTGGAGAAATGAAAGGTTCGGGTAACAGCGATCGCACATATGCCGCCGCTTCCGCTAACTCCATTTCTAGTAATTGTTTTTGCGCTTGCAGATCATGACTTAATTGATGCAAACGCATTCCCGCTCGCACACGCGCTCTTAACTCATTAATTTCGATCGGTTTACACAAAAAATCATCGGCCCCCGCATCCAATCCTTTCACCCGATCCTCCACCGATCCCAAAGAAGTTAAGAGGATAAAAAAAGTCGTTGACAGTTGGGGATTGAGCTTAATTTGCCGGCAAACTTCCAACCCATCGATCCCCGGCATCATCCAATCACAAATAATCATCGCTGGTTTTAGTTGCCCCGCTTGCTTTAATCCTTCTTCCCCATCACTGGCAACAAAAACCTCGTATTCCTTCTGCAAAGCACGGATCAGAAACGTTTGAATTAGTCCATCATCATCAATTACTAGAATTCGTACCATCTTTTTTGTAACTCGACTATCTCAATCTTACTGCTTACCCCCGACCCCCTGACGGATGACTTTGCTTGTTCCTCAAGATGGGATTAAATCCAGAATCGAGCTAACACATCATTCATAGTTGGGGAAAAATGGTATAACTTCTAGCGTAAGGCATTGCAGAGGTAAACCGGGGGTGAAGATTTCTTTTCAGGTAGATAGCGATCTCAAGTCCTTAGATACCGTTTTAAAATATTTTGAGCAACTTAAACCGGCGGGCATTTCCCAAAAAGACTGGCTCCAGTGTCAGCTTGCTCTTGCCGAAGGTTTTACCAATGCTGTCCGTCACGCTCACCGACACCTACCCCCCGAAATCCCGATCGAGATCGAGATCGAGATTGTTCCCCACCAGATGGAAATTCGCATCTGGGATCGGGGTTCCGTCTTCGATTTAGAGGGCTTTATCGAGAAAAACGCCCATCTTGACGATAGTTTCTCCGGTCATGGGCAAGGACTGCCGATCCTCGAAAAAATCGCCGATCAACTCAGTTATACTCGCAGCGAAGATCAGCGCAACTGTCTATTAATTATTAAACAATTTTCCCGCCATGAATCCGATCGCACCCCTAGTTTCTCCTAGTTGGTTAGTGACTAATCTCGATCGCCCCGATCTGATGGTTATTGACTGTCGTTTTCAGTTAAACGATCCCGATCTCGGTTATCAAGAGTATTTAGCCAATCATATTGAAAATTCCTTCTATTTACACCTAGATCGCGATTTATCGGCTCCCGTTGCCCGTCATGGCGGCCGTCATCCTTTACCGAATCCGCAGACAATAGCCGCTAAATTAAGCTCTTTAGGGGTGATTTCTGGTGAAACCCATGTTATCGCCTACGATTCCTCCCGTTTTGCCTTTGCCAGTCGTCTCTGGTGGTTATTACGTTATCTCGGCCATGAAAAAGTCAGTATTCTCGATGGTGGTTGGCAAAATTGGTTAAATGCCGGTTATCCCGTCTCCAATCAGATACCTGTGCCGAAAACCGGCGCTTTTCTCCCCCAAGTTCAACAGGATTGGGTAGTCACGATCGAGGAGGTAAAAAGGCAAAAAGAGCAAGCGGGAGTGGTGTTAATTGATGCCAGGGAAAGCGATCGCTATCGGGGCGAAAGGGAACCGATCGATCCGATAGCCGGCCACATCGAGGGGGCGCTTAATTATCCTTGGTTAGAAGTCACCGATAGTCAGGGTTTTTCTCAACCCCTGGCCCAGCAAACACAACGTTGGCAAGAGCGGCAAGGCGATCGAGAAATTATCCTCTACTGTGGTTCGGGAGTGACAGCCTGTGTCAATATCTTTTCCCTGACCCTAGCCGGATACGAGAATGTTAAGCTATATTCTGGAGGTTGGAGTGATTGGTGTTCCTACCTGATCTAACCAGCCTTGTTGATACCCATCTATCAAGAAAGATTATCAAAATGACCTAATTACTGTACAATCTCCCTATTATCACTTTTAATTATTCCGAAACTATTATCTAGTTTGTCTCCTAGACAAAAAAGCTAATTTTTATTTTAGTTGCTATCTTTTTGCTCTCAAATCACCGCTATTCCTCAAAGAATAGTCGTTTTCCCCCGTAAAATTACTTTTTAGTAATTTTATAGTTAAACTCTATAAAAAATTAGGTATGTATTTTGTATGACAGAAGCCGGTCTTTGTCATTGTAATGGTGGCGGCCGTCCGAAGGATCGCCTTTCGATTTTTGTGGATGGCAATAATATGTTTTATGCTCAACAAAAAAATGGTTGGTTTTTTGACCCGCGCAAGGTGTTAAATTACTTCACCAACGACCCGAATATTATGTTAATTAATGCCTTTTGGTACACGGGTTTAAAAGATTCCCAAGATCAAAGAGGTTTTCGCGATGCTTTAATTAGTTTGGGTTATACGGTGAGAACAAAAATTTTGAAAGAATATTATGATGATAGTTCCGGTCGTTTTTCCCAGAAAGCTAATTTAGATATCGAAATAGTCGTCGATATGTTTAATACCGTCGATCAATACGATCGAGTGATTTTATTTAGCGGTGATGGCGATTTTGAACGAGCGATCGAACTATTGCGCTCTAAAAATACTCATATTACCGTAGTTTCTACGGAAGGGATGATCGCTAGGGAATTGCGAAATGCCACCGATCGCTATATTGACCTGAATGATATTCGCAAAGATATCGAAAAAAGTGATTATTAATCGGCCGTTTTGTCTTTAAACCGGCTATTTATCCCCTTTTTCTTTATTGGTAGTCCTCACCCCAAACCTTCTCCCAGAAGGGGATAGGTGAGGCAATTAACCATCTCTTGGTTATTTTTCCTTGAGTCGAAATAGTAAAAACTGATTGACCTGATTCGGATTAAAATTATCATCACTGACCAAAATCAAAGAGCGACTACCATCAGCTAATCTTGGACCGAGGGTCATTCCTTCCAAATTATCTAAATCAATCCCCAAAGTCCCTAAATCTAGTAATAATTTTTTCCGCAAGGGTTGCACCTGTAAAGCTTCTAATTCCCCCGGTATTCTGGCGATTTTCGAGGTATCGGTGGCACTCCCATTAACTACCTGAAATAGTTTCGCTCCAAAACCTTCTAAACCAAAAGTTCGCTCTAAACTGAGAAAATAACCCTCTTTTTCTAAAGCTAATAATTCCGTTAAACCGTAGTATCTCGCAGCACTGGGTGGCTCATCTAACACATACAACTGTTCCGATACTAACACAGGCGCACCAATCGGATCAATCACATAATGAAGAAGTCGCACTCTGAGATTTTCTGCTCTTTTTCCCGTGGGACTATCTTGAATTAACGCGCTTTCTGTGGCAGTAAACAAACGAAAAGGATCGTCTTTGAGAGTGCTGGTAATCCCTAAAGTTAAGGATTCAAACCCTAAATTATCCTGTATTCCTTTTTGATTGCTATCATCCGGTAAAAAGCGATTAGGAATTAACAAAGACTCCTTTAATTGTCCCTGCAAATCAAATTCAGCAATAAAAGGAGCAATTCCCTCTTTAACCGCACCTTCACTGGAAATAAACAAAGTTTGTCGGGGCGAAAAAGCGATACCTTCTGGGTCGATCGATCCCTTTTTAAACGTTTCTCCCTTGCCATCTTTTAGGAACGTGACTGCCTCTAAATTCACTTTTTCGATTTTTTCACTATTTATCTGCAAACTAGCCCGATAAAAGCGGGCTGGATCTTTCTGAGAACGATCATCACTGAGGAGATAAAAGCGGTTATTGGCACGATCATAGGTAATTGCCGATAATCCCCCCACCCTTGTCCCTTGATAATCCGCTTCTGGTAATTGATATTCTCCCAAAAACTCGACCGAGAGGGGTAGAAACATTCGTTGTTCTGCCAAAACTTGTGGGGAGACACCACAGGCAGCCAGACTAAAGGTTACAATTAAACTAGCAATTAAACCCAAAATTGGGAAACGGCAATTTTCGGCAGTCAGTCTCTTATAGAATCGATCGATCACAAAATATCATCCTCTACTACGCTCCTATCAATCTATTATGCTACGTTTTTCTCTGAGTTTATGGCTCTGTTTGATCGGTACTTCCCTTCCTCTCCTAGCACAAACAGAAACCCCTGCACCCAATCCCCTCGAAACTCCCCTAAAAAGTCCTTTATTACCCGCAATCGATCGCCCTTTAACTCCCTTGGAGCGTCGTCAACTGTTATTATACATCGATCAACGCGATGCTGAAGCTCAAGCTAAATACGATGCGGGATTAAATGAGGAAGCTTTTCCCATCTGGTATGAAGTGATTAAATTAAATCGTTATTTAGGAGCAAAAGAAGAAGTAAAATCTTTGGGAAAAGTGGGGTTAGCAGCTTGGAATCGAGATCGAACCGAGGATGTTAAATTAATTACTGCTCGTTTAAAATCTGTGCAACAAACCGCAGAAACTAACCAGACAATGGACGGGGAATTATTAGCATTACTAGGTACATCCTATCAACAGGTACGAGCTTTTAATGAGGCGATAATTATCTATGATCAAATCCTAGCTAATGCCAGAAAATCTGGAGATAACGACTCAGTAGAAGCGACTTTAAATCAACTTGGTCAAATTCATTTATCCCGTTTTGATTATCAAAAAGCCGCCCCAGTTTATGAGGAATTATTAACTATTTCTAAGGCGCAGAATAATTCTTTAACTCAAGGAATTTATCTGCAAAGACTAGCAGAAATTTACCGAGAATCTTTGCAACCAGCTAACGCAGTAAAAATTAAAGAAGAAATAGCTGAAACCCAGATCAGAAATCAGCAAATACAGTTAATTCCCGATCTAAAAATTCAAATTGGTTTAGATTACCAAGCTTTAAAAGATGCAAATAAAGCCAGCCAAAACTTTCAAGAAGCCTATTCTCTCGCTTTTGCTTTACAACAGTACGGCACCGCAGGAGAAGCTTTAAATAAGTTGGCCGAACTTTATAAAAGTTATCAACAGGTGGATTATGCTTTACAAATCTATCAAGAATTAATTAAAGTCCATGAATTGGGTTATAATTACTACGGTTTAATGAATACCTACGATCAAATCGGTCAAATTTATCTAGAGAGAAAAAATTATCCCCAAGCTTTGCTCGCTTTCCAGAAAGGTGCGGAATTAGCCCAAGCTATCCGTTATCGTGAACAATATTTTCAAACCCAAATCACCCAAGTTAATCAAGCAATCAATAATCCTGAACAGTAAGTAACTTGAAACCGTCAGCCATCAGGCTAGATGGTAGTGATATTCACCAGAAAAATCGCTGATTAACGGCAAAACAAAAAGCTGATAACTGATAACTGATAACTGATAAATGGACAACTCCTATTCTCAATTAAGCGAAGACTTGCTGAAATTGGTGCAACATTTGCCCCACTTAAAAGATGGTAAATGGATTCAAAGATCTCTGGAAGCAATAGTCAGAATTGCCGAGGAGGAAATCGATCGCCTCGATTGGAAAATTTTAACCTACGCGATCGAAGATTTAGAAAAGGGATTTCAGGTATTTTACCCCTACCGTCACATTCGTAAACTGACCATTTTTGGCTCGGCACGCATCAAACCCGACAGCAGTGAATACCGTCTCGCAGTAGAATTCGCACGTCGTATCAGTCAATACGGTTTTATGGTGTTAACCGGTGCTGGGGGTGGCATCATGCAAGCAGGGAATGAAGGTGCTGGACGGGAAAATTCCTTCGGATTAAATATTCAGCTACCCTTTGAACAGGGGGCTAATCCCTATATCATAAATGATGCCAAATTAATCGATTTTAAATATTTCTTTACCAGAAAACTATTTTTTCTGCGGGAAAGTGACGCAGTAGCTTTATTCCCCGGTGGTTTCGGCACCCAAGATGAGGCCTTTGAGACGCTTACCCTCTGTCAAACCGGTAAATACGGACCTGCACCCCTAGTATTAATTGATGAGCCTGATGGGGATTACTGGCAAACTTGGCAAGCACAAATTAGTGAAAATCTGCAAAAAAGAGGACTGATATCCGCCGAAGATCGGAATTTTTATACAATTACCAACGATCTAGACTACGCTTGTCAAACAATTCGCCACTTCTATCGGGTGTATCACTCCAGCCGTTTTGTGGGAGAATCCTTTGTTATTCGTCTTAACCACGAACTAAGCGGGGAACAAATCGAACAAATTAACCAAAACTTCGGCGATATCCTAGTTAAGGGGAAAATCGCACCCAGTCAAATTCTAGAACGAGAGAGTCGGGATTCCAGCCACCATTTACCCCGTCTAGTTTTTTACTTCAACGGCAAGAGTTACGGACGCTTGTATCAGTTAATTGATCACATCAACGATTTAAGTCCTGTAGTTGCCCTAGAAGAGCATCCCGAAAGAAAATAAACCCTAGGCTAGAGTTTCCGGACAGTATCCTAAACCCTTAGTAAATTGTTGCCGAAAAGCCTCTATATCTTGCTGATCCGGGGTACCATGGGACACGATCGCCACTTGGTAACGACGCATGACATCAATAGGAGATTGTCCCGTTTCCAAACTCCAAAAAACCATCTGGAGACGCATTTCCGGTTGATAGGTAATCCCTAACTCATTCATGTAGGCGCGAAAATCGCCGTGTTGGCAAGGAGTCAGCATTTGATTAAACTTGACCTTGACCACCCAACCGTTAATCTGATGGATAACCGTCATCACGGAGGAAGGCAGATGAGTCATCGATCGCAGGTATTCGGTGACTCGTAGCGTTAGACTAGCGTTAGCAAGAAAATAGAGATAGTCCATATGTGGCCGCCGGGATGTTGGCTAATAGTCACGATTAGTGTTATATCTCTAGTCTGACGATAAACCGTTCCAGATACCAAGGGGAGAAATCCCCGATTTAGTGAAGTTCGCCTGGGTAGGATTACCCAACTTTTGCGAAGATTTTTATGATGATAATGACGATGATCCCTGACCAATTACTCTCCAGCTACGATTACCACCTTCCTCCGGAGTTAATTGCCCAAAATCCCGCCGAACCCCGGGATAGTTCCCGTCTTTTGGTGGTAGATTCTCCCAATAGTCATAATTTAGCTATTTTTCGGGATTTACCCACTTGGTTAGAGTCGGGGGATTTGCTGGTTTTCAACGATACCCGCGTGATTCCGGCCCGTTTATTTGGACGTAAAACCACGGGCGCACCCGTAGAAATATTACTATTAGAAGAACAAGATGACCATCGTTGGTTATCCCTAGTGAAACCGGGAAAACGCTTTAAAGTCGGTTCAGAAGTCCTTTTTTATCCGAAAACAGGGCCGACGGAAGACAAAGAAAAATTATGGTTAGCGAAAGTAATCGATCGAGATCTGAACACCGGTGGTCGTCTGCTGCAATTTCAACGTCATCCCGGACGCAGTTTTTGGGATATGTTGGAGGAGTACGGTCATATTCCTTTCCCCCCCTACGTCACCGAATCAGAGGCGGAAGAAGACCGTTATCAAACAGTTTACGGTTATAAACAGGGTTCTGTGGCCGCTCCCACGGCTGGATTACATTTTACTCCCGAATTATTCCATAAGCTCGCCCAGAAGGGTATAGATACCGCCTATATCACCCTTCATGTGGGAGTGGGAACCTTTCGTCCCGTGGAAGTGGAAAATATTACAGAACACCTAATGCACCGAGAATTTTTGCAGATTTCCGCAGAAACAGCCGAAAAAATCGCCCAAACAAAGGCTAGAGGTGGCCGGGTTATCGCTGTGGGAACCACGGTAGCTCGCGCCTTAGAAGGGGCAATTAAAGAAACTAAGAGCGAGAAATTAACCGCTTTTCAGGGAAAAACGAATTTATTTATCTATCCTGGTTATCAATGGCGGGTTATCGACGGCATGATCACTAATTTTCACCTACCCAAGTCCAGTTTAATGATGTTAGTCAGCGCCTTAATCGGACGGGAAAGACTACTGGCATTGTATCAAGCAGCTATCCAAGAGCGTTTCCGTTTCTATTCCTTCGGTGATGCTATGTTAATCCTGCCCAGCGCTCGCAGCAGTAATCAGTAATCAGTCTTCAGTCTTCAGTCTTCAGTCTTCAGTCTTCAGGAGACAGCCTTGAATCAGTTATCAGATGTGGGTTTTCAGTTCATTGATTACTGTTTACTGTTCACTGTTCACTGAAAATACTCCCCACTTCCCAATCTCCAACTAAAAAAGGGAAAGAGCATAGCTCTTCCCTTTTTTTTACAGTTTATTCAAGATGATTGTAGATGCACAGCAATCGAGGCTCAAATTACATTAAGCCTAATTGAGCAAGGATGCCTTTGTGGGTTAAGTATTCCGTAGCTACGCCAATAACGAAACCGAGCATGGCTAAACGACCATTCCAGTTTTCAGCGAAAGCGGTGAAGCCGAGTTTGTTTTCTTGCTTATCCATGGTGAGTTGCCTTCCTATAATAAAATTGCATTTGATTCAAGTGCTTGATATTAAATGTAACATAACTTCCCAGACTATGCAACATTTCTTTACATAAATTTTCTTAATGTTGACCATAAACTTTTATGGGGGTAGGGTCAAGGGTGGGCAATGGCGGCCGAAAATCAAGTCTTCTCTTAGTTCTAGGACTAAATAACGGTTTTCCCATCCCTGACCGAAAAAGATTACAATCAAGCGAAAGGTCAAGAATCGATCGCCGTCGAGCGAGGAGTGAATATGCGTGCCTTACTGATTTATCCCGTTTTTCCGCCGACTTTCTGGTCCTATAACAAAATTCTGGAATTAGTCGATCGCAAAGTCTTACTCCCTCCCCTAGGTATGGTGACGGTGGCGGCGATTTTACCGCAGGAATGGGAATTTAAACTGGTCGATCGCAATATTCGGGCGGTGACAGAAGCAGAATGGGACTGGGCCGAAATAGTGATTCTTTCCGGTATGATTGTCCAACGTCAAGATTTAATCGAGCAAATTCACGAAGCCAAGCAACGGGGTAAACTGGTGGCCGTGGGTGGTCCCTATCCCACTTCTATCCCCCACGAAGTGGCCGAGGCTGATTTTCTGATCCTCGATGAGGGAGAAATCACCATCCCGATGTTTGTGGAAGCATTGGCAAGAGGAGAAACTAAAGGTGTTTTCCGCACCACAGAAAAACCCGATGTGACAATTACCCCGATCCCACGCTACGATCTGCTCGATTTTGAAGCTTATGATTCCATGTCGGTACAATTCTCGCGCGGATGTCCCTTCCAGTGCGAATTTTGCGATATTATCGTTCTCTACGGTCGTAAACCCCGCACCAAAACCCCCGCACAATTATTAAAAGAATTAGATTATCTCTACGAGTTAGGTTGGCGCCGGGGCGTGTTCATGGTGGATGATAATTTTATTGGCAACAAGCGCAACGTTAAATTACTTCTCAAAGAATTAAAGGTTTGGCAAGAAGAACACCAGTATCCTTTCCGGTTTAACACGGAGGCATCGGTGGATTTAGCCGCCGATCCCGAATTAATGGAAATGATGGTCGATTGTTATTTTGATGCGGTCTTTTTAGGTATTGAAACCCCCGACGAAGAAAGTTTACAATTAACCAAAAAATTCCAAAATACCCGTAGTTCTTTAACCGAGACGGTAGAAAAGATTATTAGAGCCGGATTGCGCCCTATGGCGGGATTTATCATCGGTTTTGATGGCGAGAAAAAAGGAGCAGCCGATCGCATCATTAATTTTGTCGAAGAAGCGGCCATTCCCACGGCTCTATTTGGAATGTTACAAGCTTTACCCAATACCGCCCTATGGACTCGCTTGGAAAAAGAAGGACGACTACGATTAACGGGGAAACAGGACATTAACCAAAGTACCCTGATGAATTTCGTTCCCACCCGGCCGATCGAAGATATTGCCACAGAATATATTGAAGCCTTCTGGACATTGTACGATCCGGAGGTATTTCTCGATCGCACCTATCGCTGTTTCCTGAAATTAGGGGCACCTAAAGCGAAACCTGCCTTTAAACTGCCTCGCCGGGCCGATCTCTATGCCCTAGCGGTAATTATCTGGCGACAGGGCTTTAAACGTTCCACTCGCTGGAAATTCTGGCAGAATTTATTCGGTATTTTGCGCCATAATCCCGCCAATGCCGAACACTATATCACTGTCTGCGCCCACAACGAGCATTTCCTGGAATACCGTCAGATTGTTCGGGATGAAATTATGGCACAATTAGCCGAATTTCAACGCCAAGAGGCATTAACAGCGGAAAAAACTGCCATAGCGGCCTAATTATTCCGAGGATGGGTAAATAACCCATCCTGAACATTTTCTGTCCTGATGGTGGACGATCGATAAATCAATAATATTCCTAGTTTTCTGGTTAAAAATTCCCTCAATCTCTGCCAAAGCAATTCAGTATAAATTCTTAATTTTCTAGATATAATTACATTTTTTCCCTAAAATGTTAGCTGGAATACTGAATAAATCGAGAAAATCTGGATAAAGCCAGTATTTTTAGCTCCTTAACCCTATCAATCAAGCTAAAATCAATGATTACTCGTCAAGAACTTAAGAAACTACAATCCTTAACTCAAATACCCGCCCTTTCCATTCTCTTACCTACCCATCGCACCTCACCGGATAACAAACAAGACCCTATTCTCGTTAAAAATTTGGTCGATGAAGCAAAGCGCCGATTATCGGCAGAATTCTCTAAACGTGAAATCGAACCTTTGTTCGAGCGCCTCGATAGTCTAGTAGCTGAAATAGATTATCCTTATACTCTAGATGGATTAGCTCTCTATATTGGTCCGGATATTGCCAAGCTTTATAACCTGCCTTTTTCTGTCCAGGCAAGAGTTGTCATCGATAAAACCTTTGCCACACGGGATTTAGTTTATGGATTACATCGAGAACAACCCTATTGGCTGTTACTATTAAGTCAGGGTTCTACTCGTTTAATCTCAGCTACAGGAGAAACTCTCGAAGAAATTCGCGATCAAAATTTTCCCTTAGAAATGACTGGACCGGGGGCTACCGCACCACTGCCCTTTGATGCCGATACCAGTTATCTAGATGATAGAATCCGGCGATTTTTCCAACAGGTAGATAATGCTCTGGGTGAATACATTGACATTGATGATTCTTCCCCTTTGATTGTGGGTGGAGTGGTTCGTCAAATTTCCTTCTTTCAAGAAGTTTCACAGTACACATCAGCAATTGTTGGCACTTTAACCGGCAATTTTGACAAAACCTCACTGCCAGAATTAATTCCGCAAGTATTGCCGATTATGCATTCAGTGCGTCAGACTCAAAAAACTGAAGCCCTGCAAGCTTTGGACGCGGCAGTCAGCGCTCAAAAAGTTATCTCTACCCTGGGAGAAGTGTGGCGTTTAGCGCAGGAAGGTCGAGGAAAATTGTTATTAGTGGATAAAAATTACCATGTACCCGCAGTTTTAAGCGAAAATGGTGATTTGATACTGGTGGAAAACGTCGGTGGTACGGAGGTAATCGATGATGCAGTGGATGAAATTATCGAAGTGGTATTGGCCAAGGGAGGACGTGTAGCTTTAGTCGATGAAGATTCCTTGAACGATTACCAAAAAATTGCCTTAATTTTGCGTTATTAGACCTAAGGCGCCGTTTCACAAGCCCCAATACTAACCCATTGACTAGAACCATCAGACCAGTATTCTTTTTTCCAGATGGGGGCATTATGCTTGAGAGTATCAATAGCATAACGACAGGCTGCGAAAGCTTCCCCCCGATGGGGACAACCCACCGCTACTAAGACGCTAATTTCCCCGATTTGTAGCTTACCGGTGCGATGGTGAATGACAACTCGATTGGTATCGGGCCAGGTTTGCCGAATTTGCCGAGCAATTTGCCGGAAAACCTCGATCGCCATGGGTTCGTAGGCCTGATAATCAAGATAAACAACCGGTTTACCGTCGGTTTGCTCCCGTACAGTACCACTCATTAGTACAATAGCCCCATTAGCCCCATCATCGGCTAATTGATATACTTCCTGCAAAGATAAGGGAGCAAAACTGATGCGAACAAGCAAAAGTGTAGGGAACTGGAACATCCTTAAACTTAAGGTAATGAATTAGAAGCGGTAGGGAATTTTCTAACATTTTGACACATTTTGAATAGCAGAGAGTCTGACGATGAAGACGCGCTAGGTAATGACGTAATCTTGTATTTTCTCCCTCTACCCTGGCGTTGTCAAATTGAAAGATGATCCGAATCAGCTTGGAACTGAAATTACCTTGATAGCAAGGATTGCATCGCATCTTTCCTATTCTGATCTGACAACGCCTTACCTTCTGTAATTCGTCGTTCTTTTTCCTCTAATTCGAGACAAAGTTCCATAGCTTCTTGAATATTGCTCAAAGCTTCTTCGAGATGATGTCCTTCATTAATACAACCGGGTAGAGAAGGAACAGAAAGATTATAATCTCCTTCCTCGCTCGGTTCTAAAATAACATTCACTTTCAGATCGGCTCAGGGTAATAATAAGATAACTATATTATAAGTGAGAGTGCATCTCATTTTTGTCAATCTACTAAGTTGGGATTTTTAAGGGGAAACTCTCTGCTAAAATCGGGCGTTACTTGCGATTTTATCACTCAATCCAAGCTTTTGGGGGGTTCTACCCCCCAAACCCCCCGTTGGGGTCGTGGCGCCGCCCCCAAACCCCGGAGCGCATTAGCTTTTCGGTGGGATGCTTACAGGCAGCTGCTGACACATTTGTGGTAATTTAAGAGTCACTGATAATTGCTGATTGTCGGTATTTCTGCAAATGTGAAATGCACCCATAAGTGATGTTGCTGGGGAGTTACTCAAATTCTTCTAATTGCGATCGCACTAATTCTAGGGGAAGTTTTAAAACTCTAGCAATTTGTTCCATAGTTAATCCTTCTTTGATTAATTCGGGAATGGTTTCTAATTTAGCTTGTTGATAAATTTTAGATGAATGTAAATTATTTTCCTCTTTTCCAGTACAAAAATTACCGCTATTGATTTGTATAACGTCTTTAATATTACCAGAGTTAGAGAAATTAGAATAACAATATCTTTGTAAACTAGATTTTAAATTTGATTTACTGACTTCCTCTCCTAATATTTCTGATAAGGTTTTCCATAATTTACCTGCTGTTTCCTTGATATATTTCTGAGAACGATGATTTTTTTGGGCGATTTCGGCGTATTTTTGATGATTGACGACTCCCTCTAAGATTTCATGCTGAAGATCGTCTAAATGTTCTCCTGTATGGGAGAAAACAAGCTCATCAATAGTTATTATAAAAGATTGAATATCGAATGAGTTCATAGGATGATTTTAAACAGGGAGTTAAGTCAGGATTGCCTGATATTATAGCGCAAAATGCAAATTTAGTGTCTTTATATTTCTTTATAGGGCTTTTATGGGTCTTGAAGAAAAAGTTTGTGCTGCTTACGATTCAGGGGAAGTATTTACCTCATTTACTAGAATCTAAGATCATTATGAAATCCATCTTTGCGTCTGCTTTTATCTCTATTCTCGGTTTAAGTACATTAGTTCCTTCAGCCAATGCTGTTATTATTCGGGCTAATCGTCAAGAGTACCAAGACTATTGTACAAGATGTGGTGGTGTTCCGATGATTTCTCCAATAGGGACTTTAACTTGTATTGGAGCAAATGGACAATTTATATTTCCACCAATGAGGCCAGGACAACAAGAAATTGATTTAGATGTACCGTTTTCTAAATTCAAAAAGGAGATTATTGATGGTATGTGGAAAGGAGGAGGTGTAGTCAGCGCAGCAATAATTTTTGCTCCACCCGCAGCACCTTTTCTCGCTTCATTACAGATAAGCATTCTCGCACACTCCGCTTTATTTGAAATACTTGACAGGATTAAACTTTCATCAATTGAAGAACGCTTTGATAGCAATTATCAAATTGTTAAATTGCCTGATAATTTATTTCCATCTATTTTGATAGATCCTACGGGAGAAATTACACAAGAAATTGCAAATTCTATGAACAAAGTTTTAGAATTAGAGTTTAAAACTGTTGATTTTATGCGCTCAACAATTACTGCTATCAATAGATATGATTCAGCGTTATTTGTTGGAGATACATTCAGTGCAGATATTCAAAAACTAGCTTTAGATAGTTATTTTGATACTTTTCTCCAATTATCACAAGAAGCTAGTATGGAATCATTAATACTTAGAGACCTACTTGCGGATACAAGTTTGAATGACATAATCATAACACCTTTGGATTTCATTAACTATCAGGCATTAGTAGCAACTGACGGTTTTCCCGAAGAAGAACTACAGGCGATTGAAGACTTGAATATAACGTCAACAGAGTTGGAATACATAACGGAAAGATTTGTTGATTTAGAACCAATTACAGAACCTATTCGTTTGCCTGAGTCTTTTCGATTAATTTCTAATGGTCAGGCTTTTAATGGTAATATTCCCAGAACCCCCGAACCCACTTCAACTTTAGGACTCTTTTCTCTAGGAATACTCGGTGCTGGTGCGACCATAAAACGTCAAGTTAAACGCCATCATTCTATCGAAAAAGAAACCACAAAAATAGGTTAAATTGCCCATTAACTGGTGTTATCGCTCTTTGATTACTTTGCGTTCGCCGAAAAAAGTACAAGGGTTTTGAGTCTCTCGGAGCGATTTCTCAACGTTTGTTCCTGGCACTTTTTTGGAAAAAAAGCTCAAAACCCTTTTCTAGCAGAGCTTACATTTGTATTCAGCAAGCTCTACTTAAACGATTGACCGAATATTAGAATAAATCCCCATGGGAACCAGAGCGCACTAAAAAAAGATGGGTGTCTGTGATTTTATAAATTAAAAGCCAGTCTGGTTCTAGGTGACAATCCCTATATCCATTCCAGTTTCCCATCAAAGCGTGATCTTTGTATTTAGGTTCTAGTTCTTGCTTTTGAAGTAATTTATCAATGACATTTTTCAGTTTGGTCATATCTTTTCCCCGTTTTTGCAGTCGTTTAATATCTTTCTTAAAGCGATTTTCAAAAATGGGTAATAACATTAAATTCCTAGCTGCTGATACAGTTCAACTTGATCTTGGCAAACAGTTAAGTTTTTTTGCTCTTCAATATTCTGAATAGCTTGTTGAGTTTTTTCGTTAAAATCACTTATGGTATAAGTCCCTTCTGCAATTCGTCGTTCTTTTTCCGCTTCTTCTAAAAATTCAGCTAGGTGTTTTTTTAGATAGGTTGCTAGGCTATCTTGTTGTTCTTCAGAAAGCAGTGCAATTTGCTCGAAAGTTTCTTGAATTAATTTAGTCATCTGTATTGTACTCCGAAGTTCAGTTTTTGAGGAAAAAAATCAAGATTCAAATACTGCCCTAACACACCAAAAAGAAAAGTTTTTGATGTGTTACCCTTGGTCAACCCACTATTTACAATAAAGCCATTTCTCCCACCACTTCCAAGCGGGTATAACTGCCGATTTTGAGGAATTTTTCCGAGAGAGATTCGGCCACATTGGGAGTAATCCAGCCTAACTGTTTGAGAATTTGCAAAGCGGCGGCATATTTAGCCCGTTTGGAACCATCTAGGGCTTTAATTGCTAATCCTAAACCTTCGCCGACGCGCCCGATACATTGAATCCCTTCGGCCCCGGCTTTACTGACGATTTCCCCTTGGCTAACCTGCATTAATTCCGTGTCAAAAGCCCCTTCTCCTGCTACCATGCGGGGGTGATAGGTCATCGCCCGGACGATTCTTTCTAAGTCTAAACGGTTGCCAGAGGCTAACTGGGCGTAGAGATGGGCCATTTGCCCCAACTGCATTGAATAGGTGGGCGCACCGCAGTCATCGTGGGCGCTGATTAATTCATCCCCCGGCATCCCCAATAATTCGGCAATTTTGCTTAAAATTAGCTTCTGTATCGGACTAGAACGCCGCAGATAGCTATTTAACGGCCAGCCACGCTGTTGACACACCGCTAACATCCCGGCGTGTTTACCAGAACAATTGTACTGGAGGCGACTGGGTTTACCTTCCGGGAGAGGACATTGCAGGGCATTAGGATCGATATCGGCGCGCCAGAGAATATTAAAGACTTGACGGGCGTGTTCCACCGTGCCTTGGTGAGAACTACAGATAATGGCTAGATCCTTATCGTTGAGATCGTAGCGTTCGAGGGTGGCGGTACTGATGACAGCCAGTGCTTGAAAAGGTTTTAGGGCGGAACGAATAAAGGCGCTAGTTTCGGCGCTGCCGGCGGTGGATAATACCCGGCCGCGGTCATCGCAAATAGCGGCCTCGACATTATGAACCGATTCAATAATACCTTCCCGGAGGAGATGAATTTCTAAGCGGTGGGTTGGTGAACGTTTTACCCTATTCATTCAGATTGGTGATTGGTTGCGGTTAGTGAGTGAAAAATAGCCAAAAAAGACCACTGATAGCGACAATTGCCCCTAAAATCAGGGCGGTTTTTTGTAAACGCTGGAGAATGGGCTGGATTTGATAGGAGACGATTAAACGATCGCGGGTTAAAATGGCGGCGGTTTTTGTCCAGATTTGGCCATCGTACCAACCCGACTCTTCATAAAATACTTTCTCCGATTGCAAGCGATCATAGACGTAGATCCAGCCCAGATACAAGCGCAATAACACCAATCCTACCAAAATTGTCGAGCCAAAAATCCCCGCACAGAGGAAGAGAAAAGAGGCCTTTTTGAGGGGAAAACTAGCGGCGGCAATCGGTCCGACAATTAACCATGTCCACAACCATAACCAGACAATTTTTTTTGTATAAGGGGCTACATCTAGCGTCGCCCAACGGAAAAACCAAGATTCTTTTAATTGTTCGTACTCGTTAACCGGTTGCTGTTCTTCCGGGACGGGACAGAAATCAAGGGAGGATTTCATGGATTCTACTCCTCCAAATGGTCGCTAGGTAGAGGAATCCGTTGAGCATGACCCCAAAAAGCTTCTAAATTATAAAATTCTCGCTCTTTTGGTAAAAAGATATGGACAATGATATCGCCATAATCCATCAGGATCCAGCTACCTTCGCTTTTTCCTTCCACTTGTCGGGGGGATTGTTGCCATTCTAGTTCCATAGCGGCTTCGATCGCATCCTCGATCGCTCGCACTTGGGTGGTAGAATAGCCGGTAATAATCAGAAAATAATCGGTTAAATAACAGATATCGGCGACTTTCAGGATGGCGATGTCCCCTGCTTTCTTGTCCTCGGCAGCGGTAACAATTGTCTCTAGAAAATTTTCGGTCTTGAGATTTTCGGCGACGGAGGTAATAATTCCAGTGGGATTGGTCATTCAGGTTGTGGTTATCCTTTGGCTGAGGTGGTTTTAAGCGAGTCTTGAGATTATGTTAATCAATGGTTTTAGTTTCTGTTGGTTGTTCTTTAACAATTTGTAACGCCCAGTTGCGTGTTAGCACGGTGCGGGGATGAATGGGACAATGGCTACTTAAAAGATATTTTAGGGAATAATCACAGGTTTGTTGAACGCTTTTATGGAGATTTTGATAGCTGAGTTGTCGTAGGGCGTTTAATTCGGGTGTATCGCCGCGATTGGGTTCCAAGGCATCGGCAATAAAGACTATACAGCTAAGATCGCTCATATTGGGTTTACCGAGGGTATGATTGCGAATTGCTTCGAGAATTTCCTCGTCGGTAACGTTAAATTCTTTTTGGGCGACAACTGCACTCACATCGGCGTGGAGTAAGTGGGGATGGGATAAACAGATATTATCCACCTCTATTCCCGCCGATTCCGCCATTTTTAGCAGTTTTTTGGGCTTGAAAAATTTAGCCAGATCGTGTAGTAATCCCGCTTGCCCTGCTTGGACGGGATCGAGATCGTGATGACGAGCTAAATCAATACACATGGTCTCCACACCGAGAATATGTCGCAGACGGTGTTCGTTGACGTTTTCTTTTAACCAGTCGATAACTTGGTGTCGCATCTTTTTTTTGCCCTTGTGGAACCCCAAAACGATTGTAACAATTACTATACAATTTTGCCTATTGCTCCCTGGTTCGATCTTTACCAATCATCCTCGCAACTAGCTTCTAAAACTTCTTCTTGCTGCCAATCATCCTGAAAAGGTTGTACCACTTTACCGATCGCATCGGCCACAAAAGACTTAATAAATTCTTCCTTGCGACTGAGTTGAAATTGTCTTTGTACCACTTCCGTCATACCACCGTCACCCCAGTCTTGATCCTGACGGAAATATTCAATAAAACTTTTACCAGCAATGCGGGTTAAATAGGCGGCACTGACCCCTTGAATTGCCTTACCGACTATATAGGTAGTAAAATTTAATTGTAGGATTCTGGCTAATAATTCTACCGCTCCTTTCACTACTCCCAAACTAACTAGAGTTTTACCCAAAGATACAGCCAATTCCTTGCCTCGATCGCTGTTAATTTCACAGCCATAAACTTGACCAATTTCCTTAACCATTTGAGCATTAACCGCCGCCGTTGCTAACAGATCGAACACTGGTAAGGGAGTCACCGCAATCACTCCCGCACCGATCCACTGATAGCGATCGATAATTTTATCAGCTTGGCGACGACGTTGGCGATCAATAATTTTCCTAGCTTCTTCCCCCAATCTTTGGGATTGTAAGAGGATATTATCCGCCACTAAATCCTCCCCTTCGGCGCGTAAAACTGAAGCCAAACGTTTAATTAAAGCTAAAATATCTGGTTCTGGTGTGATCATTTGTCCACCAGTTAACTGTACTGGTTGGGGATTAGCGGTGACGGCAATAATATCGGCGGAAAGGATCACTCCTTTTAGGCGTTCTCGTAATTGTTTTAAAATAATGTCTCGATCTTCATCGCTATAGAGATCGATTTTATTAAAGACTAAGAGAGAACGTTTACCAATATCAATTAAACCCAATAAAGGGGCGTATTCCGATTGTCGAATATCGTTATCGATGACAAATAAAAGTAAATCTGCTTCCGTGGCTAATTGTCGCGCTAACTGTTCCCTTTGACCTCCAGCTGCACCAATTTCAAGAATGCCGGGGGTATCGGTAATTTGAATTTCCCGATTCACACCTTTCATTTTTAAACTATAGGTTTCCCCTTTTTCCGTGGTTCCCATGGTTGCCTCCACATTGCCCACCATTTGACCGATGAGGGCGTTAATTAGGGAGGTTTTTCCCGCCGATCCCGTGCCGAAAACAATGATTTTAACTTCTTTTCTGACTAAACTTCGCTCAATTTCTTGGGAACGCTTAATAAAAACCTGTTGGGTTACTTTATCTTGAATTTGCTCCACTTGTTGTCGGATAGCTTTTAAGGTTTCCCCGGCGGCCTCGGTTTTTTCTACCGGTAATTTTAGGGGTGGACGGGAGGAAGAACGCAACCCGCGGCGACTTTTTTGCTGCCGGGGCAGCAGATAAAAGTAGTACAGAAGAACGTATATCAGCAAGCCCAGCAGTCCGATAATCAGTAAAAGCAGAATATTAGCTAAGATAGGAGCAGTAAAGGCGATCTGGATGTAAAGACGATAGATAGAGTTGACTAACCACAACATTAATCCGAAAATAAAGCTCAGACCAATGATTAAAGCGGCAAGACGGGGTAATTTCATCAGCTTTAACGGTAGGGGATTGCTTGATCTTGATCTTAGTTCTTTGCCGGCCGGTTGTCGGGAACTAGAATAGGGTTTGCTGAAAAAGTTTTTCGTGGGGGTAGCGACCAGCAATTCTCATTTTGAAATAAATAGAGCATTAACCCCGATTTTGGAAGGCAAAATATAGGACAAAGTGACTATTTTTCAGGGAGAGGCGATCACTAAAAAAACAATTGGTTGGACAAATTAAGTATAAATACTCAAGCATTCAAAGGGATTGGCTGAGAACGAACGGAAGATAGTTCTGTTTTTAGAATAGGGAATTCAAGGGAAATAAAAATTTATAATTATTGTCAGCTAAGGTAAAAACCGAATATCTTCTTTCAACAGAAGCCAATCAGCGTCAATTATCGGAAGCTATTGACAAAATAGAAAATAAAGAAAACTTAGTGACAATTACCACAAAAGAATGGCGTGAAAAATATAGTATTTGATCCGAAAGCTTTTAAACAATTCAATGAATGGGCGATAGAAGACAAAAAACTCTATAAAAAATCGTTGATTTAATTGACGATATATTGCGCCATCCCTTCTCTGGAATCGGTAAACCCGAACCCTTAAAATATCAACTCAAGGGTTATTGGTCAAGACGCATTAATGATGAACATCGCTTAGTTTATAAAATGAAAGAAACATAAATTATAGCGGTTCTCGCATCTGTGCGGCACACTTAAACCTTTGCTGATTAAGCTGTTCAGGATCGATCGGGAATGTACCTCTTGTGAATCAGAAACGCTATATTATTATCAGTTGTAAATTTCATTATGACTAGGCTCAATGTAATCGCTGTTATCTTGTTGATTAAACTTTAAAATTGCCATTGCTTGAGATAGGAACGCCAAGGGCGATCGCTTACAATAGGGGGCAAACTTTTAGAAAGCAACCTTTATTACTATTCTTACTCATGCCCACTCTATCAAGCTTCTATGGAATAAAAACGACAATGAACTATAACGATCACAATCCGCCTCCTATCCATGCCGAGTATCAAGATTATGAAGCGGTTATAATGATTCAAACAGGTGAAGTTTGTGGTCAAATGCCCAAAAGAGGACTAAATTTAATATGGGAGTGGCTTGATCTACACCAATCTGAACTATTGGAGAACTGGGAAAATGCGCGTCAAAGAAAACCTCT
>SFCA01000236.1:0-32790 GCA_007095475.1 Microcystis aeruginosa Ma_QC_C_20070703_M131 | reverse complement strand
AGACCAGAACAGAGTAAATCTGTTAAGGCAGGTGCGGAACCCCGCAAGGGAAAGAAGCAGAAACCTAAATCGTGAGGTTTGGGAATCGCCGTCCGTTTTACGGCGGCGAGGATGTCAAGTTATGGCAGCTTGTAGGGCAAAAGATACAGCGATCGAAGGCGTTTTATCCCGATCGCTGCAACAAGCTCTCGATGACATAAAAGCGATCGATTTTTATTCCCACCGTGGATATGTCGATCTAGGTTTGTTGGTTGATAAAATGAACCAGAATGTTGACAGTAATCAGCGTGTTAATTATTCTGCGCTAGGAATTGAAACCTATGCTAGGTTTTTTCCTACTTATCCTAAAGCTGACCAAAAATGGAAAAATCAACGATTTAATTTAATTGAAAAACTTTTCGATACTTTAAATATTAATTCCGATAATAGTTTATTTTTAATCAACTCTTTTCTGTTAGTCTATGAGGATCCTAAATCATCATCTATTTCAAACATACAAGAGCTTAGAGAAAAACTAAAAGATTTATCTAGTAAGCCAGTTAATAAAGAAATATGTCCTTTGATTTTATTTTCTGAATGGTGCAGATTGAAGTTATTTAAGGATCAAAACCTAGATATTGCTGAAGATATTGATACTTGGAAAGGTGAAGCTGTTCGATATAGGGATGGTGTGCAGTTAGACACAATCAAAAAATATGCGAGAGAATTGTGGGATAAATTTAATAAAATTATCGAACTAGAAGGAAGAATACAAATTGTAATCTCACCCGCAATTGATCAACATAATAATACTGGCTTACAAACAGAATATTTTCATGTAAATACGATGTTTTTTGTGGGAATAAACAATAAAATTAAGTTATGGAATATCTATAAAAAAGAACAAGGTTTTATGATAGAAGAAATGCAAGATAGTTTCTATCAGGTAATTCCTGAAATGTTTTACTATTTACCCGATCGAGTGAGACTAGAGCTTGAATTTTTCCTTCCATTTGCTTTGCTGAAACACTCCCTAGAAGATATTAAGTTTAGATCCGGTGATGGAAGATCTCCAGGATACGAGTACCCCGTCTTCATTAACTCCTTCGATCGCTATTTCGATGAAGACTTCCGAGAGAGCCGCGACGAGATCGAGGAGATCAAGAGAGCTTCATGGGAAAATAACAGCGATCTTGACCAGAAAGATCACCACATCGGAACCGAACCATCGATCGCCGATCTGGAAGAGATCGTCGAATCCCTGCCGATCGCCGTCTGGAGTCGAAACGCCAACCAACCGATGACAGACGAGGAGCTAAAACCCTCGGAATGGAGAAACTGGCCCGATAATATCAAAGAATTACGCAGAAACAAGCGAAAAATCGCCCTTTTCTGGGACGATCTATACCCCAAACCCTCCCCGAGACCGAGACCTCTAAACACGAAAGTGTTAGAGGGGGCGATCCTCCGGCCTTTGATCGCACCGGGTCCCGCTTCTGCCAATGCAATACTGCAAGTGGGGGAAAAACTCCGCACGAAGCAGATTCTCTATCGGTTCCCCATTTTCAATCTATCCCCCGCTCACTTTGCAACCTGGGCGAAATTTATCCCTGGGAGCGGTGGTAACTCCATTCAGGGGGTTTTAATGGGAGCAACGACTGCGGGGGTGAATATGGGGGAAACCGGAGAAGAAGAGGCAGCCGCTCCGGAAGCGGAACCCCCGGAAGAGTTATTGAGAGGCTTTTTAATCGATGCCAGTCCCTTGGCCCGAGAACTGGCTAAAGTGCTGGCGGCCGTTCCCCTGATTCCTCCGGTGATGCGATTGGCACAGCGGCGATTTTTACCCGATAGTAAACATTGGCATCTAGCGGAGGTCTTTTTTAGCGGACTGGTCGAAAAATCTACCTTTAGTCCGGAGGGAGCGACGGTTCCGGATGCTTGGTACGATTTTCACCCCGGCATTCGTCAGCTACTATTGGCAGATAGTGCCAACCGGCGCACGATCGATATTTGGCGAGGCATCGGCGATTATATTCGCGACCATTACGGTGAATTTCGCGATTTTTCGGCTCTAATCCCCAATCCACAGGGTTCTCTAGCGGATGCAGTCAGCGATCGCTCTCTCTACTTTGCCGAGGTGGACGCGGCTGTTCTCCGCACTTGGGGGGGAGAGTACGCCGATATCGCCCAAAACATCGAGGAGAGAGTGAGGCAGCGAAAACAGGAAATCTTGACCCCGGAAAAACTCCTAAAATTCCCCTTCGAGACCCTATACGTCGATAAACGGGGAGAAATTACCAAAAGAGAATTCCTGGAGGCCTACTACTACCAAGAACCCCTAGGGGAGGGAATCGAACCCCTGACTATGGTTGCTATCCCGGGGGGCGAATTCCTGATGGGTTCACCGGGAGAAAAGGACGATTACAAGTCTGAAAAACCCCAACACCCCGTGAGCGTCAGTGCTTTCTACCTGAGCCAGACTCCGATTACCCGGGCGCAATGGCGGTTCGTGGCCCACCTACCGAGGGAAGGAAAAGACCTCGATCCAGACCCTGCGGAGTTTAAGGAAAGTGATAACAACCCCGTCGAGTCCGTGAGTTGGTACGATGCGATCGAATTCTGCGCCCGTCTGTCCCGTCACACGGGAAAAAATTACCGTTTACCAAGCGAGGCCGAGTGGGAATACGCTTGTAGAGCGGGAACAACTACCCCCTTCCACTTTGGCGAGACGATCACGGGAGAACTGGCGAATTACGATAGTTCAACGGTCTATCAACAAGAAAAGGCGAAAGAATCCCCAAAGAAAACCACCCCCGTCCGCTCCTATCCCCCCAACGCCTTCGGGCTGTACGATATGCACGGGAATGTTTGGGAGTGGTGTTTAGATCCGTGGCACAGTGATTATCAAGGCGCACCGCCCACAGACGGGAGCGTTTGGGACGAGACAAATAATGATAATCGTTATGAAAATTTATTAAATAGTATAAATAAACTATTGACAGATGACCGAGATTGTGTATTGCGGGGCGGTTCTTGGTACTTCTATCGATATCTTTGCCGTTCCGCTTGCCGCTACTACAGCTACCGCCGCGGCCACTACGACTACTACGGTTTTCGGGTGGTGTGCGGTGCTGGGAGGACTTTGTAACCCTTTTCCCCTTTTTTTCCCTTTTTTCCCTCATTCCCTTTTCTGGAATTTTTTTGGGCAGGCTATAGTACAAGTGTATTGATTTAGTGGGTCAATTACCTGGGGTTTACTGTTCCCGCGTCCTGTAGTAACGCACAGAAAACGGGTTTCTCCGAGAAACCCGTTTTCTACTCATGCACTCATGGAAAAAGGGGAATAAATAATCAGTCTTTAATAACCAGATTTAGTATAACCTATCGGTGAAACCGGAGATTTTCTATCCGAATGCTTCGCCCGTACTTTTTGCCGCAAACCCTAGGGTTTACTGAGTAGATAAAAATAAACTTGAGTCAACGTGAAAAAACTGTCCTAACTTTACAGCTTGTTTTTCTGTTATTATTTGTTGACCAATAAGAATATCAGAAACTATGGTTTTTGAACCTAGTATATCTGATAAATCTTTTTCTTGTAAGTTGTTAGCTTCCATGAGTTCCCAGAGTATTGAATGGGGGTCTGATTCTTCAAGGAGATAATGATCTTGTTCGTATTTTTCGATTAAAGTCAAGAGTAATTTTAACAAGGTGGTTTCTTCTAGACTGCGATTTTCTCGATGAGATAAGGCCTCAGCTAGGTTAATAGCCTGTTCGTTTTCTGCATCGTTTTCTATCACTTTTAGTAGATACTCGGCTAGTAAATTACTTGGTCTTTGTAAAATATATCTACAATTAGACGGTAGGGATTACCTTTGATATTAAAGTGAAATTACCAACGGCTTCTGCTTGAGAATAGACAGCTTGAACTTCAGCCAGGTTTTTCCACTCTGCTTTACTAGCAATTTTACACCGTAGGAGCGAGTCATCGGATTGCTGACTTTTTTAACCAAATCGCAGATGGTTTCTAATTGTTCAGTCTGGGACATGGTTTTAATTTGGCTCAATAAATTTAGAATTGTAAATAATTGTTACAAATACTTGACTTAAGATATTTCTATGGTGACAGAAACACAAATCAAAGAAAAAGCGCTAGAGTTGGGCTTCCATGGGGTCGGTATTGCCTCTGTGGACAGCCAAGACTCGGCGGTATCCCATCTAAACAACTGGTTAGAGCGGGGTTATCACGCTGATATGGATTGGATGACTAACCCGAAACGACAGGATATCAAAACTCTTTGGCCAGAAGTGCGATCGCTAATTGGTCTCGCCCTTAACTACTACACCCCCCAGCAACACAGTCAAGAGCAAAACCATGGCAAAATTTCCCGTTATGCTTGGGGACGGGATTATCACAAAGTATTAAGTAAAAAATTAAAAGCCCTCAGTCAATGGTTAGAAAGTCAGGGGGAGCAAATTCAAACCCGTTACTATGTGGATACAGGACCGGTACAGGATAAAGTTTGGGCGCAAAGAGCAGGGATCGGCTGGATTGCCAAGAATGGTAACTTAATTACCCGCAATTACGGCAGTTGGGTCTTTTTAGGGGAAATATTAACTAATTTACCTTTAGAACCCGATCGACCTCATAGCGCCCATTGTGGCAGCTGTAGCCGTTGTTTAAGCGCCTGTCCCACCCAAGCAATAGTTAGTCCCTATGTGGTGGATGCTAATCGCTGTATTGCTTACCATACCATCGAAAATCGTGCTGTAACTTTGCCTACAGAAATTGCCAAGAATTTACAAGGTTGGGTAGCTGGCTGCGATATCTGTCAAGATGTCTGTCCTTGGAATCAACGTTTTGCCCAAGTTACCGACGTGGAGGATTTTCAACCTCGTCCCGAAAACCTCTCGCCAAAGTTGGAGGAATTAGCTAATCTAACTATAGAGGAGTGGGATCGTCGTTTCATCTCGTCAGCCCTGCGTCGAATCAAACCCGAGCAGTGGCGACGTAATGCCCAAGCTAATTTAGCCCATTCCCCTCACCCCGCACAAGATGACAATTAAAGTAGTAGTGTTCGATTTTGATGGTACTATCGCCGATACCCACGATACTTTCGTGGAGATTGTCAATCGTTTGGCTAAAAATTTTGGTTATCAACCCATCAACGAGGAAGATTTGGCCAGACTAAAAAACCTTAGTTCCCAAGAAATTATTAAACAATCCCAAGTTTCCCCCGTTAAAATACCTTTTTTACTCTATCGAGTTAAACGGGAATTAAATAAACAAATTGAATGTCTGAAACCTTTTCATGGCTGGCATCACTGCCTCGCCACTCTTAAAGAAAGAGGCTATAGATTAGGAATCATAACTTCTAATACCAAAGAAAATGTCACCATATTTTTAGCAAATAATCAACTCTTAAGTTTATTTGATTTTATCTATTCGGGAACGCCTTTATTCGGCAAACACAAAATTATCGATCGCCTGATTCGAGAAAATAAATTCTGTCTCGATGAAATGATTTATGTCGGCGATGAAACTAGAGATATTACTGCTGCCCAAAAAAGTCGAGTGCAAGTGGTGTCCGTCGCTTGGGGCTTTAACTCCCCTCAAATTCTCACTCAATTTAACCCCGATCATCTCATTCATCATCCCCTAGAATTATTGGATATTTTAGATAGGGCTGGCTGAAAAAGTTTTTTCTGGGGGGTAGGGAGAGATAGACTTCGATCGATGGGGGCAGAGAGACTCGAACTCTCACGAGCTTATAAGGCTCAACGGATTTTAAGTCCGTAGCGTCTACCATTCCGCCACGCCCCCGTTATTTAACCGACAATTTTTTATCATATCACAAATAATTTAATTAGCAAGAGTATTTTCAGTAAATTATTTTAGCCCGCCAATTCGATCGCCGCAAAGGGGGAAAGACAGGGTAAAATAATCAGCAGGTGAATTGCAGTTCACCGACAGCCATTGATAAAAATCAATCCTTATGCAATCAATTCTGACGCAAGAAACCATTATCATCGCCCTGATCTACCTATCTCTCAGTGTCTTGTATTTGCTCGTCATTCCCGCCGTTATCTACTACTACCTCAATACGCGCTGGTATGTGGCATCTTCTTGGGAAAGAGGGTTTATGTACTTTCTGATGAGCTTTTTCTTTCCCGGGATGCTATTGTTAAGTCCTTTCCTTAACTTCCGTCCCCAACGTCGTACCCTCAAAGCTTAAGTTATCACCAAAAAAACCCATGAGACGCATTGATGTCATCGGGATCGGTATAGGGATGTTTGCTATGGGCGGCATCCTCTACATTATCCTGCAAAAAACCGGTTTAGATAGTGCTTCGGCGGGAATTTGGAGTCAAGCGGTGTTGGTGGGTG
This sequence comes from Microcystis aeruginosa Ma_QC_C_20070703_M131, assembly GCA_007095475.1. Lineage (GTDB taxonomy): Bacteria > Cyanobacteriota > Cyanobacteriia > Cyanobacteriales > Microcystaceae > Microcystis > Microcystis aeruginosa_I. The sequence goes on along the minus strand of SFCA01000236.1, from coordinate 26,426 downwards.
GTGTCATCGGTTGGATTTTTACCTATCTGTTTCGAGTCGCCACCGATAATATGACCTACGGCCAACAGCGCAAGGATTACGAAGATGCCGTCTTTAAAAAACGTCTGGAAGCGATGACTCCCGAAGAAATCGCCCAAATGCAGCGGGAGATTGAAGAAGAAAAAACTAAATAAAGCAGTTAAAACTGATTTATCTGGCATCTGGGCTTGATAATAGCCCAATTTATCTGATTTAGTCCTTAAAGTCTTTAAATAATCGGTGGGAAATAATTCCACTGCTGTGTAGTTCTGTGAAATTAAAACAATCCTATGATGAGGCGTTTGTCAAGAGAACTAATGTTAAGATTGTTTTAGAAGGTCATGAAAGAAGCAATAGAAAAAGTCGTTTTAGCAATTAGGGGATAAAATTTCCGTCAAGAATAAAAATATTTGTTCCCTATCAAGTTGCGTCGATCTATGATATGGATAATCCATTTTTGTAGAAGCGTTATTTATGAATCAAAATCCGAGCGAGAACTTGGACGGACTGGAGAAATTTCTAGTTAACCGTCCAGCGGCCCCATCGTCTTCGAGCGGAAACAGAGAGCTAGATTACGATCGATTCTACTATGCTTGTGACTCTCTCAAACCCCTGAAAATGAATGATGAAGATAGGAAATATTACACCGACTTCGCCAGTGTGAGAGGCGGTAAAATTATTGACAGGATCAAGAAAGATGTTAAAACTTTGCAAAGAAGTGGCAATGATTCTAGTTATCAATTCTTTACAGGACATATTGGTGGGGGAAAATCCACCGAGTTAAATCGACTAACAGGAGAACTGCTTGAGGAGGGTTTCCACGTGGTTTATTTTATGTCTGATGAGTATTTAGATACCCATAACGTCGATATTCCCGATATTTTATTAGCGATCGCTCGTCAAGTAGTAGAGAATTTGGAAGAGATAGATATTCGTCTATTTCCGGGCTATTTTCGCCGATTACTGGGAGAAATAGCAGGGTTACTAACCACCCCCTTAGAACTCGATTCCGTCAATCTAAGTTTGGGGGTAGAACTAGCGAAAATTTCGGCAGAAATCAAGACCAGTCCCAAGGCTCGTAATCAATTGCGTACCTTTCTCGACTCTCGAACCGCCTCTTTAATTGAGTCCCTAAATGATGAGATTCTCAAACCCGCCATCGAAAAACTAAAACAAAAAGGGAAAAAAGGTTTAGTGGTGATCGTGGATAACCTAGAACGAATCGCCAATCAAATAATTCCTAACTATAACTGCACCCAACCAGAATATATCTTTATCAATCGGGGGAGCGTGCTGACTGAAATTAAATGTCATTTAGTCTATACTGTACCGCTGAGTTTACTTTTTTCTGCCCAAGCTGCGATACTTCTACAGCGCATTGGCAAAAGTACCTCGATTTTACCGATGATTTTGGTGGAAGAACGAGAAGGGACTGTTCACGAACAGGGATTGAAGTTACTCAAACAGATGGTGATGGCGAGAGCTTTTCCCGATGTGTCGCCAGAGGAACATCTAGAGCCTGATTTAATCACCCAAGTTTTCCAAGATGAAACCGTATTGAATCGCCTCTGTCAAATCAGTGGGGGTCATGTTCGTACTTTACTGTTAGTCTTACAAAGCTGTTTGCTGGATGATGATTTACCCATCTCACCCAACAGTTTAGAAAGAGTTATTCGCGAGTATCGAGACAATATACTGGTGGGGATCAGTAGCAATAACTGGGAGGTGTTGCGAAAAGTCGATCGAGACAAACAACTCAGCAGCGATGTAGAGAATTATCAAGAATTCCTGCGACAATTGTGGGTTTTTGAGTATAGAGATGACCAAGGGCGATGGTTTGGCGTAAATCCCATGCTCAAAGAAACCGAACAATTTAAAAAAGAGTCTTCTAGACTAGGATAGAGATAGGCTCTCGTTCCCAGTTCCCTAACCCCACACTTTCCTAACCATGGTCGGTAACTATAGCGATGATGTGATTATGGCTGACAATGATCGGGCGGTAAAAGTCTTAACCCGTGCTATTCGTACTGGCATAGGCAAATTTTCTTTGAATTTAGCCCGTTGTAATTATTCTCAATTAAGAGAATCTATTCTCGATCGATTTCATCAAGAGAATAGCAGCTTCGATCTAGAAGAACTGACGCTCTCTCCACAAGCCACCAGACTTTTTGAGGAAATTGAAACTGTCTTGCGGCATCGGGAAAAAACACCATCAGCCCTAATTATTTTGGGGTTAGAACAAGTTGAAAGTCTTGAAACCCTTTTTTCTAATTTTAATCAAGTTAGAACCCAGTTTCAAAACAGCTTTCAATTCCCTCTCTTGTTATGGGTAACGGATGAAGTGTTGGTTTCGCTCCGACAAAATGCACCGGATTTTGTTAGTGGAGGGAAGTCTTTTTCCTTTCACTGGACAACCACAGAGTTAAGTGACTTTTTGCATAAAGCAGCGGATGAGTTATTTCGTGCCGTGCTGCAAAATGGGGCGATCGGTTTTTTACCCTACACATCTATTAATAGTACAAAACTGGCTGATTATCGTCGCCGTTACCAAGAAATCGCCTCAGCTTGGCAGGAACTAGAAAGAAGACAGATTGAATTGGAACAGAAACTCAGGGCTAGTTATATTTTCGCTCAGGGAGGAGATTGTTATGACCGCTCCTTGAAACCGCAACCGATCGAAATGCGCGTTGAGCTAGTTAAACAAGCTATCAAAAAATATCAAGAAAGTTTAGTAATTTGTCAGACAATTGCCGAAAAAACCGCCGAAGGAACCCTTGATTATTGCCTTAGTCTTTGTCACCATCGTTTGGCTCTGTTAGAAAGCTCAAAAGCCAGAGAACATTGGCAAGAGGAGGAGAAATATCTCAGCAATGCCTGTCAAACCTTCGACAATAAAGATGCCGAGATCGCTGCTAAATTACGCAATGAACTGGGGGGGGTGTTACAAAATCTGGAAAAATGGCCAGAATTGTCCCAATTAGCTGCCGACTCGATCGCCCTAGATAGTCAGTTACAAAATCCACTGCCTCTCGCCCAAGATTATAGTTTTCAAGCCAAAATTGCCCTGGAAAAGGCCAAGGAAACTAAAGAAAAACAGGAGGAGATACTAGAAGCAAGAAAGGCGGCTAGTTTAGCGCTACAGGCCTTGAAAAGACTAAAAAGAAGTCCGCAAATCCAAAGATGGCATACTGCCCGTTACCTGTTGCTTCTGGCCCAGGCAAAAAAACATCTAGAGAAGTGGCAACTGGCGATTAAAACTCTCAAGCGCGCCTTGCAGACGATCGAGGATGCGAGAGATAAGCTGGCAGCCCACGATCACTATGAACCAGCACTACATATCGAAATTCTCGAAGAATTACAAGAGGTTTTTTTCCATCAGCGGCAATATGAGGAAGCTTTTCAGAAAAAACAAGAGATTTTGTTAGTTAAAGGGCAAAACGGGCTACTGGCCTTCGTGGGGGCTTCGAGTTTACGTCCTCCGGTTAGTCCCACGGGAGGAGAAGAAATTCCAGATCGGGCGATCGATGCCTCCGGTCGTCAGCAAGATGTGGAGGAAATTATCAGGAGGCTAAGTCCTCGGAATCAGAAAAAGCTGACGATCGTTCTTGGTCCATCAGGAGTAGGTAAAACTTCCATGCTAGAAGCGGGATTAGTTCCCCAATTAAGACAAGAAATCTTCGAGGGCTTGAAAATAATGCCCTTATTCTTGCGTTTATCAAAAACAAAAGATTGGAGAGAAGAAATTCAGCAGGAGCTAGAAAAAGAAAGAAAACTGCTTAATATTCATGCTTTAGTTCATGCAGAGTCAGAAAATACTGGGATCAATGCAGCCGTTGACAGGGATGTAGAAGCATTGATGATCGAGCGGCTGAAAAGTCAGCAAGATCAAGTATTTACCGTGTTGATTTTAGATCAATTTGAAGACTTTTTCTTTATTTGCAAAAATCCTCAAGAGAGGACGAGATTTTTTGATTTTTTAAAACAATGTTTCGGAATTAGCAATGTCTTGATTGTTATCTCGTTGCGAGAGGATTACCTGCACTATCTTCTCGAACTAGAGAAATATATTCAAGATAATCAGCAATCAGAAAGAACCACAGATGCTGATTATCAAGATGTCTTGAGCTATAAAAATCGTTATCCCCTTCATAATTTTACTAAGGAGAAAGCTAAAGAGCTAATTAGGGATTTAACCAGTAATTCTCAATTTAAGCTAGAAGATAATTTGATTGAAAAATTAGTCGATGATTTAGCGGGAAATACCGAACAGGTACGACCGATCGAGCTACAGATCGTAGGAGCGCAACTGCAAGAGGAAGAAATCAGCAGTTTGGCAGAATATATAAAATTGGCAGAGGGAGAGAATAGCCCTAAACATAGCTTAATCAAAAAATACCTTAATGATGTGGTTAAGGCCTGTGGAGAAAAAAATAAAGAGATAGCCGATCTGGTGTTGTACTTATTAACTGATGAAGATGACAAAAGACCGCTCAAAACCTTGAAAGATTTTAGGGAAACTATCGAAGATAACGACGATATTCGATTGATTTTAGTCTTGGATATTTTTGTTCAATCAAAGCTAGTCGTAGTTTATAAAGAAACATCGGAAAAACAATACCAACTCCTGCATGATTATCTATCACGACTGATTCGAGAGCAATCGAAAGCGCGAGAGGAATGGTACAGGGCAAAGATTGATAAAATTTCCAGAGAAGCGGCAGCAGCCGAAGCTAGGGCAGCCGCTGCCGAAGCCAAAGTTAAGCTACAGATAGATTTAGACGAGGCAATCAAGGCAAAAAACGAGGCCGAACATCAGACAGAGAAGGCGAGAAAAAAATTATCTGTGGTTGGTGCAATAGGTTTGATAACGACAATTGGCGCAATCATGTCGGGGTTGGCTTGGATAACTAGCGATCGTTTAACCAAGCAGAATAAAGCAGAAATAGATGGTGCGAGGGTCATAAAAAGTTTTAATTCAGGCTATGGGAATTTAGAGAACTTGTTCTTTCGCGCCTTGCAAGCTGGACAACAGTTAAACGAACTTGTGAAGACTAATTCTTCTCAAGGATTTGATAGTTATCCGACGACATCCCCTTTATTGGCACTTCAACAAACTTTCGAGAATATAGATAAACAGGATATTTATCGATACGATCTAGGCAAAGATGATAACGGTAAGTCTAGTAACATCATGGATGTTAATTTGCAACCAGATAAAAATATAGTTACTACTATTCATACTAATGGTCAAATTCTACAACGCCAGACTGATGCACAGGGAAACTACTCAAAACAGAAAGTGAAAGAACTTGCCAATATTTCTAATTTTACCTTTCAAGGTAAGAAGATAGAATTGAAGCAAATTAATCGCATTATTTTTAGTCCTGATGGGCAGAAAATAGCCCTAGTGATCGGGGATGGAAATAGACAAATAGTTCTGATTTGGAAAAATTGGGAATCGTCCCCAAAAGAACCAACCCAAAAAGAACCAACTTATCACTACGAGCATCCGGGTAATGTCAATCTTCTCAACTTTGACCCAAATTCGCAATGGCTGATGACAGTATCGGAATCTCAAATTATTTTATACGATACAGTCAATCAGACAAAAAGAGAATTCCTCTGGGAGATATCGCCAGAAAAACCGGTAAAAAACAGAATTAGTTTAGAAGATGTGACATCCCAAAAACATAGCCGACCATCTCGACAATCATCGGGAAATCCATCATCGATAATTTTGAGTGCGGATCTTAGCCACAATAAGAACAATCCAAAACTAGCTTTAGGATTTAACAGTGGTGAAACGGCGATAGTTGATTTAAATAACTTAGCGAAAATTAGGACTATTCAGCCCCAGGTACGAAAAGCGGTAATTGCTCTAGATTTTAATTTCGATACGCAGCTTTTGGCGATCGGCTTTGAAAATGGCAGTCTAGTCAATTTCGACTTGACAAATAATGAGATGAAATCATGCCCATCGGAAGGACTTGTCTTCAGTAAAGTTGAATTTATGCCCGATAATCTTCTAGCAATTGGCTATAGAAATGGCCTGCTAAAAATTATTCGTAGAGAATGTCAGAAATTATTTCAATTTAAAGCCCATGACCGCGAGATACAAGGACTGCAATTATCTGGTGATCGTCAATGGTTAACTACCAATTCAGAACTAGAAGTGCGTCGCTGGAAACTAGACCCACGCCAAGAATTTGCTGTTAATCCTAAAAATATCTTAAATCAAGCGAGCTTGAGCAGTGATGGTAAGCTATTAGCCACTGCCACCAATAGAGGAATTGAACTCTGGAATTTATCTGATGAAAAAGAACCAGATAAACCATTTTACTCCCAAAACAAGTCTAATGGAAATACTGATCCGATAACCAGCATTAGTTTTCAACCTAACAATAACCAGCCAGACCTTTTGGCCACGGGTTCCTGGGGGGGAATTCTTAGCCTCTGGAGGTTCCAATCACAAACTAACCACAGACTACGGGATCAAGCAGAGGTTTCTGTGCCTAATTCTGACCAGCCAAATTCACCTATCTGGAGTCTCACCTTTAGTCAAGATGGATCGTTGTTAGCAACCGGTTCCCGGGACGGTTCCCGGGACGGTATCATTCAAATTAGGAGTGTGGCGGCTCTCTTGAAAAATGATACCACTCCTCTTTGTCGAATATCTATCAATAGTGACGTATTGAGTATTGCTATTCGCCCCGATAATCAAGAAATAGCTATAGGTTCAGCCAATGGAGAAATTTATTTATGGGATTTACGTGATAATGGCGGATGTGTTTCTAATAAACAATTGGAACCTAAAAAGTATTTTAGGCATTTTGCGGCGGTGGTCACTGTTCAATACATACCCTATAAAGATAATCAATGGTTGTTGGCAACAGGTTCCGATGATCTAACGGCTCGTCTGTGGAGCCTCGACGGCAAGGAAAAAGTTAGATTTGAAGATCATGATGGCTCCGTAAGAGGAATTGCTTATCTTCCCAAAGACAAAGTTTTGGTGACCGCTTCCGGGGATCGTTCGGTGCGATTATGGACTTGGAAAGATGATCTCGAATCAATAGACAGTTCACAACCACTAAGTGGAGAATTAATCGCAAAACATAATGGTCATATTCGACCAATCAGAGGTATTTTCTTCCGAGACCAACCTCGTCAACTCATCTCCATATCCACTGCACCTAAAATTCGTTTCTGGCCGATTCCAGAAAGTAAGGATTATTTACATTCGCTAATGGATAATGCCTGTAAAGAAGTTCCTAATATGGAAGAAAATAAGCAAGAAATGGAGAAGATTTGCTCAAAAATACCAAAGCAGCCATCAGAACCTTAATTGCCAAGAATTTAAACAATTCCTAATTTTTTCTCTAGAGCCTCTAAGATAATATCAGCAATAATTTTTTTGGTGTATCGACAATAGATTGTTTCTGTACTCCGAAAAGTGCCATTCTCATAGTATTTATTAGCGGGAGCGCCACCACCACAGAGCGAAAAATAAGGGCAGGTTTTTTGACACATTTTAACCCCTGCTTGGATATCTCGATCGAGTTTTTTAAACTTGTCAGTTTGGTCAATTGATCGCAGGTCGTGCTGAGTTATATTTCCTAAAATAAAATCGCCATAAACATCACTTTTCATGGATAATAGTTCTGGAGAAAAAGTCGAAAAATCCCCATTATGAGCGATATTAATCATGGTAAAAGGGGTGAATTGACCTTGAAAACTATACTTCTGACAGATCAGGCTGTAAAGATCATCAAATTCCCGAACTTGCAGGAGGTTTTCAGCTTCTTTAACCCTTCCATAGAATCTTTGCATAAAGTTGCGATAACGCTCGTCAACCCCGTTGTTTTGCAGAGAAGATGAACGATTTGTTCCCTCTATTTCCTCGATATTGAAACCCACATATCGAATCTTATTTTCGAGGAAAAAATCAAAAATCTCATCGGGATAATCTAAGGATATATCGCTCAAAACTGCGATAACAGAAAAGGGAATCTGATTATTTTGTAGTAACTTGATACCTCTCATTGTACTTGCATGAGTTCCCTTGCCGGTGCGAGTTCTACGATGAGCATCATGGATAAAATCCGGCCCGTCGATACTAACCCCTATTCTTAGGTCGTATTCTTTGATAAAATCACACCATTCTTGCGTGATCATTGTGGCGTTAGTTTGCAAGGAATGCTCGATTTGATAGGGATTAGGATTAATTTCTTGATTTAATTTATCGATGATTTGGATAGCAGCAGTATAAAAAGAAATAGGCACTGTTAGCGGTTCTCCCGCGTGCCAAACGATCGTAAATCCCCGCAAATCAATCAAATCACTAGCAAAAATATTTCTAAAAATTGGTTCTATCAGTTCTAGGGATAGTTTGTATTTTAGCTGGCGATCGGGCAAGTAACAATAGTCACAATCTAAATTACAAAAAGTTGTGGGTTGAATAACCACTAACTTGACTGAACCCTTTTCGGAAGGTTTATATCCCCAATTGTCTATATATTGTCTGAGAAGTTCAATCATTTTTACCCGTGGAATTATGATAATAGTTCTCGCTAAAAATAAGATGTAAGGTTTTTGTGTGTCAGGAGTAAGTGTATATAGACAAAAATTAGCCTTTACACAGGATTCAAAAATAAGAGTGGCTACATTTAAGCTATTTCAGGAGTGATAATTGCTCGAAAACTATTAGTAATTTCCCCAATTTGCCCAGTTTCTCCAGCCATTGTACCAATCGCCCCACTGTGCCAATCTTTGTTCTGATTGTTCCTCTAAATTATCTATTGGTTTATTCGGGGAATCCGACCCATAATCTTGACTGTTTAATTCCTGTTTATGCAATTCTAGCTGTTCTCTCACCCGATCCAAACGTTCCTGCACACCCAACCTAGAGGCGGCCTTAGCTTCTATTGATAAGACTTTCGATTGACCGTAGCCGAAAAGTGTTGCTAGAGTCGTAGTCAGCAAAATTGCTAGTTTTTGCCAAAAGTTACGTTTCTGTCTCATAGTGCCTCGTGAAAATAATGTAATACATACTACAAATTGTTTGAGGATTTATCGATTAGCTTGAGGTTCATTACCCCAATTACCCCAATTGGTCCAATTGTGCCAAGGAGTAGGGGGAGTGGGAATTGTACCCCCACCAGAACCGCCATCATCTGTTTTTTTAGCGATCGCTTGCCCCCCTATTTTAACCGATTTATCTAAAGTCTGTGGCTTTTCATCGATAATGCGCTGCCGACCGATCATTTCCCGAACTTTTGCTAATCGCCCCTCCAGATTAGACTGATGATCAGCCTGAGTATCGGCCGCTAATAGAGCTTTATTCCCACTAGGACTAAAAACAAAAGTGACGAGCGTGGCCAAAATCGTGGTTAATATTTTCGGAAGCAGATGTTTTAAATTCATACTACACCCAGGAGTTTGAATGGTCTAATTGTAGTCGCTCAAATTCAATCTGTAAACTTTTAGAGGGAGGAAATTAAGAATTCTGCTACATTAATGAATATTCTAGACGAGAGACAAAAAAATGACCCTCGATCGAGTGATCGTCGGTTGGCGAGAATGGCTCGATTTACCCGATTTAGGCATTACCAAAATTAAAGCCAAGATTGATACAGGCGCTCGCTCCTCGGCCTTACACGCTTTTCATCTGCATCCTTTTCGAGATGGCGATCGCAATTGGCTGCGCTTTCAAGTTCATCCCTACCAAAAAGATAGTCACCACACTGTCACCACCACCGCGGAAATCCTCGAATGGCGACAGGTAAAAAATTCCGGTGGTCAAAGTCAACTACGTCCCGTTATCAGAACGAGTGTATTACTTGGCGGTCGTCAATGGCCGATCGAATTAACCTTGACTAATCGCGATGTTATGGGTTTTCGGATGTTATTAGGACGAGAAGCCCTAAAAAAAGGCTTTCTTGTCCATCCGAATAGGTCTTTTTTACTGAGTTAAGTTATATTCAGTTATCAATTATCAGTTATCAGATGTGAGTTTTTAGTTCACTGTTTACTGTTTACTGATCACTGAAAAGGCTTCCCTGAGAAGTGGGGAATTAGGGGAGTAGGGAGTGGGTTTTTAAAGTTCGACTGGGAGTTAATCGCACTATTAAAAACAGATTTGGTATTATTATCTATCTAAATTCTTGGAGCTTGTTGCTGTATAATTGGAATGACTGCCCCGCTTTTCATCTGAACTATGCCCATTCCCGATTTTCAATCGATTATGTTGCCCCTATTAAAAATACTTGCAGATGGCAAAGTTTATAAATATCGAGAAATTATTGAAGCCTTGGTCAGAGAGTTTCAAGTCACGGAAGCGGAAAGAAAAGAAATGCTTCCCAGTGGACAACAAGAAATTTTTGCTAATCGAGTCGGTTGGGCAAAAACCTATTTAAAGAAAGCGGGATTAATTGACTCACCCCAAAGGACAACATCCTGCTCGAATTGATGCCAAATTTCTGAGACAGTTTCCCGAATTTCAAGAATTCAATCGAGTCAATAAGCAAAATGAAACTATTACTGTTGAAAGCAATTTATTAGCTTCTGATCAAGAACAAAATCCCGAGGAATTACTAGCAAACTCCTATCAAGAAATTCGTCAAGCATTAGCGACAGACTTACTTTCTATCTTGCGAAAATTATCCCCAGATGATTTTGAAAAATTAGTAGTAGAATTACTGATAAAAATGGGTTATGGTGGCTCGATTAGAGATGCAGGTAAAGCAGTGGGTAAGAGCGGTGATCAAGGGATTGATGGAATAATAAAAGAAGATAGACTCGGTTTAGATATAATCTATATTCAAGCCAAAAGATGGGCTGATAATAATGCCGTTGGTCGTCCAGAAATCCAGAAATTTGTCGGGGCATTAGCGGGACAAGGAGCCAAAAAAGGTATTTTTATCACCACTTCCTATTTTACCCAAGAAGCTTTAGAATATGCCCCCAGAAATGAGATAAAAATAGTGCTGATTGATGGGGAAGAATTAGGTCAATTGATGATCGATTATAACTTAGGTGTATCGACCAAAGAAATCTATGAAATCAAGAGAATCGATCATGATTATTTTGGGGATGAATGAGAGAGAGAGGGGGACAAGGGTTACAGAAAACCGCCATGGCGTTAAAATAGATGGAAAAAATAGAGGATAAAAACTATGGACGGGATGACCTTTTTTCAGAAAAGTGCGGGACAGTGGAAATCTCAGCGCACCACCCATCATTTACCCTTTCGACGCTCAGAAACTGGCGATTCCGAGATTTATGTGGAAGCTTTAAGCGCCGATAACCCGAAAATTATCGCTATCTGTGAAATGCACGAAGTCGATCCCGCTAAGACTGTGGGGGGTGCCTTTGTCAGTTGGGATGGTTCGATGCAGTGGGACAAAGAAGACGAAAATCATCAAGGAACCACCGTTTTTGCGCTAATTCCCGATGAAGATAATCCCCAAGCTGGTGTTCTGTTGCGGGAGCGAGGTTATGCGGAAATCGTTCCCGTGGCGGGCCGTTATCACATTGATGAACAGGAAGGTTTAGTCTTAATTACAGAATACGAAACAATGACCTCGATCGAGCGTTTTTGGTTTGCCGATGCCGATTTACGTCTCCGCACTAGCACAGTTCAACGTTTTGGCGGTTTTAATACGGCCACTTTTTGTGCTGAATCGCGCAATCAGTCATCGGAGTCAGTCTCTAGTGATTCCCCCGAACCTTCATCCTATTCGATTAGTGGCTGGTAAATTCAGTTATCAGTTATCAGTTATCAGTTATCAGTCATCAGTCATCAGTCATCAGTTTTTTCTCCCATCTCCCCGCTCCCCGCTCCGGCGCTCCCATCTCCCTGCTCCCCGCTCCGGCGCTCCGGCGCTCCCATCTCCCTGGATGGTAAGCAAGTTTTCTTAACAATTGTAAGAATTTTTAATATTTCTTTTCTAGTTGGCACTTACTCCCTTATCATTAGGAGGAAAGTTTTTTAAGCATTTCTAAGGATACGGAGGTTTACCCTTGGCCATTCCTCTTTTAAATTACGCCCCCAAGTCCCAAAACGTGCGGGTAGCTGGTTATGATGTCGGTGGAGACGAAAAACCGAAAGTTTACACGACGGAAAATGTCCTCTCCCCTACCGACCTGGACGATTTAATCGAAGCCGCTTACCGTCAGATTTTCTTCCATGCCTTCAAATGGGATCGGGAACCCTTCCTCGAATCCCAATTACGCAATGGACAATTATCGGTGCGGGATTTCATTCGTGGTTTACTGTTATCGAAAACCTTCTATAACAGCTTCTACGAGAAAAACAGCAACTATCGCTTTGTCGAACAGGTAGTACAAAGAGTTCTCGGTCGCGATGTCTATAGCGAAAGAGAAAAAATTGCTTGGTCGATTGTCGTTGCCACCAAAGGGATTCAAGGTTTTGTTGATCAACTTCTCAACAGTGACGAGTATCTGCAAAGCTTTGGTTATGATACCGTTCCCTACCAACGTCGTCGCACCCTAGCCAGCCGCGACATCGGTGAACGTCCATTCAACATCACCTCGCCTCGCTACGATGGCTACTATCGTGGTATTTTGGGCTTCCCTCAAATCGTTTGGCAGAATGCTGTCCGTCGCTATGTTCCCCAAGAGCAAAAACCCAAAGCTGGCGATCCTTCCAGCTTCTTGGCTATGGCCCGGGGTCTCGGTAGCGCCAAAGGCAATCCTGTCCCAAGAGTCTCCGCTATGAATATTAACATCGAGGCTTCTGTACCCCGTCGTTAATTTTTAGCTAAATCTGCTGGGGAGAGTCCCTAATTGGCAGAATGACCCGCGAACCATAATCAGGTTATTCTGTGGATTGGTGGCCCTCCCTATGGGGTTGATCCTGAGATAATCCCCCCACCGAGGACGATTTCCCCTTCATAAATCACGGCTGCCTGGCCCGGGGTGATACTAAATTGTGGTTCATCGAAAACCAGCTTCACTTGATTATTTTCTAGGGGGATAACATTGACAGGAACGGCCGAAGAACGATAACGTACCTGTACTTGCGCGCGGATAGGGGTAGTGGGTTCGGCAATAGAAACCCAGTTCATCCGTCCGACAAGACAATCGGCACTAACGGCACTTTCGCGATTACCGACGATAACCCGATTCATGACGGGATCAAGTTTTACCACATAGAGGGGTTCGGCGGCGGCGATGCCGATGCCTTTGCGTTGTCCGATCGTATAATGATGGATACCGCTATGTTTACCCAAAACTTTGCCCTCGAGATCGACGATATCGCCCTCACTAACAGCGATATACTTATCCAAGAATGATCGCATAGTTCCGTGAGCTTCAATCAAGCACAAATCCTGACTATCGGGTTTATCTGCCGTTTTTAAGCCGAATTCCTGGGCAATTCTGCGGGTTTCTGCCTTGGTTTGTTCGCCCAAGGGAAATAAAGTCCGACGCAGTACATCTTGAGTTAGATCATAGAGAAAATAGGATTGATCTTTATTTTTATCGACGGCGCGCAGCAGTTGATAACGGTTATTTTCCGGAGAAAAACGAATTCTAGCGTAGTGACCGGTGGCAATAGTATCCGCTTCTAAGGTTTCCCTAGCATAATGCAACATCGGGCTAAATTTTACCGCTTTATTGCATTGAGAACAGGGCAGCGGTGTGATTCCCGCTTCGTAACCAGAAACTAGATAATCAATAATTTCTTTTTGGAAAAGCTCGCGACTATCGACGATATGATGGGGAACCCCCAACTGCTCACAAATAAAGGCCGCATCTACCATTCCCTCGGAGCAGCATTGACCTTTACCCTTCATTAACCACAGGGTCAAGCCAATAACATCATAACCTTGAGCGTGTAAGGCGGCAGCGGCGACAGAGCTATCTACTCCCCCCGATAGACCGACAACAACTTTTCCCATAAATCTTGTAATGATTTTTAACCAATATACTTTCTAGACTAGCATCTCCTCCTTTAAAATTTGGACATGGTGTACCCAAATCTCGTGTGAGGACAAGCTAGTATGATGAGAACAAACCTACTGTTTTTCTCGGCTTTATTTTGGTTAAAAGTCGGGATAATCGCTCAAGGAACGCTGCTGCTAAAAGCAAACTTATCTTTTGCCCAGAATGTTTATCCCGGTCGTCGTTTGCCCTCACCACCAGCGGTGAGACAAGCAACTAAACGTTCAGACAGTCCCAGTGCTGTTAATTGTTCCCAATGTTCACCCTTAAATTTACCCCTCGTTAATTCTCCATCAGTTCGCCCCCCGGTGGCTGCCCCAGTTTCCGGTAATCAACCCCTGAGAGAATACGTTTTTCAAGCCCCCGCTCCCGTGCGTCCTGCCGATGCTACGGTGATTAATAATAATAATCGTCAAACTGTCAATCCACCAGCCCCCACACCGCAAAATCGCGCCAATAAACCCCCTTCTCCCCCACCACAGCAGCGGGTTATTGCTACTAATCAACTCTTTCGCGTTGAAGTTCAGAGTAATAGTGCAGAAACGTTGGCAAAAATTAGAGAAATTGAACCCCTCGCATTTATCCGCGCGGGAGAAAATGTTATTCAAGTGGGGTTATTTCAGCAACAATACCAAGCTAAACAACGGGTACAAGAGTTGACTAAACAAGGTTTTAGCGCTCAGATTATTACCCTCAATAATCAGTAAAGTTAGGGTTGAAAATATTAATAATAATCTGGGTTCAGGTCTGGGAATTATCGCCAAGTCTCCTTAACCCTTGCTTTGCTGCGGGTTAATAATACCTGTTGTAAAAATCAAAAATTGTCGTGGTTAGTGAGGATATACCAAGCGGCTAAATCCGGACAGAGCTAAATACTAAATTTTCCAGTACGCAGTTTAAATTCAGTGCGGCTTACACGGGGACAGAGCTTCTCGTTTTTCGGGACGATTTCCGAGATAATCTTCTAACCAAAGACAACCTCGATCGAGCAATTTTTGTAAATAATTATATTCTGTTTCTAAGGGCCATCGATGCTTTTGACCATCCCTAGAAATAATCACAATCTCTTGACCATCAGCACTAAAAGCGATCCCATAGACGATATCTTCTTCTATTTTAAACTCCGATCGCAAATTTCCGTCCATGTCCCAGCGTCTAGCTGTACCATCCCTTGAAATAGCGGCGATTTTTTCACCATCGGGACTAAAAATAACTCCATAAACGGGAAAAGAATCAGTTTTAATCTCCTCGAAAAGATTGCCCTGCAAATCCCAAATTTTAATCTTTCCCCGAGCAGCAGTAGCAATTTTTTGGTGATCGGGAGAAAACGCCAAATCATAGATAATATGATCATCGGCTGTCCAGGAATTAATTAATTGGGGACGATGATTACTTAAATGCCAGTATTGAACTTTTCCCTCGCTTGTTCCCGTGATTATTACTGTTCCCTCTCCATTAAAAGCAAGACTATAAATCGGTACTTGACTAGCAGTAAATTCTTGAAGCATTGTTCCTTTTTTACTCCAGATTTGGACTTTTCCATTTCTTCCTGTAATCGCTATCTGATTACTATCGGGATGAAAAGCAATACTATAGATTGAGCGCATTCTTGTGGTAAATTCTCTAATTTTTTTCCCCTGGGAATCGAGTAAAGTAATCTGACCATCTTTATTAGCAATAGCGATAATATTGCCCTGGGAATTAATGCTAACACTGGTATTATCGGCCCTAGCTTGATTTAAATTGTTCAGTTGCCAAATTTTAGCCGTTTCATCACTCGATCCAGTTACCACCTCTTTTCCATCTTGACTAAATACAGCAGTAAAAACCGATTCTTGATGTCCTCTGAGAGTAGTTATTTCTTCCCCTTGCAGTCCCCAAATTTTAGCACTACCGTCACTAGATGCGGTAATTATAAACTGGCCATCAGGACTGAAATTAACACTGTTGACAAAATCTTGATGTCCCCGGAAAGTAGCTCTTAAATTTCCCTGTAAATCCCAGATTTTAGCAGTTTTATCGGCCGCTGCCCCGGCAATTTTTTGACCGTCGGGACTAAAATTAACACTATAAAAAGCCCCAATATTATCTTGACCTAAACTCAAGATAATTTTACCTGATAAATCCCAGATTTTAATCGTACCATCCCGGGAAGCGGTGGCAATTTTTTGACCATCGGGACTAAAACTAGCTGCATCTATCGATCTTTTATGTCCCTTAAATACCTGTAAAGTTTGACCTGATAAATTCCATAATCTAGCGGTTTTATCCCTGGAAGTAGTTACAATTTTTTGACCATCGGGACTAAAACTAACACTATAAACTGATTCTTGATGGTCAGGATAGGTGACTAAATTTTGCCCTTTCAAGTTCCAAATTTTGGCGGTTTTATCTTCGGAAGCGGTGGCAATTTTTTGACCATCGGGACTAAAACTAACACTATAAACGGCTCCCTGATGACCTGTCAAAGTTTGAATATTCTTACCTTTTTGATTCCAAATTTTTACTGTCCCATCTTGAGAAGCAGTGGCGATTTTTTGACGATCAGGACTAATACTAACACTATAAATAGTTCCCCGGTGTCCTTGCAGTTGATTTTTTTCTTGAATGCGATCTAAAATTTGTTGTAGGGTAATAATTGGACTGGTAGCAGGATATTTACCTAGAGTTTGGTCATCAGTAACGATATTTTTTAAACTATTTACTGCTTGCATGGCCGCAATTAAAGATTCTAATTGTTCAAATTGAAATTGTTGCCAATAACTATCACCCTTGCGCTGTAATTGAATACCTAGTTGAGCGGTTTCCACTTGCTGCCACGCCTGTTTTACCTGAATAAAAGCTAAGAGAGAACCCAAGAGAGAAGCAATTAAAATTACCGAGCCAATTTGAATTCTTTTGGTAGCTTTTTGGTGAGCTATTGCTAAAATTTTATTAGCTTGCCTCTGAGTTTCTAGGCTAATTTCTGCCTCTCTTTTATCGAGATTTTGACTAGCAGTTAAAAACTGATAATCAAGATTACTTAAGCTTTTACCCTGAGACCAATCGAGAGCATTATTTAAAGCTTTTCCGCGTAAAAGCCGCGATTCATCGGTATAATTAGACTGTTGCCAAGCGGCGATCGCTTCTGAGTAGGGACGCAATTGCTCTAATTGTTTTTCCACCCAATTGAGATTAAATATCTCTCGATAAATAGGATTATAAACTACTAATTGATTATCTTTTTTTACCACTAACCCCGATAACCTTAATTCCCCTTGTTCTGGACTATCATCGCAGAGGATTGCCCCCTTTTCTAAAATTTGTTGATAGATACCTAACAAACGACCCGCTTTGTCTTGATTTCTTAACAAGCGATCGGCAATGGTTCGCAGATGAACCGGTTCATCATGAGATTCCCAATTATTAATAATTCTCTCTTTGATCAGCATCTCAATCTCTAAATTAGTTTCCAGCAATAGCTGACAGATTTTCTGGGTTAAAAATGGCTGTCCTCCCGTCCAAAAAATAACTTTTTCTAAGCAGTCGGGTTGATAATTACTTTGACTGGATAATCCTGCGGCTAAAGGAGCAATTTCTGCCAGATTAAATCCTGTTAATTCGATCGCCTGGCCGATATTAAAAGATGTTTGGGTCTTTTCGCGAATTAAATCTGCCGGGGTAGCAACACCGAATAAAGCGAAAGTAATTCTTTCATACTGGGCATTTTCCGCCCTTTGGTTATAACAATAACGAATCAGGGAAAAAAAGTCATCTAGAGAAAACTGTAAACTGAGAATTTTATCGATCTCGTCGATAAAAATATATATTTTCTCTCCCCGACAATAAACTAATAAAACTTCCTCGATAAATTGTCCCAAACGCTGCACGGGGGGTAAATCCTCTCGCTCGCGCAACCAGGATTTAAGATTAATTTTTCCCGTCAGATTAAATCCTAAAAACAAACGGGTGATCACGCCATTATACCATTGGGATAAATTATCATTACTACCAATACTGGTTATATCTACGGACGCGCAATCCATGCCCAATTGCTGTAAAATATGGGTAACTCGTACCCTTAAACTGGACTTGCCCATCTGACGACAGTTAAAAACGTAGCAAAATTGACCATTTTTTAACGCCGTTAACAGTTCTCGATCGGCATTTCTCTCGATATAGGTAGGATGGTTATAGGCAAGACTACCCCCGACACGATATTGATAATTCATTATCCTTAAACAAAATTATTCCAATGTCACCAACGGAAATAAAATAGACAATTGTGATTTAGATATCTATAATGCAAGGATAATCGCTATTGACAACCTATCCCCAAGGCAATTATGAAGAAAACTTTTTTCACCTCCATCGCCGTTAGTGCCACCCTCGTCAGTGGCATTGTTTTAGGTACTCTTGATGCCGGCAGCGCCTCCGCTTGTGCTTTCGCTCAAGGTAAAAGCATTTTTGGCAGCAATACCACCTTCCATGTGAATCCTAACAAACTTATTTTAGGGGTTGCCGCCGCTACAGGAGCAATCACCGTAGCCGGTGTTTTAACCTACCGTCGTTTTCACCCCGGGCAGCCTCCTGAAGATGTCGCCGCTAACCTGCCGTCGGTATTTCCTATCCCCATTCCCCCCGCAGCTTTAAACGCGGCAGTGGAAGTGGAAGAAGCGGCAGAAACCAGCAAAATCTCCTAAAAATCCGCTATATTTCCTCAAAAAAGGTGTTGGCATCTCCGCAGCTTTCCCGCTAGGCAACACCTTTTTCTGCCTAATTGTGTCCCAGTTATCAGAATTTTCAGCGATTTTTAAGTTATGTTAAAGGGTGCAACCCTACCACCAGAGGTAAAGATGGGCAACTCTACCACATTTTCTGACACCCCGCTTCACAAAGATCATCACACTTGGGAGCATTTAAAACAAGCCATCGCCGCTAGTTCCGGTTTTCGGCGTTGGCAGCAAGAACAACTAGAATCAGGTAAAAATAGAGACGATGCCGATGCTCGCATTTGTTCCTATCTACGGGAAACTTTAGAAACTTTAGCCTACTAGATTGATGCTCCCCAGCTATGAAGGCATGGGGACTTTTTTTGTCCGTTTAAGCTAATTTGCTGGCCCTATTTTCTGCGAGCTTCGTAACCCAACAACCAGACAAAAGCGACAATTAAAGGCAGGAAATAATAAATAGCTCGATAGGCGATTAGAGAACCGAAAAGCTCGGCATTAGATACATATTCGGGGCGCAATCTCAGCATGATAAACTCAAAAACACCTATTCCCCCCGGCACGTTGCTTAATACCCCTGCCGTCATAGCAAATACATAGAGACCGAAAAATCCTAAAAACGAAGTATTATAGTTGTCCGGGAGAAGAAGAGATAGAACTCTAGCGGCTAATATCCAATCAATAAAAGTCAACAAAATCAAAGCCAGGGAAAGAGTCCAAGAGGGTAAATAGATATTTTCTTTGCCGATTCTTATCGGTTTTTTATAGGTGAGAGCCAAGAAAAAATAGCCCGTAACTAGCAATAAAAAAATTACTCCTAAAGGTTTGGTAGTTAAAAAAGGTAATTTTAAAAGTTGAGGAATCCGTTGGGGATCGAGGAGGAAACTTACACCACCAATGCCTAACATTCCTAACCAAAAACTTAAATGGGTAAAAGTAATAACTTTGGCAATATCCACCACCCCCACCCCCGCAGGAGTATAGAAACGATAACGAATCGCTGTCCCAGAAAATAAGGTTAAACCAATGGTATTACCAAGGGCATAACTGATAAAAGCAGTGCGGATAATAGTTCCTAAAGCTAAGGGATGATTGATATAATAAAAACCTAGGCGATCATAACCCGTCATCGATAAATAACCCAAAGCCATCCAAAAAATAGCTTCTAGCTTACGACTTGTGGTAATATGATCCAAACTAGCCAAGAGTTGGGCAAAAGTGTAGTGTTTAAATTCTTGACTAATTGCCCAGACCGCTAGAATAAACAAACTCAAGGACAGGATAATCGGAGCAAAACGCAGGATTTTTTTATACATCTTATTTTTTTTACTTTTAACCAATTAAAATTCATGAAAAAATCAAAGCTAGATCTAGCAAAACACTTAAATCGCTCCCAAAAAAGGAAATATAATAAATTCCTGATCCCCTCCTTATCTTTAACAATTATTCTGGTTTTATGTTATCTAGTTTACCTCAATCTTCCTTGGTCTTTCCATCTTTTTGTGCGTTGGATGACTAAAGGGGGTGATTTAGACAAAATTCCTGCCAAATTTTATGCAGAACTTAATCAATTGTGTTTGAGGGCAGATAGTGCGGGGAAAGTAAAAACGAGAAACTATACAGAAAATACAGAAATTGCCGAATCTCTTGGTACATTTAAATGTACTTTAGTTAATGGTGGCCAAGAATGGTTAATAGAAGATTATAAATCTTTTAATTCTGCCGATGAAGCGATTTTAGGCACTCAGTTAGCGGTTTTTATCACCGAGATTTTAGGAACAGATTATAGTTATAACATTCGCGCTTATATTCCTAATACTAAGTATCAAGTAACTCCTGAAAAAAAACTGTAAACCTAGGGATGGGTGAGAAACCCATCCTTAAGAAAAAATTAGTTTTCTGATACGGGTTTGGGTCGGGAAGGGCGCGGGAGAGGGGATTGTCCGGGGGGAAAAGGTCGTTTTTCTTCTTCCCCTTCCAGTCGAGAATATCTATCGACCGAGGGATGACGATTTTTATCAAAAGGCTTTTTAAAACCTCCCTTACCCATCGGTTTTTTCTTGCTGGCAAAACCGAGGTCTAAACCTTCCAAAATGGTTAAGGCATCCCCTTTCAGTTGTACCTGAAAATCCCAAAAACGACTGACTGGTTTACCTGGTAAAGTGCCGCGCAATTTTAGTTTAAAAAACTTGGGTTTCTCCGCTTCAGTTTTGGGCATTTGTCGGATTTTGACCACTACCGCTTGATTTTCCCGTTCGGTAAAGATAACTTCACCTCGAATCGAGAAATAACCTGGGGTAGAAGCGAGGAGAGGCTCTATCTCTGGATCATCTTCCTTTTTCAGGGTTTCTGGTTCCCAAACACCGACAATCTGAACATGAAGGGCATCATTTTCCTGACGGGTGCGCGGATAAACTACCCAAAGATGGGGTTTTTCCAGATCGAGATGATTTTTAACCAAACTGATCACCCGACCGAGAATCACAGAATCGATCAGAGTACCATCGGCAGTTAAGATATTGCCTTTAGTTAATTGTTCCTCCGATCGCTGATAATGGCCATAGACGAGACCGATCGCCCGATACTGCCGCAGATGACTGGGAGGGGGGATCGGTTGTTGACGTTTGACTTCTTCGGGGGTAGCTGACTCTACGGCTAAATCAGCCTCAGTATGGGGGGATTTAAGGGGGACTTCCTGAATTTCCACTTCAGCAGTCGGGGGGGTTTTCGGTGATTCGGTAAACCGATTCCCAGGACGATTCATATCACACTCCTAGCGGCGGAGACACATAGTAAATTGGTAATCAAGCAAGTCAAAAGCGCGATCTGGGGGGTTACAATAACCCTCTAGGGCGAATCTACTGGCATCTAATATATTAAGAACCATGATCTTCTGACTGTCAACCTGGTCAAAACCCTTTTGAGTCTTGACCGTCTGCCCATTGTACTCAATAAAGAGCGGCGAATTCGAGCGATCCCCTCATCAAATCTCCAGATTTCTATACATTTTCTTGTCTGTCCCCTCGCACCCCAGTCTATGAAAACCTCTCTCTCTAACCGTCGTTGGCTGTCCATCGGTCTCATCTTGATGTTATTTGCTTTGCTGTCTTTCTCGACCATGCCGCTATTGACTTCTATTCTCCAGAGTCAGCACTCCCCGGGCCAGAGTCATCTGTCCGCAGTGGAACAAGAGAAATTAGCCAGTCAAGCACTCGGTTATCAGATGGTTTTAGAGCGTGAACCCGATAATCAGGCGGCTTTGCGGGGATTATTAGATATTCGCCTACAGCAGGGCGATTTAAGGCAAGCGATCGAACCTTTAGAAAAATTAGCGCAACTTAACCCCCAACAATCCGATTATCTACTACTTTTGGCAGAAGCGAAACGGCAAATAGAGGATTATGCAGGAGCCACAGGCAGTTATCGCGCCCTTTTAGCTTCCCATCCCCAAGATCTCCGGGCCTTAACTGGATTGACTAATTTATTTCTCAGCCAAAACCGCTCTATCGAGGCGATTAGTTTGGTCAAAGACACGATTGCTCGCGCTTTAAAAGCTGCTGCCGATCCCAATAATCCCGCTAGTTTAATCGATATCGTTTCCGTTCAGTTACTTTTAGGCAAAATCTATTTCGAGCAGCAAAATTATCCGGAAGCTTTAAAAGCCTATAAACAAGCTCAACAAATGGATGTTAACGATTTCCGACCGATTTTAGCCACAGCGATCGTACTAAAAGAACAGGGCAAAAATCAAGAGGCTCAACCCCTCTTTCAAGAGGCTCTCAGTCGCGCTCCTTTTGCCTACAAAGAGGAGATTCAGTCCCTAATCGGTGAGCAGTAATCACACCCCACACCCCACACCCCACTTCCTATAGTTTTGCAACAGCAATTTTTGCTAAAAATCAATAAGTGTAAACTTTAATCACAAGGTCGATCAAGTCCCGACAAAGGTGTTATATTAAAAACATAAGGCACAAAGGAAGCGACTCAACTTCCTTCCAGGCAAAAAGACCTAGAGCCTGTGCCACCTGCTCTAGATCAACGCAACAGCTAAATCGGACGCAGATTCTCAAAGTTTGTAAAGTAAAGTATGGTTTCGCCTCTGTCGCTCAAGATAGGACGGATGGAGTGAGCCGTAATCAGCACCTGAGTCGGTAAACTGAGAAATCTTGGTAGTTGACAGATAGACTGTTGTGGGTTCCGTAAACCTCTATTGTATTGAGTCCGTTAATTTTTTAGGAGTCCATATCGTTTGTACAGGATAAAGCCCGCCTCCCTAGGCGGGCATATTGTGTTTTTAGAAAACTGCCACGAGATATTCCTGTAACTGCAATTGATAACCTTCCCTTAGCTGACAGGGATAATCAAGGGAAAACTGAGGCAAAGCTAATAGAGAACTTTTTTGACAACTAACCAAAGCCACATCGAAACGACAGGTTAAATCCGACCACTTGGGGTTAAAAGAGAGAAATATCTGGGCAGCTTGGCAAATTTTCTCCTGTTTACGGTCATTGATCGCTAATTTACCCCCTAAATCCCAATTGCCAGCACTGCGGGTTTTCACCTCGACAAAAGCGAGAATCGCCTGAGATTTAGACAAGACGATTAAATCGATTTCACCGCCACGACTACGCCAACGACGCTGGAGGATATGCCATTGCTGTAATTGCAACCAATCCGCCACCAAATTTTCGCCCAATTCCCCCACAGTTGTCATATTCAGTTGTCATATTCAGTTATCAGTTATCAGTTATCAGTTATCAGGGAACAGGGAACGGGGAATAACGTTGATTTATTATCCTGTCTTCTGACTCCGAACTCCTGACTACTGGCTACTGTCTCCTGTCTCCTAACCAAGCAGGACAATTTTCGATTTTTACAAGAGGTTTATTACAAAAGTCCTTCTAGACGACGACGGATGCTGTCTAATTCCCCATCGGGAATCTCGGAAAACTCCTCCTCGGCGGGGGGGACTTCCTCTTTTTGCCAATCCAACTCTGAGGCATTGCTTTCGGGGGGAATTACCAACATACCCGCTTCAATCATTTCCGCTTGATAGCCGACGCTGCGACAAAATTCTGCCACTTCCTCCGAATCAATTTTCTCTACCGTGGGAGTCGGAAAATCCTGTGCCTCTAAGAGCAGCGCATAACGGGTGGCATCATCTTCTGATTCAAACATCAATACCTTATTGATAGCTCCCATTTGAATCGTATGGATACCTTCGTTTTCCGTACCCGCGTTAAAAAGTAGTACAAATACACGCATAGTTACTATTAGCGATCGATAAGCAGTGGTAGTCTATGCTCATTTTACCCCCCTTCTCGATCGCTAATCCTCAGCAATTTTAGTTTCTCGTCAACCACTTTTGACCGTTAAGCCGTTGCAGGGTGTAAAACAACAGTAAATCAAGACTAACTTTCCTTTCATCGATCATAAATGACTCAAGGGTACTAGGTTGAGCGCCGCCCTCAGCTTGCGAAAAAGCTTTTTTGCCATTGATGTCTTCTTCGAGAAAATAAATGCTAAATTGACGCATTCCATCGAGCCAATTGCCGGTTAACTGCCAACAGGGAGAGCTAGAAAGGCCAGACACAGGAATTTTATCCTGTTTAAAGGATAGCTTCATATCAGTTATGCCGAGCTTTTGCAAGGCTGCCGCCAGTGCGGGCTGAAAATGCCGCTCAATAAATTCAGCAAAGGGTTTTTCCTCGACGGTAGGCTCCTTGAGCTTTTTAGCAGCCGCGGGTTGAGCCGGTTTTTCTGCTTCTGCTGCCGGGGTTGCGGGGGTGGTGGTTTCTTCTGCCATAGGTATTAATCAGGAATGGGTAGGTAGCTACAATTATATTTTCTCCCGGGTTATCAGTTATCAGCTTTTTAGCCGTCAGCCTTGAATCAGTTATCAACTTCTGAAGGCAAGGGGCAACAGGCACTCATGCAAAAGATAGAATCTGGCAATTCTCCTACCTAAAAAGAAGGTTAGAAACTAGGTAGATCAAAGCTTTTAGCTTAACCAATTAGGTTTTAGATTCAGCCCTTGTTGTCATACCATTTTTCAAAAGCAATGACAGAGATGATTATGCCTGGTGCATCTCAATTTTGTCGAAATATCTAGATGACATTTTGGGCGCACGCGTTGCGCCCCTACCATTGGCGCAATCATATTAGACCTCTTGTAAAAATCAAAAATTGTTGTTAGGGTTAGGAGTCAGTAGTCAGTAGTCAGGAGAATTAAGAATCAATAATAATCAATTAAATGGTCTATAGCGTTTCTGATTCACAAGAGGTACATTCCCGATCCTGAACAGCTTAATCAGCAAAGGTTTAAGTGTGCCGCACAGATGCGAGAAACGCTATATTTACAGATTTCATGCGATTTAATCCTTACCTTTGACGTTTTTGAACCCTCAAAAATTAATTATGCAAGGGGTTTATTATTGTAGGGGCGAATTGCATTCGCCGCAGCGAGAAACAATCCATAACTGGGTTTTTAAAGTTGGATTGGGAATCAGTCATCCAATAAAAACGGATTTGGTATTACTTCACACTCCTACTGATCACTGATTAGCCATTCCGAGGCTCTTTCACCTAGATCTAGGGGCAGACTAACCGCTTTACCGAGACGGGGACGCTCGCGGGTTTCACGGATAAAAGCTTGAAATTGACTAACACCACCCCATTCGTGGAGATAATTAGCGATCGCATTGAGATGTTCTAGATATTCAGACTCAGAGAGAGGAAAAGAAGCTTGTTCAAGATATTTCCACATTACCTGCACGTGAACTTTATCTTTGATGCGTCGCAGCTGGATATCGTAGGAACGACCCCATTTTTCTAGTAATAATTGCTGTAAGTCCAGACCTGTCATGGTTGGTATCGTTTCTCAGATGTCAGTCGCCCCCCTTGGTCTTATTTTATACCAATTCTCTACAGTCTGACTACAGGAGTTCGCCCCCCCGGGCATCCCTCATAGGTATAGGTTTTTTACATCTATCGCTCTTCTGGGACTTTCGGAAATCCCTGACCGAATCTAGATTCTGAAACCCTTGCTTGACAAATGTTCGCTAACTTTTTTTCTCATAAAAACTCAAATTTCGGGTTTCTGTTAGTTAGCGATAGCTTGAAGGCTTACCCCATAAGAGAGCTAGAGTTGAGAGACTGTAAGACTCTTGCCAGACTCCCTCCAAGAGCGCTAACGCTCTTGGAGGGAGTCTGGGGGAGATAGAATTAAGATATATAGCCTGAAATCAAGAGGTGGTATATGGTTAAGCCACGCCCAGCCCAACCAACGGTTAAATTCATTGATGACTACTGCGAAAACTATAGAGACTTATTTCCAGAAGTTAGAACTTTTGAATATTTCAAGTATCTACATCTGGGGCTAATTTCAGAGATAAAAAGGAAAACTTTACCAGCGATAGCTAAGGTAGTAGGATTGGAAGATGCCGAAGGATTAGAGCGCTTTTTAACCGAGGCACCTTGGTCAGTAGAAGAATTGAGAAATAGAAGATTGAAATTAATTCTCAATCTGATTAGGGGGGAAGAAATCATGGTAATTATCGACGAAACAGGAAATAAAAAGAAGGAGAAAACAACCGATTATGTCAAGAGACAATACATTGGTAATCTCGGAAAGATTGAAAAGGTAATTGTAGCAGTAACGGCTTATGGTTTATTGAGAGGGATGACCTTTCCTCTAATAGCTGAAGTTTATAAACCAAGAGAGAGATTAAAAGAAGG
>SFCA01000235.1:0-5169 GCA_007095475.1 Microcystis aeruginosa Ma_QC_C_20070703_M131 | reverse complement strand
CGAAACGAATAGGCTTTTTCCATGTCTCACATTTAAGCATATATTTCGTAAACGATGCTCATATTTAACAGTAAAGCCGTCGTAGAACGACGGGGTTTCAGACCCAAAATTTTCGATGACCTGAAATCCGTGCAAGGTGCGGGCAAAAATCCCGATATTTTGCGAAAAATTAGCTTAAAAGACCTAACTTTCCTGCCTACTTGCACTTTAGCGGTTCAAGTCCATACTCTCGCTGATCATCAATACCAGTTTATCGCCCAACCGCAACCGGAACAGCGCTGTCAATTCACCTATGAGGGTACAACCTATCAGGTGGCTTTAGGTTTCGAGGTGACGAGTCATAGCCTAAAAACCTACGATAAAGGCCTAGATCCCGGCACTGGTAAGGGAATTTGGGGCGCTCTGCTCGGTCCCTATCAATACGAGAAAAAACGGGATTTTTCGGCAGAATTGGAGGTGTGAGGAAGATTGCATCACATTAGGTCAAAATGACGGCAGATGACACCGCAAAGAGCCGCTAAAGCGGTAATTCCTAAAGCTGTACCGATGTCTTGTCCTTGATTGACAGCAAAAGAAGTGACGATTCCTGCACCTAAACCGGCTGTGATTGCCGCTCCGAGAAAATCTTTATCCGAGTTTTTATACATAGAGATAAGGCCAAATTTCGACAAAATCGTGCTTTTTACCTTATCATCCTCTTTTGAGCAACTAATCACCCGGGGGCGGAATTGCAATTAAGCTTTAGATTTAGCCACGTTTCTTAACATTAAGTCGGGTCAGATAGATAGGGGGTAAAATCGATGAAATTAGCTAAAATCTCTGTTTCTGGCTTTTTAACGCTGATTATCTCCCTTTTGCTAATACTGAGTTTTGTTAATGCCAGCAAGGCACAATCGGATACGGCGGTAAGATCGGAGTTAATTAGTCTCCGCAATCGAGTCGAGCGCCTTGAAAGTCAGGTCCGAGGAATCACCATCCGCGGGGAAAATGCCGCTCCGATTCCCCAACGGCGATCGGGAACGGGTATAGTAAATGGGGAAGTAGTCGGGGAAACTGACCCACTGTTCCAGCGTTTAGCCACTTTAGTAATTGAATTAAAGGAAGATTTAAAAAAGCTGGAGCAACGGGTGCAAATCTTAGAAAAAGAAACCGTTAGCCAGAAATCGTAGTCAATTGATGCTATAACGATCGAAAGTTAAATTGATCCGAACTATGCAGTTAATTGATTATGTAATTGTGCTGGTGTATCTGGCAGCAACCCTAATAATCGGGATTATAGCCGAGAAAAAAGCTTCTCAAGGTCTAGAATCCTACTTTTTAGGTAATCGCAATTTGCCTTGGTGGATGTTAGGGGTGTCGGGAATGGCAGCTAACACCGATTTAGCGGGAACTATGGTCATTTCTGCCCTAATTTACGCCGTCGGCCCCAAAGGACTATTTATCGAAATCCGCGGCGGTGTTGTCCTAATTATGGCCTTTCTCATGGCTTTTATGGGCAAATGGAATCGCCGCGCCCAAGTTATGACCATGGCGGAATGGATGCAGTTTCGCTTCGGACCGGGAAAACAGGGAAATTTTGCCCGAATTATTAGCGCCGTCGCCACTCTCTTATTCTCTATCGGTGCGATGAGTTATTTCTCCGTTGCGGGGGGGAAATTTTTAGGGCAGTTTTTGGGTATGGATGATCGTCTTGCTTCGGTGATATTGATTCTTCTAACCTTGATTTATACGGTGGCCAGTGGTTTTTATGGTGGGGTAATTACCGATTTATTTCAAGGTTTTCTGATTTTTGTGGCGGTAATTTATGTATCGACAGTGGCCTTTTTTACTGTTAATCTTCCCGATAGTTTCACGGTGGCAATTCCGGGGGCAGCGGAGCCAAAAACTTGGAATTTAAGCGACTGGGCTAGTATTTTTCCCTCCTTAACTTTGGATTTACCCGGAGATTATGCCATCTTTAATTTGTTTGGTGGGGTGATTTTCTTTTATTTAGTTAAAACCATCATCGAAGGTTGCAGCGGCAGCGGTGGTTATATGTTACAACGATACCTAGCCGCCAAAAGCGATCGAGATGCCGGTTTATTATCTTTATTCTGGATTGTTCTGCTTTCTTTCCGTTGGCCTTTAGTCACAGCTTTTGCGGTTTTAGGTATTCACTACGGTTTAACCGAAGGCACGATTACGGATCCAGAAAGAATTCTGGCCACGGTTATTACTCAATATATTCCTGTGGGGATGAAAGGGTTATTAATTGCTGCTTTTTTAGCGGCAGCTATGTCCACTTTTAACGCAGTTATTAACGCTAGTGCTGCCTATTGGGTCAAAGATATCTATCAAGCTTTTTTGAAACCAAATGCGGGAGAAAGGGAGTTAGTTTTTCAAGGTCGTTTGGCCTCGATTTTTGTGGTAGTAATTGGCTTAGCTTTGAGTGTTAATATCCAAAATGTCAATGATATTTGGGGTTGGTTAACCACGGGATTAGGGGTGGGATTAGCAGTTCCTCTCCTATTACGTTGGTATTGGTGGCGCTTTAATGGTTATGGTTTTGCTGTGGGAACTTTAGCGGGAATGATTGCGGCTATTGCCTCACAAGTGATAATTTTACCTTTCTTCCGTCACAGTCAATATCAGGAATATATTCTCTTTCTTGTGCCGAGTTTGTTCGCTTTAGCTGGCTGTATTATCGCTACTTTGTTAACTCCTCCCACCGATAGTTTAGTCATGGAAAATTTCTATAATGTTACCCGACCTTTTGGCTTTTGGGGAGAAGTCCGTCACAGTGTTAAACCTAACCTACAGGCAAAAATTAAAGCGGAAAATCAACGGGATATCATCGCCGCTTTTCTCACCGTTCCTTGGCAATTAGTCCTCTTTATGATGGGGATTGTTTTAATCATCAAGCAGTGGCAAAGTTTGAAGATTTTGGCTTTGGTTTTTCTTTTACTTTCCATCGGTCTCTATTTTACTTGGTATCGACATTTATCTAAGGAAATTACCGTCACTAAAGACCGAGATTTAGGTTAGGCAGTTATCAGTTATCAGTTATGAGTAAGATCTCGTTCCCAGGTAGAACCTGGGAACGCTCTCTTCAGGTTCTACCTGAATACTATTTTAAGGCAGAGCCTTAGATATTGTGTTCCAAGGCTCTGCCTTGGAACAAGGGAAACTCGCAATCCAAAATCCAAAATCTAAAATCTAAAATCCCAAAAAGAGTGGAGGAGCGGGTATCATTTCTCCACGAAAATCTAGTAATTGCACCAGAATTAAATAAGCGATTGCGATCGCAATCGCAATCGCTCCAGTAATGATCGCAACCAGTTTTCCTCGATTCATAAACAATCCCTCAACTGATATAGTCTTATTGTACTAACGCCAGACAATAACATCATCGCGATCAAAGCGAACTTTCTTCAACAGTTGATATTTGTCTTCTAAGGAGCGATAGCCGAGAGCCACTGCTGCTACTGCTGCATAGCCGCTACCTTCTAATTGCAGAATACGATCATAAGCGGCTGGCTCGATTCCTTCTAGTGGACAAGCATCAATATCGAGCAAGGCGGCGGTTTCCATCAGCATTCCCATCGCAATATAACTCTGTCGCTGAGACCACCATTGAACAATTGCTGAGCGTGGCCCATTAACTAAATCTGACACCATCAGATTCTTATAATTCTCCAGAGAAGCGACATCTAATTCTCGAACTTGAGCTATTTTTGCGACGAATTTCTCGACATATGCTACTTCAATTTTGGTAAGAGTAGCAAGTACCACATAGTGGGAGCAATCCTCTACTTGAGTTTGATTCCAACTGACCGGAGTAAGCGCCGCACGAATTTTTGGATCTTGAACGACAATAAATTTCCAGGGTTGCAAACCATATGAAGAAGGAGCCAGTCTCAAGCTTTCTTCTAAGACAAACCAATCTGCTTCAGAAATTTTTTTAGACGGGTCAAATTTTTTGACAGCGTATCTCCACTGAAGCTTTTCTAAAATTTCTTGAAGTTGAATCGTCATTGTATCTCCCGGGTGATTGAGCGCTGGAATCTATTTTAAATTCTCTCAAAATCTACAAAAAAAAAGCAAGCAAAATTTTGCTGTCAATTGTTAAGTTTGGTTAAGAAAAATAGCAAGAGCGGCAAGGAATAGAAATCCCTTACCGTTGACTTTGGCCGGACTCACCACTTCTTATAGGGTAAAAACTTACCCGACATGGTAAGTTTAACGCGATCGCCTTTAGGGTCTTCCTCCTTATCCACGTCGAGGGTAAAATCGATCGCACTCATAATACCATCGCCGAATTTTTCATGAATCACCGATTTTAGTGGCATTCCATACACCTGCATGATCTCGTAGAAACGATAAATCAGGGGGTCAGTGGGGACAACCGGACCCAATCCCTTGACAGGATACTCGGTTAAGCAGGGGATGTAGGCCGGTCCCAGTCCCAAAGCTGCCACAATTTTCGTCGCTTCCTCTGGGGAGGCGCTCGCTTGCCGGTAAAAAACAGCGGCAATCCACACCTCATCTCGTCCTAGAATCGCTTCTAGGTCAGCGAAACTGAGGCCTTTTTCCTTCTTCGCTTCCAATAGTTTTGCGGTAATTTCGGGTATCATTGCTTATTTTTGCAGAATTTGTCTGCTTCTAGTTTACCTGAACATCAATTATATAAGTAAAAGTTATGACATTGATAAAAAAACATTTCTTAAAACCCCTTTACATAACTATAAAAAGACGATAGTATTAACTCATGTCAAACAACGAACCTTGACAACCTAATACATACAGAAATTATCCAACCATGACCACCACTCTACAACAGCGCGAGAGCGCTTCCCTGTGGGAGCAGTTCTGCCAGTGGATTACCAGCACCAACAACCGTCTTTATGTCGGTTGGTTCGGTGTGATCATGATCCCCACCCTGCTCACCGCCACCACCTGCTTCATCATCGCCTTTATCGCCGCTCCTCCCGTGGACATTGACGGTATTCGCGAGCCTGTAGCTGGTTCCCTACTCTACGGAAACAACATCATCTCCGGTGCGGTTGTTCCCTCTTCTAACGCCATTGGACTCCACTTCTACCCCATCTGGGAAGCTGCTTCCTTAGATGAGTGGTTATACAACGGTGGTCCCTACCAGTTAGTCATTTTCCACTTCTTACTAGGTGTCTT
>SFCA01000234.1:0-35879 GCA_007095475.1 Microcystis aeruginosa Ma_QC_C_20070703_M131 | reverse complement strand
TTTTGAGTTAAAAGTTAAACTTCAAGTTTTCATTCAGGACGAATGTACTGATTAACTAATTTTTTGGGGAAAATTAGTTAACCCATCATTATAACATATAATTAATTTGCAAGAGTTCTTATAGACCCCTTGCATAATTTTTTTATGGTACAATGGGGGGTTTGGCTTTTTTCTCGGTTTTTAGATGGAAGTCGAAAAAAGAATAAAATGTGATCTTGGGTCAGGAAATCATCTATACTTTATACTATGTTTATTAGTAAAAATTAACAATATCAGAAGTTATTCGAGATTTTGGTGATGATCTCAAGTTTTAGCTATTTTAGCTACCGTGGCTAAAGGACAAGCTACAGTGGTCAGTGCCTGAAAGTATAGGTGAGCAATCTATTCTTCTGTCAGAAATTGTTAAACCAGGCTCTGTTTACCTGCGGGAATACATGAGCAAGGTGCGTTCCCAAAAATCGATCGGTGGAGTAGTAGGACTTGCATTAGGGAACGCACCCTAGGGCGATAGCGATCGCACTACGAGAGCAGCAATTATTGTAGGTTGGGTTTCCTGGCGTCAACCCAACCAAGAGTAACCTTTGGGGTGGTTGGGTTTCGCTTAAACAAGCGAATTGAGCCATTTTCGACCCAGTATTGTTGCGCTCAACCCAACCTACCAGATCAGCGATCGCACTACGGCAATAGCGACCGCATTGCTGTTGCGATCGCTATGAACCTGAGCTAAAACAAGCTACATCACGCGTAGTTTTGCAATCACTGGACGATGATCAGATACACCTGAAGGCAGTGTGATGACCTGATCAACCCTGACATTTTGGCTGACGAAAATGTGGTCAATGGGAATTTTTAGGGCTTGTTTCCAATGATCGAGATGGGATAGCGATCGCGCTTCGTCAGTATAAAACCAGGTTGGATTTAGTCCATGCCCTAGATTGACACTGCGTAATCCTGAGTTAATGATAAAGTTGCGAAAATAAATCGACCAGGAGGTGAGGTTAAAGTCACCCATTATTACGGTAGTGATTGACTGCTGTGCTGCATAGGCTGCCAGGGCCACCATCGCCTGGTTACGATTGATAAAGTTAGGCATGGATATAGGGGCAAGGGGATGGGCAACAACAACCCGAATGGGGTGTCCTGTCACATTAACGCTTGCGAATAGGCTATGGTGGCGGGTTCCCAAGTTGTCAGTCGTCGCCTCTGTAATGGGATAGCGGCTAAATAAACTCAGTCCGCCTCCCGTTGCACGGTAATAGTAAGGATAAAGATCCTGCACATTGTCTAGTAGCTCTGCTGCCTGCTCCTTGAACGGTTCAACTAACCCGAATACATCTACGGGATTTGCCCGAACCAGGTCAGTCACGGCACTGGTCTCCCATAGTTGGTAGTTGACGTTGTAGGTCATTACAGTCAATGGGAAACCACCAGTTCTAGCATCTCGCAACCTCGGAACATACCAGGTACCAATTGTGCTGGCATAAAACCCCAGTCCGACAGCTAACGTGATCATCAATTTCCAGCGCGAAGGGCGGAACCTGGGTAAAAACAGAGCCAACAGCAAGATCAAAGTCAAGCCCGCAAACCAAAGATAGCCTGTCCCCAAAATCTCAAAAAACCATAGCTTATACCATACTCCAGGGGTGAAGCTGATTAGCAACAGGCTAAGTGCCATCGACCACAGCAAAATACTGGTCAGCATAACATCTATTGAAAATCCAATGACTTTGTCACCGGAGACTAACCAGATATTATACGAAAACTTTCCACACATCACCCCCAATACACATTTTAAAAAAAATCTTTCTCTATATTACTCTCAAATAGAGCGATCGCAAGAAACTTTCCCAATAACACGACAATAGGTCTGTTATGCCGATTAGCACATTTTTTTATGAACCCTCCACCACTACCAGAGCAGCGATCGTACTAATGTAAGAAATAGATGATCTATCCCCAATTAAGTGCTAATCTGGCAGAGGATATTAGATTACCTAGACTTATCAACTTCAATGAATGAGTAAGGTGCGTTCCCCAAAATCTATCGGCGCAGTAGTAGGACTGACCTTAGGAAACGCACCCTACGGCTACGGCAATAGCGCTCGCACTTATAATTTGCCTAAAATTCTTTTGGCAATTTGAGATGGAACTCGAATGGGCATAATACTGTTTAGTTCATTATCTGCTCCATCATGAGTTCGATAGAAGAAGGGTACATGAGCACTTAGCGTCGAATATTCAGAGCTTTTGGGAAAAGATTCAAGTTCTTCAGTTCTCACAATTTCATAGAAACTACTGCCGTCAATTGAAGGAAACTGACCAATCAACAGATATTTTTCATCATTATCTTCTACCTTCCAGGATGGAAATGAGTAGTAATTCCTGTATCCGGACTTCCTCTCTAAATCAATCGAGTCACCATTAAGACATTTGATGGTAATCCTTTCTAACCTCTTGTGCTCCTCCCTGTAAAAATCAAGACCATCCTCAAAAATTTCACCAGGATATCTCCTCTCAAGTTTATCACCTTGACTTAATAGATAATTCACAGTCTCAGGATATAAGGGATAGTCTTGAGTACCAGTCAACTTTGATAGGATGTACGCCGCTCTCTCCTGTGGAAGGGCACTGATTAAAAAGTCAACTAAATTCTGCTCTTCTTCTGTAGTTTCCGCATTATCAAGTGTTAATTCTAATTGTCGAAGAACTTCACCAATTAATCCATCAAGAGATACGCTCATACTACGACGATCTCTTAACTCACTGACTTCAAATGATTTAGTCTTTGATTTAGCCATGTCAAACCCTCTTTACATAATATAGTAGCTATGGTACTGGGAAAACAAAATCTCGAAAAGTGTTGAAGTGAGGATATTCGTTAAGAAGCCGTTGCGTTTGTGATGACATTGAAAAATTTAGAGATGTAGAATCAGATAGATCGGATACTTGGATAAAAAATTCATTTTTTGTTAGTGAAATTATCATATCTCTAAACTCTTCTTCCATTAGAATTGCGAGATTAATGGCAATATCCTGCACTGATATAAATTGAAAAGTTGAGTTTTTCAAAATTCTTAATCCATCTATCACGAATGATAAATATTCTGGATTCCAAGGGTCTAATCTACCATTAAGCTGTCCCTTTCTATCAAAGGTCAATGTCATACCATAGTTTCGTTGAAGCTCTTCTGCTTCTATAATTGTATTACTTAAGACATGAGCAATTAATTCAGCCTCATCGCTTGCCTTATCCAAATTATTAAGATAGCTTAATACATCATTTTGGTTGGCAGAATTTGAAGGCAGTTTTGATTGAATTGATTTTTCTAGTATCTTTTCTATAATTGATAAATCAAGTTGACAGCGTGCCGAGGTAGGCAGAACAGAAAATTGTCTGCGTGCATAATTAATTGCTGCAACCAATTCTGCTTCTCTATTAAAAAAGTACCTTTTATAGGGATTGCCTAAGCTTGTCAGGAATGCGCTATATTGATCAAAAAAACCTTGTTCTTCTAAAATCTGAAAAGTTATTATATGGTCGAGAATGTCATGGTTAATAAAGCTAACTTTCGAGTTAGCCATTTTGTTTATGTCTAACATCCTTACTTCACGAATTTCATAAGTTATCGGTATGTCTTGATTTGTTCTGCGACCTATAAAAATACATAAGTCATTAAAGTTAGAAATCAAGCCAGTACGA
The DNA here is from genome assembly GCA_007095475.1 of Microcystis aeruginosa Ma_QC_C_20070703_M131. Lineage (GTDB taxonomy): Bacteria > Cyanobacteriota > Cyanobacteriia > Cyanobacteriales > Microcystaceae > Microcystis > Microcystis aeruginosa_I. The sequence goes on along the minus strand of SFCA01000234.1, from coordinate 32,179 downwards.
CTATCGAAAATAAAATTATCAAGACGCTTTATTTCTATTGACTGGTTTATGAATTGATCTATGGTAATTATGATAGTTAGAGGCTCATGTAAGATCAAGCCAAGTTGCTCTTTTGAACATTGATCTGATTGTTTTTTAATCCTCTTTATATAAGTTTCTCTGTCATATTGACAAATTCTATTTACTATTATTTGAAGCTTATTGGTTATATTTAAAAAGGTTATTATATTTATAATATCTTGATTAATTTGTTGATCAAGAAGACAATCAACTGAAAGAGCTAATTGGGTAAGAAAAGCTCCCGCACAAGTGACACTCCAGCGATCCATACGTCCTGAATAGCCTTCACTCGCAAGAAATTCTTTGATTAATTGAACAGCACGGTGTCGTATCTCTAAGCTATAAAGAAGTACGACATAATCAGGATCGCGTGAAAAAGGACGCAGTATTTTACGTTCATTCGTCTCCGCATACAAAGCCGCTATACGAGCATCTCGCAACATAATAAAACAGTTAGGTTACTGTCCAGTTGTCTCTATTCTAGCTCGACCAGGAAAATTGTTAAAGAATTACTCTCAGTTACGAGTGCAAGACCTCCACCCAGAGCCAGCTAAATAGACATTATAAATAAACCTTCCCTATATCACACCAAATATACACTTTTTTAAAAATCTTTCTGTATATTAACAGAGCGATCGCAAAAAACTTTCTTGATAAAATGACAATGAGCCTGTTATGCCGATTGGGGATGGGGAGCGCCGGAGCAGGGAAATTCAACTAAAACCCTAAAACCCAATACCCAACCGCCAAAACCTAAAGCTCAACAGTTAAACCCTAACAGCTAACGCACCGATCGAGCGCTCAATCATTATTATAGAGACAGTAACAAATATTTATGAAACTTCATGCTTATTAATCGCCTTGGCATCGATCGCGGGAAAAAATTCCTTAAAGAGACTATCTTGTTCGGAAATGACCCTAATCCCGAATTAATTGGCATTTTAGGGGTTTATTTCGTACAGGGCATTCTCGGACTCTCCCGATTAGCGGTTAGCTTCTTTTTAAAAGACGATTTGGCCTTGAGTCCCTCTCAGATGGGGGCATTAATCGGAGTGGCGGCGATTCCTTGGGTGATTAAACCAGCTTTTGGCTTTCTTTCGGATGGTTTGCCTATTTTCGGCTATCGTCGTCGGCCTTACCTAATTTTATCGGGAATTCTCGGCGTTTTAGCTTGGTTGGCCCTAGCCACTGTGGTGGAGAATGCTTGGCAAGCGACGGCAGCGATCCTGCTTGGTTCCCTTTCTGTCACCATTAGCGATGTCATCGTCGATTCTTTGGTAGTAGAAAGGGCGCGCAAAGAGTCCTTAACTCAATCCGGTTCTCTACAGTCCTTAACTTGGGGAATATCGGCGTTAGGCGGCTTAATTACGGCTTATCTGGGAGGTTGGTTACTGGCACACCTCGGTACTCGTCCCGTCTTCGCTCTCACGGCTATTTTTCCCCTGATTGCCTCAGCCATGGCGTTTTTAATTACAGAGGAAAAAGTCAAGAATAATGATGATGATGCACAATCCACGCCCAAAGTCAAGGAGCAAATCGGGCAATTATGGTCAGCCATTAGACAAAAATCAATTTTATTACCCACTGCCTTTATTTTTCTCTGGCAGGCTACCCCTAGCGCCGATTCTGCCTTTTTTTACTTCACCACCAACGAGTTAGGATTTGAACCGGAATTTTTAGGACGAGTGCGCTTAGTCACCAGTTTAGCCTCAATCCTAGGTATCTGGGTATATCAAAGGTTTTTAAAAGCGATTTCCTTTCGTTTAATTTTGGGTTGGAGTACGGTGATTTCTGCGCTTTTAGGGATGACTACCCTAATCTTAGTTACCCATACTAATCGAGCGCTCGGTATTGACGATCATTGGTTTAGTTTGGGGGATAGTCTCATCCTCACCGTCATGGGACAAATTGCCTTTTTACCCGTCTTAATTTTATCGGCCCGTCTTTGTCCCGTGGGCATTGAAGCATCTCTATTCGCTTTATTAATGTCCATCTGGAATATGTCAGGATTAGTTTCCCAAGAAATCGGCGCTTTATTAACCCATTGGTTGGGAGTCACCGAAACTAATTTTGATAACCTTTGGTTATTGGTAGTGATTACTAATCTCTCTACTCTCCTACCTTTAGCCGTAATTAAATGGCTACCTTCTACGGATCCGCAATCTCAGGAAGTCAAGAAAACTTTTCCCCCCGCAGAAGTCTTTGAACATCATGTTACTGGTTCTTTAGCTGAACCAGGTTTTATTCCCGAACTTGTCCCCGAATTAATCGACACAAGAGATTGACAGTCCAGAAAACGGGTTTCTCAAAGAAACCCGTTTTCTAAGGGAATGGTTAAGAAGACTATTTAAACAGATCCGAATGAGTCCCAGTCCGAACGAGTGTTAAGCTTTCCTCATCTCGCTCAATCTTGTAGAGTAACAACCAATCTGGCTCGATATGGCACTCACGATAACCGGACCAATCTCCAACGAGATTATGATCTCGGTATCGCTCTGGTAGTATTTGTTCTTGCACCAGGAGTTCCACTACAGTTTTTAACTTTTCCAAGTCTTTACCCCGTTTTTTCATCTGCCTCAAATCGCGTCGAAAGCGGGTGCTTTCCTGTGGGATTAACATTCCCCTGTATCCTTGTTCCAATCCTCGAACATCTGCCCGACGCTACTATAACGCTTAAGACGCTCAGGATGTTTTTCTACTTCTTCAATGGCGGCGAGCGTTTCTGTATTAGGAATTTGAACATCAAAGGGAAAACCTTGATGAAAATCGACATCAGATAAGGCTGGATGCTGGATTTTTTGTAGGAGAAGCTGTTGTTCTTCGTCAGTTAAGGAAAGGATAATTTGAGCAAGGGAATCAATTAGTTTAGTATTGATTGCAGCAGCTTGACTCATGGTTAAACAAATGATTGGGAGTTAATTAATTATTTTAATCTAGTTTAGCACGAGTTAGCACCCCCTAGCGATCGCCTCTTATTCCAGAAAACGGGTTTCTCAAAGAAACCCGTTTTCTCAGTTCCAATGGCGCTTAAGCAGAAAACGGGTTTCTCAAAGAAATCAGTTTTCTTCCGTTTTCTTCTTAAAGAAACCCGTTTTCTTCTTTGTTCTCAAAGAAATCCGTTTTCTTCCGTTTTCTTCTCAAAGAAACCCGTTTTCTCAGTTCCAATGGTGCTTAAACAGAAAACGGGTTTCTCAAAGAAACCCGTTTTCTCAGTTCCAATGGCGCTTAAGTGCCGCTCCCGCCCCCAGTAAGCCTAAAGCCAGCAAACCTAAGCCAGAACTTGGCTCAGGAATTGTAATCAGAAAACCACGATTGGAGACACCGACATCAAGGTTGGAATCAGCGTTGACTAAAGTCAGCGCATCAGTACTGCCGTTGTTTGTGATCCCAATAGTGACACGGCTGCCGTCGTTAGGCGCAGCACCGTACTGCAATTCAATGTTATTACTTCCCTCATGGAGGATCATTTCAAAGGTAACTTGAGGGCCATTGAAGAAATGCGGCACATTGTAAAAACCGACGACAAACTTCTGAGAGCCTGGCGAGCCAGTCGTCTGGTAGCGGATATTACCCTGGGGATTATTGAGGTCATTCCAGAAACCTGCAACTAAGTTGCTCGGGTTTGAGCTTCCGTTGGGCAACGATGGACCACTACAACACCCACTGAAGGAACCGGGGTTAAAAGTCAGGAAGCCATTTGACGAAACGTACACCTGACTGTAGGTATTGCCGTAGAAATCAAAATTGAATCCCAGGGAGATGGCTCCGCTGACTCGATCGTCGCCAAGGCTAAGAAAGGTGCCACTCGCGCTGATGTTGCGCAGGTTGTTGGCAATTTCAGCACCTTTATATCCGAAGGCATCTGGTCCAGGGAACGAGACGGCTGCGGCTGGTTGGGCAGTAGTAAGGCCAAAGACAGCGATTGCGCTAACTGTGCTGGCGAAGACAACACCGACACCAGACAGAGATTTGAAGGTAGTTGTAGTATTCATGAGCAATTTTGGGTAAATTACACCAGCATTTTACCCCCCCCCCGATTTTGTCAAATATCGCTTTTTTATCGATTGCATAGATGTATAGAGTTTTATCTCCAGAAAACGGGTTTCTCAAAGAAACCCGTTTTCTCAGTGCGATCGCCTGTGGAAGATCGGGTTTGGGATATTTGTAATGTTTGATACAAAGCTCTGGATTATCTGTTCTTAAGATGAAGGCTGGTGTTGCTAATTGATCGGAAAAGAGGCCGGCGCAAGCAGATAAAAACCGCACAGAAGCTTGTGCCGTGGGATCAAAATTATTAAGCGGAGAATAGCCTCTGACCGGAATTCAACATCAAAGTTAGTAGGAAACTTGTCATCGCCTAAGTAAAGTAACCCTTTATCCACGACACAACAAAATAGGAAAAATACTTATGAGTTATGGAACGCGTGTTCAAGCTATCTCTCAAGTAACGGATCGTAAACCCCTACCTAGCAAAATTCCTCAGCGTTTAGAGGCCCTCTGGGCAACCGATGTCTTTACCCTGAGCAAAATGCAGGCCAGTCTTCCGAAAGACGTATTCAAATCGGTCAAAAACACGATTTTAACCGGGGGAAAATTAGACGTTTCCATCGCCAGTGCGGTAGCGGCAGCGATGAAAGATTGGGCCACGTCCAAAGGGGCGCTGTACTATGCTCACGTCTTCTATCCGATGACTAACGCCACCGCCGAAAAACACGATGGTTTTATCTCTGTGCAGAGCGACGGTTCGGTGATCACGGAATTTACGGGCAAAGTCTTAGTACAGGGAGAACCGGACGGGTCTTCCTTTCCTAACGGCGGACTTCGCTCCACCTTTGAAGCGCGGGGTTACACCGCTTGGGATGTCACCAGTCCCGCCTACGTCATGGAAACGGATAATGGTGTAACCCTGTGTATCCCGACGGTTTTCATCTCGTGGACAGGAGAGGCCCTCGACAAAAAAACGCCGCTTTTACGCTCGATTTCATCGATGAGTAAAGCCGCCACCAGGGTGCTGAAGCTCTTAGGACATACGGAAGTCGCCCCCGTTAACTCCAGCTGCGGTGCTGAACAGGAATATTTCCTCGTAGATGCTCATTTTGCCCATAGTCGCCCCGATTTACTGCTCACCGGTCGCACCCTATTTGGTAAACCCGCCGCCAAAGGTCAACAGTTCGACGATCATTATTTTGGTGCGATTCCCGAACGGGTTCAGGTGTTTATGCAGGAAGTAGAGGAAAGAATGTATCGCCTCGGCATTCCGGCCAAAACCCGCCATAATGAAGTCGCTCCCGGACAGTTCGAGATTGCCCCCTTTTTCGAGGCCGCTAACGTGGCCAGTGACCATCAGCAGTTAATTATGACTTTGCTGAAAAGTACGGCTAAAAAACACGGTTTTGTTTGCCTACTGCACGAAAAACCCTTTGCGGGAATTAATGGTTCGGGAAAACACGTTAACTGGTCCGTCGGCAACGCTACCCAGGGCAATTTGTTAGATCCGGGCGATACTCCCCACGCTAATATGCAGTTTTTGTTATTCTGTGGGGCGGTTATTCGTGGCGTTCACAAGTACGGGGCGCTTTTACGCGCAGTGGTGGCTACCGCCAGCAATGATCACCGTTTGGGGGCAAATGAAGCTCCCCCCGCCATTATTTCGGTATATTTGGGCAGCCAGTTAGAAAAGGTATTCGACCAAATTAGCCAAGGACAAATTGAGGGTTCTGATGCCCCGGGGTTGATGGATCTCGGTGTCGATACCCTGCCGGTATTCCCCAAGGATCCTGGCGATCGCAATCGTACCTCTCCTTTTGCTTTTACGGGCAATCGCTTTGAATTCCGCGCTGTGGGTTCTAATCAGTCAGTTTCCGGGCCGCTGGTGGCGATGAATACGATTCTAGCCGATTCCCTGACTTGGGTGGCGGATAACTTAGAAAGCCGGATGAAAGCTGGGGAAGACCTCAATACTGCTGCCCAGGGTGTTCTCAAGGAGATCATGGACAAACACAGAAATGTGATCTTCGGAGGTAACGGATATTCCCAAGAATGGCACAAAATGGCGGTAGAAGAGCGCGGTTTAGCTAATCTCCGCACCACTGCCGATGCTTTACCCGTGCTGAGGGCTGATTATATCGAAGAACTGTTTACCCGCATGGGTGTGCTTACCCCCGTTGAACTGGAAAGTCGTTTCGATGTCTATGCAGAACAGTATTTGCTGGCCATCGAGGTGGAGGCGAAACTGGTGGTGAGTATGGCTAAAACGATTATTTATCCCGCTGCCGTTCGCTACTTGTCGGAATTGTCTTTGGCGATCGCTAATGCGGCGGCGATCGGCATCGAGATGGATAAGGAAAGGGCCCAAACCGTCTCGAATTTAATTAAATTACTGATGGATGGCGTTAGCAAACTGAGTGAGGCCATGGCTAAAGACGATTTTGACTCGATCGAGGAACATATGCAGTATTCCGCTCAAACGATCCGTCCCTTGATGGATAAGGTGCGCGAATATGCTGACACACTGGAAGGGGAAGTGGCCGACAATTTCTGGCCGCTACCTACCTATCAAGAAATGTTGTTTGTTAAATAACAAGACGGCAAGGAGGGGGTAAATAAATGATTAGCTACCCCCTTCTTTTTAGCTCTGGTAGTTTTAAGTTATGTTAAGAAAAGTAAATACAAACGTAAAACTGCTATGGTATTAACTCCGACAATTGGCGAAAAATCCTATAATCGTCAGGATTGGCAAAAAGGCTATCAATCCCAACCTAACGAGTACGATTACGAGGTAGAAGACATCGAGGGGCAAATTCCCCCCGATTTACAGGGTACAGTCTTTAAAAACGGCCCCGGTTTACTCGATATCGCTGGCACTGCGATCGCTCATCCCTTTGATGGGGATGGTATGATCAGCGCGATTAGCTTCAATCAGGGGCGCGTACATTATCGTAATCGTTTTGTTAAAACCGAGGGTTATCTCCGGGAACAGAAAGCGGGAAAACCCCTTTATCGCGGTGTTTTCGGCACGAAAAAACCGGGGGGAATTTTCGGCAATGCTTTTGATTTGCGTCTGAAAAATATTGCTAATACTAATGTTATCTACTGGGGTAATAAATTACTGGCACTTTGGGAAGCGGCCGAACCCCATCGCCTCGATGCTAAAACCCTTGATACTATTGGTTTAGACTATCTCGATGGTATCTTAGAAAGAGGCGATGCTTTTGCCGCTCATCCTCGCATCGATCCCGCTTGTATCTTCGATAATCATCAACCTTGTCTGGTAAATTTTGCCATTAAAACGGGTTTGTCGAGTGCTATTACTCTCTACGAAATTAGTCCCACGGGTAAGTTATTACGTCGTCATACCCACAGCATACCGGGCTTTTGTTTTATCCACGATTTTGTTATTACTCCCCACTACGCTATCTTTTTCCAAAACCCGGTTGGTTATAATCCTTTTCCCTTTCTTTTTGGGTTAAAAGGTGCGGGGGAATGCGTTATTAATCAACCGGACAAGTTAACTAGGATTATTATTATCCCCCGGGATCCTAACAAAGGAGAAGTGAAAGTTTTAGAAACTCCATCGGGTTTTGTGTTCCATCATAGTAATGCTTTTGAACAACTTGCCCCGAGCTACGTCGAAGGGGGGGAGAAAATTTATATCGATTCTATTTGTTATCAATCCTTACCACAACTGGATTCAAATAGCAATTTTCAATCGGTAGATTTTGATAGTTTAGCTCCCGGACATCTGTGGCGATTTACACTAAATTTATCAGAAAATACCGTTACAAGAGAATGTATTCTAGAGCATTGTTGTGAGTTTCCCAGCATTAATCCTGCAAAAGTTGGTCGAGATTACCGTTATTTATACATCGCTGCCACTCATCATGCCACTGGTAATGCTCCTTTGCAAGCAATCTTAAAACTGGACTTATTAACGGGAGAAAAACAATTACATTCTTTTGCTCCCCGGGGATTTGCGGGTGAGCCAATTTTTGTGCCTAAACCCGATGGAATCGCTGAAGATGATGGTTGGTTATTGGTAGTTACTTACGATGCGGCCAATCATCGATCGAATGTGGTGATCTTAGATGCTAAAGATATCACTAATTCCCTAGCGGTTATCCATCTTAAACATCATATTCCCTACGGGTTACACGGTAGTTGGACTAGACAATGTTTTTAATTTAATTACCTAGGGGTGGATTTTCAATCCACCTTTGCTAAACTTTACTCTTGAGAGCCTTCTTGTAATAGCCAAAAACCAGCGAAGGATTCCGATTCAGGGTTAGATTGAATGGCTAAAAAATGCAGATTATTGGCTTTTTGTTTAGCTTCTTCAAAGTTTTTGGCTTCGTTTAAAGTCTCGGTATTAGTGACGTTGACGAGAATCCAGCTATCACTAGCACCAGTTTCTAAACGCAGCAGAGGACGGGAACCAGTTTCTAACTTTAAATAGGCCATTTCTAACCCTGACATCCAACCAGCTAGGGGTAAAGCGCGGGGGGAAAAAATAACTAAACCGGGGATTTTTAGATTTTCATCTAATCCCATTCCTAGTATAGGCAAATTTTCTCCGAAGCTAATATCCCAATCTTTTAAATCATGAAAAGAAGACAATTCTAGCGTAACAAAAGCCCATTTATCTGCCTTATCTCCCCGGACAGCATCGGGAAGGGGAACAGCATTTAAAGGGGGATAATTCACGGAAGCAGTTTTAGTTAAATTTTGATCATAACCAACTTCTTGGGGGTAGAAATTAACCATTCTTTCTTCTATCCATCTAGTTAAAGCATGAGTGCGACGACTAGGGGAAGCGGGAATACCGATATCCTCGCAAGCTTTGCTAATCATGTTATTCATCTGACGACGGAAAAAGCGAATTTTTTTGGGAGTTACTCCCGCTGCCTTGATAGCTGCAGTAACTGCCTCTCCTAACCATTGGGAATTAACCATCGTATTAGGACAATAACTGGCATATTTAAATAGTGTATCGGAGGAGCGATCGATTGTTGCCGGAGTTTCACAGATTAATAATTCCCATCTTTTTTTATTATTTTCATCCACCACCGGCCGCGAATAAAAATCAAGTTCCCAAATAGTCATATTTTTTTCAGTTATCAGTTATCAGTGATTCAGTTATCAGTGATTTAGTTATCAGTCATCAGATTTGAGTTTTAAGTAGGTGGGTGGAATTAAATATAAGATGAACGTAGGTTGGGTTGAAGTATGAAACCCAACACCCGCTCATGTTACGCTACCGCTAACCCATCCTACAAATAATTGTGCCTCCCTACTTTAAGTGTGCAGTATGTATTAAGTGGGCAGTATTAAATAGCAGCTTCCTACTGTCTTTTCACTGATTACTGTTTACTGTTTACTGCTCACTGAAAAATCCCCTATTCCCGACAACAGTACGAACGCGGTAGATGGGACGTTTTTGGGATTCATGGTAAGTTCGCATCAAAATTTCTGCCAAAAGACCAAAACAGAGTAATTGTACCCCAGTTAAAAAGAATAACACGGCCAGGATTAACAAAGGTCGATCGCCGATTTCTTGTCCGAAACCGAGTTTGAGAATAGTCAGATAAGTGCCTAAAATAATCCCCACTACCATCGATAACAGTCCGTAGAGTCCAAAAATGTGCATCGGACGGGTGAGGAACTTTTTCATAAAAAAGACAGTAAATAAGTCCATAATCACGCGAATTGTGCGACCTAAACCATATTTACTCTGTCCGAACCGTCTAGGGTGGTGATTAACGGGAATTTCGGTTATTTTTGCCCCTTCAATAAAAGCTAATGCGGGTAAAAAACGATGTAATTCCCCGTAGAGATTCATATCGGCAACTAATTCGGCTCGATAGGCTTTCAAAGAACAACCGTAGTCGTGTAATTTGACCCCTGTTACCTTTGCTATTAGCCAATTAGCTATTTTTGAGGGTAAAAGCCGTTTTACCCGGTCATCTTGGCGATTTTTGCGCCAGCCACTCACGAGGTCATAACCTTCCTCTAATTTGGCCAATAATAGGGGTATATCATTGGGATCGTTCTGTAAATCGCCGTCGAGGGTAACGATTATCTGTCCCGTGGCATAATTAAATCCGGCAGCCATGGCGGGGGTTTGTCCGTAGTTGCGTCGCAATATTACCGCCTTGAGATCATCGCGATTTTTGGCTAAATTAGTTAAAACCTCGGTGGAACCATCCTTAGAACCGTCGTCAACACAGATTATCTCGTAGTTAATTTGATAAGAACGCAAAATCGTGGCGATACTCTCGACGAGATGGGGAATACTGTCCACTTCGTTATAAATGGGAACCACTACCGATAAAGTCTGGATGGCAGCCTGCGGGTTTGGTTCGTTGACACTGATGGACGGTGTAATCGGGGACATATTTGACTGACGCGGGGACGTTTTGGGGCGATTGTATCACAATTCAGTGATCAGGAGACAGGAGACAGGAGACAGTATTCAGGAGTCAGTATTCAGGAGATTATTTTTATTTATTCTCCCCTCTCCGGCGCTCCCTTCTCCCCACACCCCACACCCCACACCCCACACCCCTTATCCCTGTTCACTGTTTACTGCTCCCCGTTCCCCTTTCTCTGTTTCCTTTTTGGCTAAAATTGCCTGACGAAAACCTAAGACGACGAGAATATTGGAGAGGGTGAGGAAAAGTTCGGCGCTGCCGTGTAACCAATCGACGTTGGCTAATTCTTGACCATAGTGGATTTTGGCGTAGATACCAGCAGGAATGGTGATAAAAACGAAGATTAACAGCACATAAAAGCCAATTAGGGCTAAAAGGGGCATTTTTCCCGAACGAGTGATCAACCAGAGAAACCCCAGATAGGGAAACAGGGAAATGGCAAATAAACTCTCTTTATTCATTGTTAACGCTAATTTTACTGGAACGCCACAGCCACCAACCGGCAGCGCAGAGGGTAAAATTTCCTAAGACAGTCATGGCTGCCTGTAGAGTGACTAACCAGGATAAGGCACTGATATTATCAAAAAAATGCCATGTACAGGCACACATGGCCCCAATTAAAGCGGGTAACATTCCCCAAGATAACATTCGCCACGATCGATCGCTACTGATGTCGCCATAGGTCCAGACTAACCAGATCGCCGCTATCCATTCTACGACACTCGATACATGAACCATCCACGTCGGTATTGATAAAGCATTCATTTTTTTACAGTTATCAGTTATCAGTTATCAGTAGGTAAGTTATCGGTTATCAGTTTCAGTTATCAGATTTGAGTTCTTATCTCGTTCCCAGGTTCTACCTGGGAACCCTTTGTTCAGGTTCTACCTGAAGGATATTTTAATAAAGAGCCTTAAATATTGTGTGTCAAGACAGAGCCTTGGCACAAGCAAAATTTTCTAGCCATTGAATTACCTGTTGAGCTAAACTAACATTGTTTAATCGATCGATCTCGCGAATGCCGGTGGGACTGGTGACATTAACTTCCGTCAGATAGCCACCAATCACATCTAATCCGACAAAATATAGGCCATCTTCTCGTAATTTTGGGGCTAAAGTGGCACAGATTTCTAATTCTCGATCGCTGATTTCTGTTTTTGCCACCCGTCCACCCACCGCCATATTACCGCGAAATTCCGAACCGGTGGGAATGCGATTAACTGCCCCGATCGGTTCACCATTGAGAACAATAATGCGTTTATCTCCTTCTTGGGCAGCTGGTAAATAATCTTGAATCATTACCGGTTCTTGTCCCCATTTTGTGCTAATTTCAATCATTGAATTGAGATTGCGATCTTCGGGACTAAGAAATAAAATTCCCTCCCCTGCTTTGCCACCCAAAGGTTTCATAACTGCCGCCCCTTTTTGGTTGACAAATTCCCTAATTGTCGCTTTATCTTGGGAAACAATTGTGGCGGGCATTACCTGAGCAAAGTGAATAGTATATAACTTTTCGTTGGCATGGCGTAAACCCCTAGTTGAGTTAATTACTTGGGTTTTTTGGGGGTCGATCAGGTCTAATAAATAGGTTGCATAAAGATAGGCAATCGTCACGGGTGGGTCTTTTCGCATCCAGACAAAATCGAAGTTTTCTAGGCAGGTAAAAACTGTCTCTTGTCTTTGATACCATTGAGATACAGCCACCCAATGATTATCTTTTAACTCCACGGGAACCAGTTCAATTTTAGTTAGTTTTGCCCAAGCTTTTCCTGCAATCGCACTCAGATCCGTGATGGAAGTCATCCAGACTTCATGGCCTAATAATTGGGACGCTTCCATGATAGCTACACTGGTATCATGGCCCGGATCTAAATACTCGATCGGATCGATAATAAAGGCTAGTTTCATTAATAGTTTTTATCCTTAATTCTGCAACAGGGGAGCTAAACCACCACTTCTATCTAAAGCATAGATGTCATCGCAGCCCCCGATGTGTTGATCGTTTATAAAAATTTGTGGTACACTTGTACGGCCATTGGCTCGATCGGACATTTTGGCTCGCGCTTCTTCATCACCATCGATACAATATTCGGTAAACTCCACCCCTTTTTTCTTGAGTAATGCCTTAGCGCGGATACAGAAAGGACAGGAACTCCAAGTATAGATCTCAACTTTAGCGGCCATAAAATTTATCTGTTTTCTTTACAGTTCTTAATTTTAGCCGATAACCGAGCAGTGATCTTCCTTGAAGTCAGAAAACGCCAATTAGGGCGATTCCACTGATATATTGCTTGTATTTCCCATTCTTCGCCGTTTTGAAAGCGAATACGGCAACTAACAGGGGGGGAATCATCCTCACTTTCATTTACTTCTATTACCTCACAGGGAAACCAGTCGCAACTATCGGCAGCGTCTGCGGGAATCCATTCCCATAATCCATTAGACACCTCGATCGTATCTCCCACCTGTAATTTTTCTCTGGTTAACCTTAATTTTTGTAAATATTCTTGCCAATGAATCGGTTTTATGCTATCCAACCAAGCCAAGCCATACTGATCGCGGATAAATTGTACCGCACCGGAAGGGCGATCATTAAGCCAATCATTGAGGAGGGAACTTTTCCAAGCTAAATTTTCCCGTTCTTGTTTGAGGATAAATTCCAGTAAAATCTCCCTTTGCATAGATGTTAATTCATCTAGGGGATTGCCATCAGCGAGGGAATTTCGCTCAAAAAACACCTCTAACAAAATTTCTTTTTGTTGTTGATTGAGAGGACAGAATAAAGCCTCACACTGGAGAAAAGCCGCTTTGAGAGTGGTTTCAATCTCATCTCGATCCATGAGAGTCCTAAAAAAGCTGATTTCAAAGGGTGACGATCCACGATAATCTAAGTATTGGGGAAATCATACCGTAAAATCACTCATCTATGACACCACGCTCGCTCACCGTTTTGCTCCTTTCTGTTCTTTTCTGGCTGTCTAGCTTGCTTATCATCCCTACTGCTCAAGCTTTGACCCCAATTCAACTATTAGATGTATCTTATAAAGACTGTCCCCCCGAATTAGCCGAGGGGAGTGTCACCAGTGGGGGAACCAGTTTTCCGGCTAATTGTTTTTTAATCACCGGCAAAGCTAAAAATAATTCCGGCAAAACCGTCTATGATGCCGATGTTTTTGGTCGGATTTACGATGCTAACGGGGAACCGGCTTTACAAAATCGTAGCCGAGTCGGGGCAATTCCAGAAGTGCCGCCGGGGATTAGTGATTTCGAGATCAGAATTTCTGTTTCTACCAATCAACCAACCCCCTTGCGACTGGAAAAATTCAAAGCTTCCGGTTTTACCAGTAGTGTGGATCCGCGGATTTAGAAGCTGCTACTGACCAGACTGCTGGCCCCTGTGGCTACGACACTCTGAACAACGTTGAGCAGCAGGAACGCGAGAATCGGGGACAAGTCCATCCCGCCTAGGGGTGGGATAATCGAGCGAAAGAGGTTTAAATAGGGATCGGTAATCGGACTGAGAAAAGACATAATCTGATAGGCCCAACCGGCATTTTGGAACCAAGTCAGTAAAACCCTAACAATTAGGATTACCGAGTAAATTTGCAGGAAATTGTTGATTATAGTCAAAATAAACCCTATATCGCTCATAAATAAATATTTCCTCAAGAGGCGTGATGGTTAGTTTAGCTTTGATCTTACCAAAAAAATAGTCTTTAGTTACTCTCGCCGCCCTATCTTAGTTTTTAACCAGCTATCGACTTATCTCTAGATAAATCCTCTCAGAACAGAGGATTAATGAATTTTAAGGGGGACGTAATACCATTTTTCTTTATTTGCGTCACAACGAATGCAAGCTTGGCAAGCATTCGAGCGTGGATGTCTGTCATGGATTTAGAAATTTGGTATAAGTTATGAGGTTTACATTCCCTGAATCAATAGAGTTGTCTTTGAGCAACATCGACCCAATTGTGGGCATTGTAGCAGTAGCTGTTGAGTATCCCGCCAAAGTTCTCTCCCAATAACGCTGGTGCCGCCTCCGTCAAGTGCGATAGCTTCACACAGAAGAAGCTAATCAAGGGGGTCACTGATAACTCGACCGAATCTAAAACCTAATTGGTTAAGCTGAAAGCTTTGATGTGCTTAGGGCTGGCTGAATAAATCTAAAAACCTTGTTGGATAAGACTTTTAGACTTTTTTGAAATCCAAAAGTGCCGAGCATGGGAGTGATCAGGAGGAAAATTCCGGGACTTTTTCCCTGAAAATTAGGCAATTGACCACGGCGATTCGACAAGGGGTTCGACAAGCGGTTCGGCGGTTCGGCTGATCTCACCGTCGAAGCCTACCCCCACGAAAAACTTTTTCAGCAAACCCTACTTAAGGAGACATATTGAATTTACTTGTCCTATTTTTAACCCTGAAATATATGATAGCGATGATAGTTTAAAAAATCTAAATCAGGTAAAAAGCGATCGGGAACATTTAAAGTTTTACCACGATAGTTGATAAAATTTAGTGCTAACGTCTCACTACCTTGATCCTGAGCCTTTTTTTCGATCTCATGGCCAATAATTAATCTTAAATCCTCATCGAAACTAATTAAACCTCGATCGAAAGCAGCATCATGAGTACGAGCTAGGCACAAGCCATTATGAGGGTTTAAACGCTGTTCAGGAAATTGACTCCAGGGTAATATATGACTAGCTGTTAGTAAGAGAGGAATGGGATTTCCTGTAATACAGCAACGATAGTTATATAGAGCTAAAATTGTCTTTCTAAAAAAGTTTTGTCCGATTCTAACTTTTCTGATTGCCTCGGTTTCTGTTTTGATATTTTCCGAAAAATCAAGTCTAGTAAAATCCTCCTGCTGTTCGTTGATAACTCCTAAAATAACCTGTAATTTTTCCTCACTTTCTAGGGCTAATTCTGTCCAGTTATCCTCGAACTCTTGCCAGATTTGCCGATCAGCTTTACTGATACCTTTTAACCCCTGTACTCCTCGCCATTGATGCCTGGGATCGAGAGAACCAAAATTACATAATTTCATCACCAGGGCCGATGGTGTTCGCTGTAACTTTTCAGCGACTTCGATAATAACAGGATTATTGGTGTGGAATTGTCCATAGGGAAATTTATAGTATAAATTGAGAGCGATCAGCAGCTCATCCCTTGTCCATAAATTCTTAGTCATAACCCCTAAAAAATACCACCATCAGCCCTGAAATTACTGCTCAAATCAAATCGGGAAAAACTTCGCGCACTGCTGGATGAATTAACCGATGATTGGCGACATTTAACCCCTTAGCGAGGGAAACATCTTGATCCAAAGCTTTTAACCCATGGTCAGCTAATTTAAGAACGTAGGGTAGGGTACTATTATTTAAAGCTTGGGTTGCCGTCCAGGGTACTGCTCCTGGCATATTAGGCACCCCATAATGTACTACTCCTGACTCCAGGTAAGTCGGTTGACTGTGGCAAGTGGCCCGCAGGGTTTCCACGCAGCCCCCTTGGTCCACTGCCACATCGACAATTACAGAACCAGGGTTCATTTTGGCGACTAAAGAGCGAGAAACCAGCGTCGGCGCTCGTTTTCCTAAGACTAGCACTGCCCCAATCAATAAATCGGCCTTAGGAACCACATCTTCTACTTGTGCTGGGCTACTATAAAGCAATTCTACCCTGGAACCGAATAAAGTCTCTAAATAGGCCAAGCGCTCGACGTTAATATCTAAAATAGCTACTTTTGCCCCCATACCGATGGCAATTCTGGCCGCTTCCGTACCCACCACACCACCGCCAAGGATAACCACTTGTCCAGGACTCACCCCCGGGAAACCCCCCAGTAAAACTCCCCTACCCCCCTGTTGTTTTTCCAGATAGCGGGCCCCAAATTGTACCGAAAGACGACCAGCAATAACACTCATGGGAGTTAAGAGAGGCAAGCGACCATCGGCAAGCTCGACCGTTTCATAAGCGATCGCAGTTGTTCCCGACTCGATTAATGCTTCCGTTAAATGGCGCTCGGCCGCTAGGTGTAAATAGGTGAAAAGGAGAGCTTCCTTGTTTAAAAAGCTGTATTCTGCCTTAAGCGGCTCTTTTACCTTGACAACTAGCGGTTTATCCCAAACTTGGGCCGCTTTTTCCACAATTTTGGCCCCGGCTTTTTGGTAATCCTCATCGCTAAATCCAGCACCTAATCCGGCGGCCGTTTCCACAAATACCCTATGACCGCGATCATTGAGTACACGCACACTACTGGGACTTAAACCGACGCGAAACTCTTGATCTTTAATCTCTTTGGGAATACCTATTTCCATGGTTTACTTCTGGGGGACTATTTCTAACTACTTTAGCCTGTTAGTCCTAGTCTGCGAGTTATCAGGCATACTATTGGGGAATTTTAGCGACTTTTTTGGTATTCTTCGAGCAAATCGATTAAATCTATCTGACATTTGCTGGGTAATAAATCCGCTAGGGAAACTTGCAGATGACCTCCTCCGAGGGTGACTTTTATCTCCCGCAGGATAGACATGACTGCATTCTCGCTTAAACTGTCGTTTTCGAGCAAAGGGAAGACTTTTTCGGCAACGACGCTGTGTAAATGTGCCTCCCGGAGATAGAGATGCCATTTAGCCACGTCAATGTAGATATTGTCGCCGATTTGGGCCGCCAGATTTTCGATGTCCTGAGTTGTGTTAGCCATGGGATGTTACCGAGTAGTTAGCGATCGCCGCTATATAAATCAAATGTCCCACCAATAGAATAGCCCAAATTCCCGTGAACAGATTCAACCAAGTCCAATCGGGGAATTTAATGATATGAAAAAACCACAACCCTGAATTAATCGCTAAAAAACCCGCTACATGAACGGCGAAATTCATGCGATCATCTAAACGTCGGAAAGCGGGATCGTTTTTGCGATCGGGTTGACGGGGCCAACGAGGAGGCATAAGCAGTGATCAGTTGTCAATTATCAGTTATCAGTGTACCGGTTTTTTTTAGCTAAGTTAAGCTGAATCTCTGCCAATCCCTTTACTGTTGCCAGAGTGCCTATCCTCACCAAGAAGTTAATTTTGTCCTATCACTTATCTACTGGTGACAATTTCCACTTCGGGTAATATTTCTAAAGATAAACGGGTTCTGACAGTGCCAGAAAGACGTTTAAGCAGTTGTGGGCGTAAATCGCGCAGAATATAGATTAATTCGTCTCCGGTGCGCCATTCTTCCCTTTCTGTTACTACCTGTAGGGAATTATCGCGACGCAATAGTAGGGGGAGCAGTTCGCCATTTTCGATTAATTTAGTTAATCTGGTCTGTTGTTCGCTCAAATCATCGGCTTTAAAGATGGTTTTACCTAATTTAATCTGATTATCGTCTAAATACTGATTCCATTCCTTGACCGAAAAACTAGGCAGAAAAACCTGATTAAGCTTATTTTTATCTGGGTTGGGGGTTCCCGCAAAGGCAGCCAACACCCGGGGAGGATGAAATTCCTCCCCGGCTCTCTGGGCTAAAACCAGATTAACCTCGCTATTATTAGTCAAAACCAGAAAAGTCCCCATGCATTCGATGCCCGCTTCTTGCAGTATTTTTGTATCAAGTGCGCTACTCTGCAGCACCGTCAAACCCTCTTGTTTTGCTTGCTGGCAGGCCCCGGCATCCGTATCGATTAAAACCACGTTTTCCCCTTGTTCTTGGAATAAACAGCCGATTAAGCGACTTAGGGGATTACAACCGACGATTACTGCCCCTGTTGCCGCAGAAGAAGTGATTTTCAGCCCTTTTGCCACCCACCGCGCCGTTAATCCCTGAATAAAAACGGTCATTAAAATTGTTAAAAAGACTAAAGCTTTGATCGCTTCACCGCCATTAATACCGGCACGGGTGAGTAAAATGGCAAATAAAGAAGCTACAGAAGCAGAAACGATTCCCCTAGGGGCAACCCAAGCGATAAATAACTTATGTCGCCAATTTAGGTCACTTTTTAGGGTACACAAAGCCACACTCAGGGGACGCACCACTAGCATCAAGACTAACACCGTCAGGATGCTGCCCCAACCCAAAGCGATGACACTGGCGATCGAAAGATCCGCCGCTAGTAAAATAAACAGTACCGACACGCAAAGAGTCGTTAATTGACCCTTAAAACGCCTTAATAACCGCTCATCGGGAACAGCCGCCGCTTTTAGCACAATTCCCGCCATTACCACCGCCATTAACCCCGATTCACTGCGACTAAATTGCGATAAACCAAATAACCCCCAGACTCCCGCTAAAACCACAAGATTCTTTAGCTCAAAAGTCAGAAAATTGCAAGTTTTTATAATAAAACTTAACAATCCCCCCCCAGCAATGCCGATCGCCGCCCCGATGCCTAAACGTAGGGTCAAACCGGTGATAATTGCCATGGGGCGGGAATGACTATCAATAATCGTATTTAGCACCACTACGGCTAAAATTGCGCCCACAGGGTCGATTAATACTCCTTCCCCTTCCAAAAGCGTCGCCACCCGTCGATCTACGGCTACTTGCTTCAGCAAAGGCCCGATCACCGTCGGACCGGTTACTACCACTAAAGAAGCGTAAAGAAAAGCGATCGGCCAGGGAAATTCCCCCAACCAGTGGGCCGCCATACCGCCACCGATGAGAGTGATGGAAGTACCGAGGGTGACAAGATTGCGTAAACTGCCAGAAACTCGCCCTAATTCCCGTCCGCTTAGGCTTAAACCGCCTTCAAATAGGATAATCGCCACAGAGAGGGCAACAAGGACTTCTAAGCCAATTCCCAGACTTTGGGGCTGTAAAATTTCCCAACCATCGGACCCTAACGCAATCCCAAAAATAAGCAGGAAGACAATACTGGGAACTTTCAGGTATTCGGCGATGACTTGGGCTGTAATCCCCGCCACCACAGTGATGACAATTTGCAGGGTAAGGGCGAAAGATGGATCCATGTTTAGCGATCGGTTATCAGCTATCGGTTATCGAGGCGGGGTTATGGTGGGGATTTAATCATTCTAATTATAGTTTTGATTCCGGCTGGGGCCTGGTCAGGAGAAAATATAGGCTAAACTGCAAGCCCGGAAAGCAAAGCTGGGACTGATTGCATGAATAAATTACTGAACTTCCCCCATACATATCTACTACAATAGCCGAAAACCCTTATCTATCAATGGATACACCCATTAACATTTCTTAACGTACCCATGTAGTTTCTAACATTTCCTAATGGACAGGAATTCTCTATAGGTTATGGCCTTTTGTCAACGGGGAAGTCCAGGTATTAGTTTCTGACGGCGGCTGCTAGCGGATCATTGAGCGCAGGGAACTGGAGAGTTGATTGGCTGCCCGTGCGGCCACTAATCCCGAAAGGGCAGCAACAACCACTGTGGCAAGGCAGGTTAGCTGGGCTGCCTCTGGTCCCCCCACCCCCAGTACCATCGCCACGGCGGTCAAAGGTAGGCGATAGCCACCAGCAATACCAGCCGCTGCCCCCGCCGCACCCGCCAGATCCCCCGAAATCTCAAAGGTGGTGGCGAACACCCGGCCACTGAGGTCGCCGATCGCTAGAAAAGGGACAAACACGCCGCCACAGCCCCCGGCTAAAACCGCAGCGGTGGTGGCCGCGGCCCGGAGCAGAGCTACCGCTAACAGATGGTAAGGAGTTGTTTTAATGTTTTCGGCCCAGACGATAGCGGCTCCCCCCGGCCCAAAAGCCGCTGCCGGAGTCGCCACCCGTCCGATCACGATCGCCAAGAACAGCATCATCAGGCCACCAATGAGGAGACGAGTGCCAGGCCTGTCCCGCAAGCCTCTGGCCCAGTAGATCGCCTCACCGGTGAGGGCTGTAATCGTGCCAGCGATCGCTCCGATCAACACAGTGGCACCCACCGCATCCCAGAAGTCAGTCGGGGCAACCTGCGGCACCACCAGCCGGATCAGTTGCAGCTTAAAGGCAACGTTGACTCCCCATCCCACCAGTCCCCCAGCTAACATCGCCGCCACTCGCTCCGGGGTGATCGGAACCTGGCGTCGCTGACTCAACTCAAACATAAAGAAGCTGCCCACCAGAGGGATTCCCATCAGGGCAGAAACACTTGCCGCACCGCCGCCGATTGCCAGCGGCCGCACCAGTTGACGCAGGGCTGGATTTGTGCTACCTAACCAGGTTCCCGTCGCCACGCCAATATGAGCCGCCGGTGATTCCGTTCCCATGGGCGCACCCAGTCCAACAGTGGAGAGGATGGCCAGGGCGCGCAACGGTGCTAGATTCCAGGGGAATCGCTCTTCCGCGCCGGATGCGTTCACCACGTCACCGGTTAGATCGGCGCGAGCAATGTCATGGGGGAAGGAGTACCAGGCCATGAGAGAACCCCAGCGGCCAGAGGCAGTGGCCTCGCGGGGAGCTAAGGTCTGTACGGGTTGGCCCCTACCCAGTCCAAACAGGACTAGCACTGCTAAGGTAACGCCCACCAGAGGCAGCAGCAGTAGCCAGACGTTGTCTAGGTCAGAGGCAATTCTCAGGGTTTGCTTAATTGCCTCAGTCAGTAGTACCGCGGCCAGAGAGCCGATCAAACCGCCGAGCAGACCAGCAACGGCCCATGGGCCTACCCTGGTTAACAGAAGTTGTAGTTTGTTATTTAGCATCGAGCCAAGAAAGTTAAACTTTTATCGTTCCGATAGCAAGTCCATTTAAGTGGTCAACCAAAACACCCTGAAAGTCTTGTCCAGTAAGAATACTATTTTACAATTCATTTCGGATTGCTATATGCAGTTTACCCCAAGATGTCCAGAGAGCCTTGCCTTTTGACTAAGGATTATCGGCATATTCAGGCTGTAACTTAACTGAGCAGACGGACAAAACTGGGCCTCTGCTCATCTTTCATACCAGAGCGCCAGGGAGTCTGGAGATTGAGACAACATCCATTCAACTTTTGCCCTAACTTGCCCCTGAGGTATCCTTTGTCCCCAGATGGGGTATGGTATGCTCTCTTACCCGCCAGTCTCACACACGGTTCTGAATAAGAGGGGAGGTCGGCGACGACCTTCTCGACCCCTAATCAGTTTAAATGCAGTACAGATGAGAAGACGAACAACAAACCTCCAGAATTTGTTCTAGGATAATATTTGTCAGCTAAGAGGGGGATAATATGGGGCCATTCTGGTTAAAGGTGAGAACTTTTAGGCAAAATATCTTAATTGGTTTAGGTTTAGTCCTATTAATCGGTTTTTATCAGGGTATCAGTGCCAAATCAGCCTCATTAATGATTGTTTATCCTCCCAATAATCATCAAACCACGGCCTCGAAAATCTTTTTTATTGGTTCTGCACCTCCATCGGGTCAAGTTTTGCTCAATAATCAACCGATTCAACGCAGTGCTAAAGGATATTTTGCCCCTAGTTTTCCTCTAAAAGTTGGCGAAAATAATTTCACTATTCGCTATCAAAACCAAACTATTAATCGTCAAATAATTCGTCTAGATACTCAAGCAATTATTCCCCAAGAATTAGCTTTTGCTGATAACTCTCTCAGTCCTTCTGTCAATAAGACGAGGTTAGTGGGGGAATGGATTTGTTTTAGTGCGATTGCCACTCCCCAAGCTCAGGTTTCTGTGCAGTTAGGAGATAAAATCTTACCTCTTTTACCCCAACCTCAAACCACAAAACTGCCTAGTAATGCCGCAGTTTTAACTAATCTTAATCAAGCGAATTCCGAGGATAAAACTGGTTACTATCGAGGTTGTCAGCAGTTTAAGCAAGAGGCTAACTTAGGAAAACCTATTTTTACAGCACAATTAAATAATCGCTCGATTAGCCAACCAGGTCAAGGAGAAATTAACATTATTAGCGATCAAAATTTACCAGTGATTGAAATTATAGTTGCCCAAGGGGTAGCGCGCACGGGGCCGGGTAGTGATTATTCCCGTTTAACTCCTTTACCCCAAGGTACGAAAGCGAGAGTCACTGGGAAAGAAGGGGATTGGTTACGGTTAGATTATGGTGGTTGGATTTTAGAGCGAGAAACCCGTTTAATAGTTAATGAGGTCCTAGATAATGCTAATATTCGTGGTCTCTCCTCTCGCAGTATCAATCAAGCAACGGAAATTATTTTTCCCCTCTCCCATCCTGTACCGATCGCCGTGGCACAAGAGGATGATAAATTTATTTTGACCCTTTATAATACCATTGCCCAAACCGATACAATTTTTCTAGTGGATAATCCTTTAGTCAGACGTTTAGATTGGCGACAAATCAACCCGACCACGATAGAATACACTTTTAATCTTAACCAAAAACAACAGTGGGGTTATAGTCTTCGTTACCAGGGGACAAATTTAATCTTAACCCTGCGTCATCCCCCAGAAAAAAGTGATAATTTACAGGGCAAAGTTATTTTATTAGATCCGGGACACGGAGGTAAAGAAACCGGTGCCGTCGGTCCGACGGGTTACACAGAAAAAGAGATTAATTTAGTTATGTCTAAATTAATTAAACGGGAGTTAGAAAAATTGGGGGCAACAGTTTATTTAACCAGAGAAACGGACATTGATCTATCCCTACCGGCACGGGTAGAGATGATTAATAATCTACAACCAACCCTAGCACTATCGGTTCACTATAATGCTTTACCCGATGATGGAGATGCCTTAAATACCGAAGGAATTGGCATATTTTGGTATCATCCCCAAGCAGCGGATTTATCAGTTTTTCTCCACGATTATTTAACCAAAAATCTTAACCGTCCTTCCTATGGAGTATTTTGGAATAATTTAGCTTTAACTCGTCCCTATAGTAGTCCTTCTTTGTTATTAGAGTTAGGATTTATGAGTAATCCTCAAGAATTTGAATGGATTACCGATACTCAGGCACAAAAACAATTAGCGCAAGTTTTAGCCGCCGGAATTAGCCAATGGTTTCAACAATCTGGGGTAATTGCTGCCAGTTAAAATTTAATGGCAATCGGAGGGAGATAAGCTTAAATCTTTGTGAAAAATCAAGCCCTAGCTGGAAAGCCAGTGATAGGATTAGCTGGAGTCTTTATTTTAGTCTGAGGAAATTAAATCAAGTCGATGCCAAAAATGTTACCAGTGAACAGCAATCGGACAAAATAACTGCTAGATTACAAGGTATAGCCAATCACTGCCTAGTAGATATTTAAACAGCGATCGCTCTGTTAGAAAGTTCTCTGGATGAGCAAGCAACTAAAGATAGTTTACCTAAAAATTTGCCAACAGTTCACGCTCTTATAGACAATTTGATTGCAGAATTTCCCACCCTTGATCAACAACTACAAGTTAATTATTGCCATCAACAGATTCACCAGAATTATCAAGATTTAGCTGAAAAAAGCCCACCTCAAGGTTGGGGTGAGTGAATTAAATCCCACTCCCGTTATTATTCTTCTCTACCCATGACTAACTCCTTATATATCAGCACGACGGCAACGGGAAGCGGTAAAGCGTTAGTAGCTTTAGGAATTATTGACTTAATTCTCCGCAAAACTAATAAAGTTGCTTTTTTCCAGCCAATTGTTCTCGACTGTTCCGAAGGTCATCGGGACGAAGACATTGACTTAATCCTCAATTATTTTAAATTAGAACAAACCTACGAAGAGGCCTTCGGTTTATGTTACGACGAAGTGAAGGAGTTATTGGTACAACAAAAATTTGATGAAATCATCGAAAAAATTATCAAAAAGTTTAAAAACTTAGAGAAAAAATATGATTTTATCCTCTGTGAAGGGTCCGATTACCTGCAAGAAAATTCCGCCTTTGAATTTGAACTAAATACAGAAATCGCCAAAAATCTCGGCCATCCCATCTTAATATTAGGTAATGCCTACCAGCGCAGTATCGAAGATGCCCTTAGTCCGATCCTGATTTCCTGCGACGCCTACCAAGATAAAGGTTGTACGGTGATTGGGATTATTATCAATCAAGCTGAAGAGGAAAAAATAGAGGAATTACGGAAAACCCTGACTAAAATTTTTCCTCCCCAAGAATATGCCCTAGGAGTAATTCCCCATAATGCCAAACTTAGCAGCCCGCGAGTAGCAGAAATCGCCCAACAATTGCAGGCAAAAGTTCTCTACGGACAGCAAAGATTAGATAGTTTAGCTAGTAACTTTCTGGTGGTGGCCATGCAGATGCAAAATGCCCTAGAGCGGTTAAAAGAAGATAGCTTAATTATCACCCCTTGGGATCGCGGCGATGTGATTATCGGGATGTTACAGGCCCACCAATCGGCCAATTATCCCCAATTGGCCGGTATAGTCTTAACAGCAGGTCATAACCTCAATCCTTCGATCGCCCGTTTAATTGAAGGTTTGCCCGATCCCTTACCGATTCTCTCCGTCACCACCGATACCTATACCACGGCCGAACGCATCCACGATGTGCGAACCACCCTGACCTCGACGGACTACGATAAAATTAACCTCAGTCTGCAGCTTTTTCACAGTAACATCAATCTCGATCGCCTAGAAGCGCAAATTCGCACTTTGCGGACCCAGGGGATTACCCCGAAGATGTTCACCTATAATCTCGTACAACAGGCCAAAGCGCAAAAACGTCACATCGTTTTGGCCGAAGGAACCGAACCGCGCATCCTCCAGGCGGCCACAGTTTTAATCGAACAGGATATCGTCGATTTAACCCTCTTGGGACAACCAGACGAGATTGCAATGGTGATTAAAAAACATGGTATCACTCTCGATCTCGATCGCCTGCAAATTATTGACCCCGTGGCTAGTCCCCATTTTGAAAGCTATGTGCAGACCCTCTACGAAGCGAGAAAAGCCAAGGGAATGAATCTCGACATGGCCCGGGATTATGCACAGGATGTCTCCTATTTTGGCACTTTAATGGTGTATCAAGGCGATGCTGATGGTATGGTATCGGGGGCAGTGCATACCACTCAACACACGATTCGGCCTGCACTCCAGATTATCAAAACTAAGCCCGATTGTGCGATCGTCTCCTCGGTCTTTTTTATGTGTCTAGAGGATCGGGTCTTGGTTTATGGGGATTGTGCGGTGAATCCTGACCCCAGCGCTGAGGAATTAGCCGAAATCGCCCTATCTTCTGCCGAAACCGCCCAAAAATTCGGAATCGAGCCGCGAATCGCCCTGCTTTCCTATTCTTCGGGTCAATCGGGCCAGGGAGAAGACGTGGAAAAAGTACGACAAGCGACCAAAATCGCTAGGGAAAAACGCCCCGATTTGAAGCTAGAAGGGCCAATTCAGTACGATGCGGCGGTAGATAGGGAAGTAGCCGCCCAAAAAATGCCGGGGTCAGAGGTGGCGGGCCAAGCAACGGTGTTTATTTTTCCTGACCTGAATACAGGTAATAATACTTATAAAGCCGTGCAGCGGGAAACAAAAGCTTTAGCCATCGGTCCAATCCTACAGGGATTAAAAAAACCCGTCAATGATCTCAGTCGCGGTTGTACCGTTCCCGATATTATCAATACGGTGGTAATCACGGCCATTCAATCCCAATCTTTTTGAGTTATCAGTTAGAAAACGGGTTTCTCAAAGAAACCCGTTTTCTGGAGATGAAAAACATAGATAAAACCCGCACAAATTTTTAACTGGGATTTGGGGTTGTTGCTATACTGGTGGCTCTTAACTAAAGATCCTGTTAATTATTTTTCTGATCAAGATTATTAAGCTAAGACGCATTTTAACCACCTATCCTTAGATTAGCTCAATTTCCTTCAATCCCTTTAATGTTGCCTCTTGCCTCGTCTCAACAAGCAATTTAAATTACGAACAGCTTAGTCACCTTTTCATTGTACTATGGATCTATGGCAAGATTTTTGAAGGATCACGAGCGATGCAACCCCTAAGGCTCAGAGTTACAACTGCTTGGAGAAGCAAAAAACTAAGGAGAATTATATCGCTCCTATTGCTTTTTATCTTGATGCCAATTTTTCTTTATGCTTGTTTTAGTGATCTTCCTAACCAATCATCGGAGCGACTGCAAGGAACCCTCTTAGTTTGGTATCCAGAAGAGGGCAATTTAACTGATGTAGTAGGTCTGGGTTTGCAAGAGTTTGGAAAATTAAATCCGCAGGTGACAATTCTTGAACAAGCTATTCCTGTCGATGAGATACCCGAACGTTTTCTTAAACAATCTCAAAGCGGATTAGGTGCGAGTGTTATTCTAATTTTTTCGAGAAATATACCTGGATTAGTATCCCAAGGAGTACTGGAGGAAATTGACCGGAAAAATCTAGATTTATCTATTTATAATCCTCCGACCCTGAAACAAGTTAGCTATCAAGGAAAAATCTATGGCATTCCCTTAGGCTCTCGTACTAATGTACTGTGTTATAATCAAAGAAAATTACAAGTTAGTCCCGATCCGCTGCTGAAGCAACCCCCCAGCAGTTTAGAGGGATTAGTGGAACGTGCGCGCAAAGGCTATTCTGTGGGGATGGTGTCCTCTTTTGAAGATACTTTTTGGGGAATGGCAATTTTTGGCGGCTATTTGTGGGATGATCAGGGTCGGCTGCAACCTCGCTTGGATGGTTGGGCAAAATGGCTAGAATGGCTGAAATTTGCCTCGTCACAGCCTAATTTTATCCTCAATCGTCAACGGGAATTACTTCATGATGCCTTTGCTAGAGGTCGCTTAACCTATTATGTGTGTAATTCTATTGAAATTGCCGATTTAAAAAACAGCCTACAAGATGATCTCAGAGTCGCTTTACTTCCCCAAGAAAATCAAGGTAAAGCAGCACCAATTCTCTATACACGGGTGATGGTATTTAATCGCAATAATAGTGATAATGAAAATAGTTTGGGATTAGCTTTAGGAAAATTTCTCACTAATCCCGAACAACAATTACAAGCAATCACCCAAACAGAAAGTTTTATTCCCACTAATCGACGGGTACAGATCGAAAGAAATTTGCTACCGATCGAATCGGTATTATTACAACAATCTCAAAATGCCGTGGCAGTTCCTCTGGATGATTGGGAAAAGTTGAATAAAATTTTAGAAGAAGGAGAATTTTGGTATCAAAGAGCGATCGCTGGTGAAATATCTTCCTCAGCAGCAGTCCAACAACTGACACTTTATATTCAATCAGATCTTGATCGGGAAGTCAGGACAATAAATTAATTATGAACAATAATATTCCTTCTCTTTCGGAAGTAATTGCTAACCAATTATTATTTTTAGGACGCAGAAATGTTCAAAGTCAATTAACGATCATTTTTCTGTCTTTAATTCTTGCTTGGTTATTATCAAAATGGTTATGGTCTTACTTGGGAAAAAGATTTCCTCACGTCACCAGTTTTATTCATAGGGATAAAAAAATAACCATCCGTCAATATTTTGCTATCCTGATACAGTTTCTTAATTTTCCAGTTATTAGTCTAATTTTACTCGACTTAAATTATCTAATTTTTTTCGGTCAAAACTGGACAAGAGGAATGATTAATCTATCGATAAAATTAATATTTTTTTACTTAATTTATCGTTGTTTATTAGCTGGATTATACGCCAAGTTTTCCGTCAAGACAATTAAATATTATCATTTGCGGCTTTTAGCACCTTTATTGCTATTATTCCTCCTGAGAACAATTATTAGTTTCTACAATAATATTCAGGAAATTGCTCAAGTATCTCCCTTTAATTTATTTAATAGTCCGATCACATTGAGAAGCATATTTATTTTGATAATAGCTCCCTATTTTCTGGTAATTATTGTTATTCTTATAGAAAGTATAATTCTGAGTATTACTAATTTAAATCAGCAAGCTAGTCGCGGTGAAATTGAAGCAACTTTACTTTTAGGACGTTATTTTTTCATTGTCTTAGGTTTTATTCTCATCTTGGGTTATGTGGGAGTTAATGCAACGGCAATAGCGGCAATTACTGGCGGTTTATCGGTGGGTATTGGTTTCGGTATGCAGCAAGTAGTAAATAATTTCATTAGCGGTATTTTACTATTATTTGAAAAAGTTCTCAAACCCGGTGATATCATTAATATTGAAGGACAGACTTCTCAGGTAAAAAAGCTAGGTATTCGAGCGACAACAGTGCAAATTCTTACAGACAATTCCGAAAAAATTATTCCCAATCAAAAGTTTTTTACTGAGGATGTCACCACCTATACGGGTAGTGATAACTTGATTTATTGTTCAATTGTTATCGGAGTTGGTTATAATTCTAACGCTCAACAGGTGATGAATTTATTGCTAGACATTGCTGACCAACATCCTCACATACTTAAAAAACCGCAACCAGTAGCCTTTTTTCTTAATTTTGATCATTCTAGTTTAAACTTTGAATTAAAGTTCTGGTTGGATGATGTTAATAGGAAAAAGCGAGTCATTAGTGATATTAATTGTGTTATTCTTGATAGGTTTACTCAACAGGGTATCGAGATTCTCTTCCCGCAGTAAGATATTCATATTCGCAATGATTAGCAATTTATATTAGTCAAAAATCTTATCTGATTATTTTCATCTCAAGATCTAGCAATTCCACTTATTAAATCCATATATTTATGGTTTTTTTTATTAATAGTTAATGTCTTGACATAAAAACAACTTTAATATACCATCTACCTTGGATAGTATACCCAGAGATACTCAATAATCTAGAATCAAAATCTCCCAGATTAATTTATCGAGGTTTTGCTGATGCTTTTTCGTCCTACTTGGCTTGGTACTTTATCGCTTGCCCTTGCCTTAAATTTGCCCCTTAGTGCCTCAGAAACCTGCGTCCCGATACCTTTGATCGGTGGTCAAGGAAACCAAGTAACCAAGACCGTTTCTCAACCGACCGTTCCTACTGTGTTCGGTGTCGATATCACTCGCAATAACTGGAATACCGATTGGGCGGTTCCGAGCGATCGCAGCTGGCAAAAATTCCTGGCCACTATTTCCTCGGATGAGGGTGGTTCCTTCGATATCCAGATGTACCTCAAGTACAGCGATCAAACCACGGGACAGTTTTTTAACCAACAAGATGTACGGATCGACCCAGGTAAACCCCTGACTATTACCGCCACACCGGAACCCAACGATGAACCCTATCAAGTCAATCTTTTTATCGGTGGTGTCAACCATTTCGGCAAGACCTACACGGTAACTGTTGTCGGCTGCTACCGCTAGAGCGTTTTTTTAATAGTGAGGAGTGAAAAATTATGGGATTCTCGCCATGCCGCCTGCTGATCTGGACTTTGCTCGGTTTATCGTTTCCTGTCCCCAGTGTTCTCGCCGAAGCGATAGATGACGGGAAAGCGATCGCTCCCGTGACCGTTGCCCCTTCCTTCTGTGAGGGTTTTACCCCCTTAACCAATAGGGTCGCCCCCTTGGTATTCGAGGGGGAAACCCGAAGCGAGGAATTACCCGACAGTGCCTGTGCCAAGGATCTGGCGGGAGTAGGATCGCCCGTTTTGGCAGCCTCTCCCCCCACAGAACCCACCCCGGCTGCGACCCCGAACGCACCGGAAAATCCCGCTCCCCAAGGACAAGAGGATCGAGGTTGGCAGATTAAATTTCAGCCCTACGCGACCATTCCGATCAATACCTACGGAACCGCAACGGCCCGGGGACGTACCGTCAACTATCATCTCGATCTCGGGGAAGTATTACAATCGCTCCGGGTGACGGGTAGCGCGCGCGTGGAAGCCTGGAACGGTCGTTTCGGTTTGATTTTCGACGGTTATTACGCCAGCTTGAGAAACGTGATCAACCTCCAGAAGACAAGGGTTCGAGAGCCGAATTTTATCAACTCCTTGAATTGGTTGCTGAGTCGGGATGCCAACCAGAGAATTCAAAAAGCGATCAATGGACTCGAAGGCATCTCCCAGTCGGTCGATCGGATACAAGGATTAAAAGAAGAGGGGAGCTTTCAAGAGGCAGGAGACAAAATTCGAGCCTTACGACAGGATATCGCCCTAAAAACCGAACAATTAAGCCAATTACCAGAGGCATCCCAAGAATTGCGCGATCAGATACGGCAAAAAGTCGCCCTTCGGGAGGAACAATTACAGGAACTGGAAACGGCGATCGACAACGCTCGGCAACGTTTCCAGCAAGAGATCGTTCCGAAAATCGAGCAGGCGCAGGAACTGAAGACGACCCTCGCAGAAATTCGACAGGAGGTGCGGCAAGAGGTCGAGCGAAAAGCCGAGCGCCTAAACGAATTTAAACAGGCTCTTGACAGCCTTCAAGGACAATTGGCCGAACGCCAGAATACTTTACAAGAAATGGTCGTAAAAATTCAGACTCTCCCCGAGGTGGATATAGGTGAGATTCGCGATAATATCGATATTCGAGATCTCCGGGATCTGGAGAAGAAAATAGCAGAATTACCCCGCGATCCTGCCTTTAGCGATCGGCTAGGAAATTTGAAGGATTTTCAAGAAAAGCTCTCGCAAATACAGGAAGCTCTGGCTAGAGGGCAGGAAAAAATTCAAGAATTGCGGGGGTTAAAAGATAGCGAACCCCTGCAACAACTGCAAGGGAAGATTCAAGAGTTACGGGAGCTAAAAGATAGGGAACCCCTGCAACAACTGCAAGGTAAGATTGAGGAGTTGCGGCAGACTAAAGATAGCGAAATCCTCCAACAACTGCAAGCGAAAGTTCAGGAGCTACAGCAGTTAAAAGATAGCGAACCCCTGCAACAACTGCAAGCGAAACTCCAAGAGTTACGGGAGTTAAAAGATAGCGAACCCCTGCAAAGACTCGAACAAGAAATTCAGAACGCCCGAGAATCGCTCGAACAACTAGAACAAACAATGCAACAGGTACAAGAATTCGCCGACAATCGCCAATTACAGCAACTCGAGGCGGATTCGGAAACAAACCTACAATTCGATCAGGGCATCTACGATTTCGCCGTCAGTTACCACATCGGCGCTCCGATCAGCCACGAACTGCCCGAAAAACCCTCTAATCGCTCTTTTCCCTTAATTTGGTTCCAGCCCTATGCGGGCCTTCGTCTCAATAGTATCAGTATCGATATCGAGGAAACGCTTACCGTACAGCTATCCAGTCCCCTCGTCAACTTCAGTCAAACCTTCCAACAAACCTTCAGTCAGGGGAGAACTTGGTTTGAACCGCTCCTCGGCGGGAAATTTGGGGTACAGGTGTCCGATCCGATCACTTTATGGATTCGGGGAGACGCTTCCGGTTTCGGGCTGGCCGGCGATACAGATCTAAGCTGGAACCTCCTGTTTGGAGTCGATTGCTGGGTGAATCGCCAAATTTCCCTGCAATTCGCCTATCGTTTCTACGGGATCGAGTATAAAAACGGTAGTGGCGATAACGCGTTCGGTTTTACGCAAAACTTTAACGGACCCTTTCTCGCCGCCACTTTTCACTTTTAACTTAGTGTCAGCATTCGTCCCTCGCACTCAGTGCCATGGGACAGGGCTGTTCAAGGGGCGAAGTAATTGGCGATTCGCCCCAGGGTTCCCCTCATCGAAAATTTGGGTCTGAAACCCCGCCGTTTTACGACGGCTTTACCGTTAAATATTAGCGCATTTACACGATATATGCTAGAATGTGAGGTATGGAAAAAGCCTATTCTTACCGATTTTACCCAACACCCGAACAAGAGTCGCTATTGCGGCGCACATTGGGCTGTGTAAGATTAGTTTACAACAAAGCTCTCCACGAACGAACACAAGCATGGTACGAAAAGCAAGAAAGAGTAGGCTACGC
>SFCA01000233.1:0-10448 GCA_007095475.1 Microcystis aeruginosa Ma_QC_C_20070703_M131 | reverse complement strand
CTGGTAATGTACCGCAAGTCCTTCGTCATCGCTGTGCCTATCTAAATGGTTGCCTTTTTTAACTTTTTTATTGAGTTCATTAAGCATTTCTACTTATTACAAAGGTGAGATGCTCCCAACTTACTTTTTTAAATCCTATAGTAATCATAGCAATTATCGTCCGTTGGGTTGACGTAAGGAAACCCAACAATACACCCAAGGCAACCCAACAAAAAGATTCAGACGGATTTAGGTGTTGGGTGTTGGGTTTCCCTTTCCTTGAGAATTGAGAGGTTTTCTTGAACATATTTATTCGCTCAACCCAACCTAAGAAACTACTACAGTTGCGAGAACAGTTTTCGAGCATCGGCGATGATTTTATCACCCCAGAGATTTTTTTGCAGGGTTTCAACCTGAGAAAATTCAGGGTCAATTTTAAGCGCACTTTTAGCTAGTTCGATCGCTTTTCTCGTATCGCCTTGTCGGTGGAGAGTAACGGCAAGAGCGAGTTGATTTTCGGCGGATTTCGGCTCGATGCCTAGACCTTTTTCAAATTGGGTACGGGCTAGATTAAGATCGCCTTGTTCGTAATGAATTAAGCCAATATTGGTAATCGCAATCAGATTTTTTTCGTCCAGTTCGAGAACTTTTTGATAGTCTTGGAGAGCTTCGGGATAGCGTTTCTGTCTTTTGTAAATGTCTCCCCGGAAACTATAAGAGTCCTTGAGCTTGGGATCGAGAGCGATCGCTTGATTAAAATCCGCTAGAGCTAAATCCCATTTTTGAGTTTTATAGTAAAGGGTTCCTCGCGTAGAGTAAAATGAAGCATTATCCGGCTTAAGTTTGATCGCCTGATTAAAATCCGCTAGAGCTAAATCCCATTTTTGAGTTTGATAGTAAAGCATTCCTCGCGTAAAGTAAAACGAAGCATCGTCTGGCTTAAGCTCGATCGCCTGATTAAAATCCGCTAGAGCTAAATCCCATTTTTGCCATTCTAGGTACTTGAGGCCGCGTGCGACGTAGGCATTGGGAAATTGCTTGATCTCGATAACTTTCGTGATATCTGCAATCGCTAAATCCCATTTCTTTTGTTGATCATAAATAATATAACGTTGTAAATAAGCCGACCAGTATTTCGGATCGAGTTCGATCGCCCGACTGTAATCAGCTAAGGCGATATCCGATTTTTGCTGTTGTCGGTAAATTTCCCCACGGTTGTAATACAGTTCTGCATCGTTACTATTAAGCTCGATCGCCTTGTTATAATCGGCGAGGGCGAGATCGAATTGATTTTGATGGCGATAAATATCTCCCCGATAGCGATAGGCTAACTCGAAATAAGGATTAATTCGGATCGCTTGACTTAAATCGGTGAGGGCCAGATCCCATTCTTTTCGATCCCAGTATAGAATTGCTCTAGCTGCGTAAGCGAATTCGGGGTATGGCGAGAGTTCGATCGCCTTGTTAAAATCAGCAAGAGCCAGAGCCAACTTTTGTTGTTGAAAATAAACAGTTCCTCGACCGACATAACCAGTAAAATTACCGAGTTCGATCGCCTTGTTCAAATCGGCGAGAGCGAGATCCCACTTTTTCTGGTTAATGTAAAGATTTCCCCGCAACCCGTAACCGTTGCCGGAATTCGGATCGAGTTCGAGCGCTTTATTAAAATCCGCTAGAGCTAAGTCCCATTCTTGCCGCTCCGTATAGAATTGCCCGCGAGTCTCGTAACCCAGGCCGGAATTCGGATCGAGTTCGATTCCTTTCCGATAATCCGCTAGGGCTAAATCCCATTTTTGCCATTTTTCGTAAGCGAAACCGCGCATTGAATAGGTGACAACGGAATAGGGATTAATTTCGATCGCTTTTGTGAGATCGGCGATCGCTAACTCCTCTTCACTTTGAAAAATATAAAAAATACCTCTCATTTCATAAGAGTTAGGATCATTAGGATCGATGGTAATTGCTTTGTTAAAATCCGCTAGAGCTAAATCCCATTGTTTTCGATCCGTGTAAAAACTTCCCCGGGACCGGTAGGCTGCTGCGAAATTAGCATCAATCTCGATGGCTCGGTTATAATCAGCCAGAGCTAAATCCCATTCTTTCCGCTCTTCGTACACATCGGCGCGAGCTATATAAGCCCTAGAGTTATTCGGATTCAACGTCAGAGCTTGATTATAATCAGCTAAAGCGAGATCCCATTTTTTTAGATCGCTGTATATATTCCCGCGATTGCTATACCAACTGGAGCGAGGAGCGATTTCTATAGCGCGGTTAATCGCTGCTAAGGCTCGATCGTACCGTTTTACGTTTTGTAGTGCCGACGATAGACTATTGTAATGGTTGGGATTCTGGGGAGAGATTTTGATCGCTTGTTCAAAACTATCGATCGCTTTTTCGGATTGATTCATCTTCCCATAAAATATACCCTGATAATTTAAAATTTCCGCGTGAAATTCCGAACCTTTCTCGCGAGCGGGTAGGGTGGCGAGGGCTTGATCGAGGGCTTCGATCGCTTCTCGAGCTTTGTATTTGCGCCCGTAAACCCTTGCCTTACCGTACCAAGCTAAATAGGTATATTCGGGATCGTTTAATTGTATCGCCCGATCGAAGGCTTGCAGGGCCCGCTCGTCTTTTTTCAAGCGCCAGAGTTGATTTCCCCGCTCGATCCAGATGTCTGCGGAGGCGTTGGTTTCCGGTACTTCTACACTGACAAGAGTGCGATCAATCTCCTGCTGTTGTTGTGCTGTTAACTGGGGTTGAGCGGTAACGAAAGAAGATAATTTAACTCGAAATCTTTCCTGTAAACCGATAAAACTATTAATCGGAATCCCTAAGCTAAAACCTAGCTGAATTTTACCCTTAACCCCCTCGGAGCGCCCGTGAATACCGATCACCTGTCCGGCAGCGTTTAAGACTGGACCGCCGCTCATACCGCCGAAGGTAATACTGGTATAGACCATATCGTAACCGCCGCTCAGGGAACTAACCCTGATCGATGCCCCACTTTGGGTAATCGTAAAATCACTCTGTCGCGTGGCGAGAAGTCCTTCCTCCTGACTTTTCACTGCACCGCCGCTAAAGAGCCATCCCGCTCGTTTATCGCCGATTTTGGGAAATCCCGCCACAAAAACGGGACTCTCTCGATTGGGGCTATAGTTGGCGATTTCTGCGACCGGATAATTCTCGTTACTCTCGAAGGTAAAAATGGCCAGATCGACCCCTTCCTGTCGAATAATGGTTTTTCGGTCGAGGGGAAGGGTTTTGCCGTCCTTGGTGGTGAGGGTATAGGTGTAATCGGCACAGGTTTTCTCCTCGGCGATTTTCTCACAGAGGACATGATCGGCAGTCAGGACAGTGTAGGTTTTTCCTTCGCGGGCGATAATTGCGCCGCTACCGTTGGCCTGACTGCTACTATCGATCCGGACGGTGAAACCCTTCGCTTTTGTTTCTAATTCGGCGATATAGCCAGTATAGGTGGGGTTTTCGATGCCCGGTGAGCTTTTCGGTAAGGGTAATTGGTACGCGGTCAGGATTTCGGGACGGATGTAGGTTAATAGGGTATTGATGGAAATGCCCCAGTTAACCGCTCTCATCTGTTGGATTTCTGCGTCTGTGGGTTTTGTACCGTCCTCGTAGATGTAGTTAGAGAGAATCGGATGGGCCGATCGCCCGTTAATGCCGATTAACTCATCCTCGAAAAAGATACCACCGCCACTCATTCCCTGCACGATATCGCCACTATAACCGACGCTGTAGCCCTCCCGGAGGGGTCGATCGCTTGTTTGTTCAATTTTCCCGTTATCGGTGGTGTACTGCCCCGTTTCTGCGGAATAACCGGTTACAGTGATATCTAGTTCCGCATCCGGGGAAATGGCGCGAATTTTAGCGATCGGATAATCCCTGGTATCGCTAAACTCCACCAGGGCCAGATCCTTATCTTCCAAAAGGGAATTCGGCGCGATCGAGGCTGTGCGGGTTTGGCCGTCGTGGGTTTGGATCTGTAGGGTGGTCGCGCCGCGGGTAACGTGAGCGTTGGTCAAAACGAGGTATATACTGCCTTTTTTCCCGATAATGATTCCCGATCCCCGATTTATCTCGCTAGTAATCTTAACAGTGACTTGACGGATCGATCGCTCGATCTGCGCGTTTGGGCTGTCTTCCGCCACGATCGCCGGAGCAGAGAAAGGGGATAGCGCTTTAACTGGTACGACGGGCAGAAGTAGGAGGCTTAGGAGTAGGGGAAAGGGTTTCAACATGGTTATTATGGGGAAATTCGGGGTAAAACAGCGAAAATTCTAGCGGGTGGGAACGCAATTATTTTGCGGGCCAGCAGATCTCGTACCACAGGGTGCGTCGCGATCAGCGAGTGGTGCTTTGGCGAAAAACTCCGTCATCGAGATATAGGTTTTATCTCCGGAATTCTGGAGGAGCATATCCGAGCTTTTCCCCTCTAGGATGTCCATGAGTTGTTGCAAGACTAAATCTGGATTGTCGTGGGGTTTAAGGGTAAAAAGTTGGCTATTACCATCGCAGGGATCGCCGGATCGTGAAACGCTGCAGATGATCGGGTATCCCTTCGCCCGGCCGGTGGTGAGATAGTTAAAACGCCCTTGATTATAGGCTTCCTGGAATTTTTTCGTGACTTCCTCGCAACGAACCGGGGAACGTTTGGAGAAATATTCCGATTTCCAGCCGATAATCCGCACATTGCCGCTTCTTTGGGGAATCCAAGCGAGGGTAGCGGGGATTTTTCCTCCCGATGCGCGATCAAACACCTCTTTACAGAAGAAGGTGACGCCATTCGGGGTGGTCGATTGGCTGAAACCGGGGGCGATACCACCGAGGAGGACAGTGGCGAGGAGGCCGACGCAAGCGAGACGGTGGGAAATATATCTAGAGTTCATAGGGATAGTTCCTCAGAAAATAGGGATTAGAATCGTGATTAGGGTCAAAATGGGATTATTTAAGGGTTAGCGGCGGCGTTGAGGGTGTAGCGACCCGATTCACCCCCTTCGCGAGAGGTAGCCACTAGGATATAAACTCCATCGGCGGGTAATTCGGTTACGAGTCGAGCGTTAAAATCCCCGGGAGCGCGATCGACACGCTGGTCACTACGGGCGACCTGTGGGTATTTTGTCCCCTCGGAAGATTGGAGAACGCGATAGAGGACAAGATAGGGAGCGATCTCGTTGCTGTTCATATCCAGAACGATTTTCTGTCCGGCACGACCCTCGAACCCGTAATATTGCTCGTTTTGGTCTTTGGTCAAGTTGCCTTGAACGGTCTGACCGTTAAGAGGGAGGGCGAGTAACTGTATCCGCTCTTGCTGTCCTAATGTTGAGACGGTGGAGACATCGCCTGTTTTAACTGCGGTGAGGAAAGCTTGCAGGCGATCGAGGGAAACGGCGAAATTAATGCCGCTCTGGGTAAGGCCGATCGGGTTTCCCGCACCGTCGTAAACGTAACTCCCGATATCGCCTGCGACGTTAACCCCCACCACTTCCCCCCGTGAATTCAAAAGCGGCCCGCCGGAATTGCCTTTGTTGATATTAGCGTTGTGTTGCACAATGCCTTTTTCGGGGTCGAGACGGCTGATAATGCCCTGGGTGAGGGTGTTTTGATAGTCCTCGTTTAAGGGTGTGCCGATGGCGAAAACGCTTTCGCCGACTTTGGCGGAGTTCGGACGGGCCAGGGGAAGATAGGGCAGGTTTTGGCGGTTATAAATCCGCAGGACGGCTAAATCCACGCCATTTTTAGCGAAGCCGATCACGTCTGCCGAGGCCTGCTGTCCGTTGGAAAATTTCACCGTCACCACCCGGGGTCCGTCCGCAACAACGTGGGCGTTGGTAATGATGATACCGTCGGGACTGACGAGAAAGCCGCTACCGTGGCCGCTGCCATTTTTGACGGTGACGACGGCGGGGCTGGCTTTCTGATAGACTCTAGAAGCGGTCTGCTCCTGGGCGAGGATGGGTGGAATGTTTTCCATCAGGAAGCCTCCTGGTTGAACGAGTAGGCCAGTGGTGGCCAGTAGCACCGATAGGGTGAAAGTAATTGGTTTCATCGGATTGGCTCCTCTTTAGTCGAGGGATACTTGCAAGGATGTTATCGTTGGTTTTTTCCCAATTATGCGATCAAGTTTTAAGTCCTCAGATTGCTTTTTTTACAAAAGTTTAGAGGGGGAGAGCGATCGCTCTCCCTTGCAACTTATACCATTTTTCTTTATTCTTGGCAGGTATCTTACCCCCCCTTGCCCCCCCGACGTCGGGGGGGTTGGGGGTGAGGGCGATTAACCATCTCTGCCATTACTTATGAAAAATGGTATTACGCACCTATCTGCCGTAGTGCTTCTATGGCGCTGTTGTACATTTCTGTGTTTCCCTGCTGGCGAAATAATTCGGCGGCCGTTGTTAGATCGGCGATCGCATTTTGTCTCTGGTTAAATGCGAGATGGACGATACCCCGGAAATGGTAAGCGTAGGCAGCGCGGGGGTTTAGTCGGATCGCGGTGTTCAGGTCTTGAAACGCCGGTCGCCATTGTTCGCGAATCGTGTAAATCATGCCCCGACTGAGGTAAGCTTCGCTATAGTCCGGATCGAGTTCGATCGCTCTGGTGAATTGAGCGAGGGCGAGATCATATTTTTCCTGTTGGATGTAGTCAATTCCCCGGTTAAAGTGGGCGATCGCTTCTTTGTAGTTCGCTTGAGCGATCCGGGTTTCGGCTGGTTGTCGGCTTTCTAGGGCGATGACGGGGCGAACAGTGGCGAGGGTGGAGAGGCCGATTAGGCTGACGGTGGTGAGAAGGGCGAAGGATTTCATGGGTAGTGCCTCGGTGAGGGTGATTTGAGCTTCTACCTAATTCATCGGTTGCTTTTTTGGGAATATGCAGGATAGGGCGATCAATTTTTTTTCCTTTCGGGTACAAAAGGAAAAAGCGCGGCAATCGGCATCGCTTTGTTATCATTTAGTGAAAAATACTTGTTTTTTTTGATGCAATATGGTAAGCAAATCCCCGACGATTACTGATGCGGAATTAATTCGCCTCAGTTGTCAGAACCCGGAATTAGGCTTTGAACGCAATGCAGATGGAACGTTAGTCACTATGCCCCCGATCGGAAGTATTTCAGCGAATCGAGAACTGAAAGCCGGCGCTCGCCTGCTCTACTGGGTCGAACAGAACGGGTTAGGAGAGGTATTTAGTTCTAGCGGCGGTTTTAAACTGGCCAATAGCGCGGTACGCTCTCCCGATGTGGCTTTCGTGGCGAGAGAACGTTTACCGTCCGGTTGGCAGGAAAGGGAGGATGAATTTCTCGATCTCGCGCCGGATTTCGTGATCGAGATCCGTTCTAAAACCGATAGTTTATCCAAGTTAAAGCGGAAAATGGAGGAGTATCGGGAGAACGGGGTGAAGTTAGGATGGTTGATTGATCGCCACAATAAACAGGCTTTCGTCTACCGTCAGGACGGGACGATTACCTGTTATCCCGAGAACGCGATTTTAAGCGGGGAAGATGTGGTTCCGGGGTTCACCCTAGCGCTAGAAATCTTGCTGTAAGATCGATCGCTTTTTTCGGGGTGAGATTCAAAATCGATCGAGTATCTAGACCGCGCCTAATTGCCGTAGGAATTGCAGGGCTTTTTCGCGTGCTGGCGCGTTCCCTTGCTGGCGGAACAGTTCGGCGGCTTGTCGGAAATCCTCGATCGCTTTTTCCTTGTCTAGCCGATAGACGTAAGGAAACCCAACAATAGACCCAAGGAAACTACCGTAGGTTGGGTTGAGGCACGAAACCCAACAATAGACCCAAGGAAACCCAACAATAGACCCAAGGAAACCCAAAAAAAAGATTCAGACGGATTTAGGTGTTGGCTGTTGGGTTTCGCTCCGATGACCCAACCTAGGAAAGGATGCGATCGCTTTTCGTTCTCTAAAACAGTGATCGCACCAAGATGACAAGCACTGTAGCATAACCCACCGAATATTATAAAATTGATGGTGCGTTACATTTCATGCTTGGCGAAATCCGGCAAAATAAGCTTTAACCTCATGCCAGAAATTTTCAGACTGGAAGGCTATGTTTTCTTTTTCTATGCCAATGAAGGCAATGAACCCATGCACGTTCACGTTCGACGGGGCGGCGGATATGCTAAATTTTGGCTAGAGCCGCTAGAATTGGATTATGCTAAAGGTCTAAAAACCAAAGAAATTGTTCGGGCTGAAGTTATCATTACAGAAAATATAGAAATAATACGGAGGAAATGGCACGATGTATTTGGTACATGAAAGCATAGTAAAAGCTCAAAAAGTTTGGGTTGAAGATAAATGGATTTGTATTCGTTTAGAAGACGATAGAGAAATTCGTTTTCCTGCTTATAAAAATAAACGCTTATCAAAAGCAACCTTTGAACAATTAGCAGAGGTTGAGTTAATTTGTGATGGCACGGGATTACATTGGGAAACCTTAGATGAGGATTTGTCCATCATTGGCATTTTAGAAGGAAGATTGGGTGCTTAAATGTTAAATGCTTAAAAAAAATCGGCTCTACCGAACCTAGTAATCATAGCAATTATCGTCGATTGGGTTGACGTAAGGAAACCCAACAAAAAGATTCAGACAGATTTAGGTGTTGGGTGTTGGGTTTCGCTTTTCCTGAGAATTGAGAGGTTTTCTTTAACATATTTATTCCCTCAACCCAACCTAAAAACTACGGGCGCTCACTACTTAATTTAATCACTTGTTGCTCAGGAAATTTAAGGGTAAGTTCCCATTCTCCCCCTAATTCCCTCATCATACTGGTTAAATTTTCTAGGGTAAGATGTTGTTTTAAATCATCCGATTTTGCTGAGAAACAGGGCTGTTCACTTTCGCTTTCCGTGATTTCTTCAGAAGAAAGTCCTAGGCGTTGAAGAAGTTCATCAATGATTTGCATTTCTTGTAAAAGCTCTTGGGTTTTAGCTTCAATTTTTGCCCTTCTTTCAGAGGGCAGTTTATCCATTTCTTCATCAAAGGTAATCATAGATTTTGCTCCGTTAAGGTTTTTAAATAGGCTTCAAATCTTTTTTCAGCGATGGGAATGTTTTTTTCATACCATCTTTTATCGCCAGTTTTATTTCCTCCTACTAGCATGATAGCTTGACGGATAGGATCGAAAGCAAAAAGCACTCGCCAAGGTTGTCCTTGATGCTGTACTCGCAATTCTTTAAGGTTGGGGTAACGACTGCCTTGAAGAGTGTCAACATAAGGTCGTCCTAACAAGGGTCCTTTTTGTTTAAGTAGCCCAATATAAGCCAAGATTGAATCTTGTACAGTTTCTTCTTGTTCGTATAGCCAATCTCGAAAGGCTTCATCAAAGATAATATTCTATTCCATCTTTTTTTCTCCTAATTTTTACTCATTTCTTGGCGAATCATGCTGATTAGTTTTTGAGCTTGTTGATAACCTGCTTCATTCCCTTGTTGTCGATCAATTTTTGCTTTTTCGGTTTGTCGTAATATGGCATATAAAAGACCACGACTACGGATTATAGTAATCATAGCAATTATCGTCGATTGGGTTGACCCAAGGAAACCCAAAAAAAAGATTCAGACGGATTTAGATTTTGGCTGTTGGGTTGCGCTTTCCCTGAGAATTGAGAGGTTTTCTTTAACATATTTATTCCCTCAAACCAAGCTAGGGACTGCACCTAGTTTTTTACACACAATTCCTGATGGTTTAAAATAGCTTCTGATACCTCAATGAGCAGAAAAGCGATCGCATCTTGATGATCCGCGTCGGTTAAAATGGTTTCGAGGGTGCTAGGGGTGGGAATTTCGTCCCCATCTGCCAACATAAAGGAAATATGACCTTTTAAGGCTTCAGTTGCCATTTTTTTCGCTTCTTCGATGGTTTCTCCTGCGCTAATACAACCCGGAAAGTCATAAAATTGTACCCCATAATCACTATGGTTATCTTTATGAACGGTGGCTAAATAAGTAATCATTGATTTCTCCTTTATCGTAATTTAATACCAGCTTGTTTTTCGATACTGATTAGGGTTTTAAGGGGAATATCCTTTTTAGGGTGAGGAACAGTCACTTTCCCTTTTTTATGGGGATGTTTAAAATGATGATGACTTCCTGTTGTACCTACTTGATACCATCCCTCATCCTTCAGTTTTTTGATA
Organism: Microcystis aeruginosa Ma_QC_C_20070703_M131; assembly: GCA_007095475.1. Classification (GTDB taxonomy): domain Bacteria; phylum Cyanobacteriota; class Cyanobacteriia; order Cyanobacteriales; family Microcystaceae; genus Microcystis; species Microcystis aeruginosa_I. Next base: position 308 of record SFCA01000233.1, on the reverse strand, counting down.
ATTTCTCGACTTTCCATAATTGATGATTTCTATTTCACCCCCCTAATTGTTGTAAAATCTGCAAAATCTGCATCACTTGTTCATAAGCAGCCATATTATTCTGTTGGAGGAATAATATAGCTGCTTGTTGTAGATCAATTTTTACTTTTTCGGGTTGTCCTAATATGGCATATAAACCACCACGACCTAAGTAAGCCTCAGCCAAATTAGGATTAATTTCAATAGCTTTGTTGTAGTCAGAGAGGGCTAAATCGTATTTCTGCAAGTCAGAGTAAAGAAGTCCCCGATTGTTGTAAGCCATAGCATAA
>SFCA01000232.1:0-8199 GCA_007095475.1 Microcystis aeruginosa Ma_QC_C_20070703_M131 | reverse complement strand
GATTGAGACTTTGACTACTGAGTAGGGCTGTCACCATCCAACTGAGGACGGTTAAATGTCTTTTATCCACAAATCGGCTTCCTTGTTCTAGATAGGAATAAACTTGGGAGAAGATTCTGTTCTCGGTTTTCATCTTGTAGGGATTCTTGCTTTTTCCCTATCTACCCAGATATTTTTCTTTTTGGCAACCCTTGTCTTGTCAGGTTTTGACCCACTTGTGTCCGTCAGTCAGATAATCTCCTGCATCTGATGGAATTAGAAATACAATTCCAAATATTTGCGATGGAAAAGTGCAATAATTGGTGTGTATTTGAACTGTTAGAAAATACAGCTACAGCAGCAATTAATCTTGATTTACTGCTGCGAGTGACGGAAAAGGTTTTAATCTACCCCTGTACTGATACAATCCACTTTTTAGCATTAGCAGCCTTACATATCAATAATCCAGAAATAATTGCGGCCAAAGTTATGTCAGCAATTGTCAATTATGCTTATCAACAAAAGCAAAGTGTATTTGCTATTAATTTACTAGAACTTTGTTTGCGCTTTCTACCAGAGGATTTATACCTACAAAATAGTTTGTTTAATCTTTATAAAACCACCACTGTTGACTATAAAAAAGCTCTAGAAATCGCCGATAATTTTTATAAAAATTGCCAAACAAATACTGAAAAGCTGTTCGGAATTTCTCTAGTGATTGGTATTTTACAAGCTAAGGGAGACTGGGGAAATTTACCTAAATTTATCGATGAATTAATCCAACTAATCGAGGGACAAATTAATGCCAAAGAATTTAATGCACGTCCTTTTATTATCGACTCTATTTTAGGAGTTACTAGCTGTCTTCCCTACTATCAAGATAATCCCAAAATTAATCGCTATTTACAAAGTAAACTAGCGGAAATTTTCCAAGCAGATGTAAGAACCCGCTATAAATATATTGCTCCTGTTTCTTCTCTAAAATCTCCAGCAAGAAAAATAAAAATTGGTTATATTGCCTATACTCTCCGTCGTCATTCTGTGGGTTGGTTAAGTCGCTGGTTATTTCACTATCATAATCGAGATAAATTTGAAATTTACACCTATTTTGTCAACCAAGCAGCAGACGAAATTACTCAAAACTGGTTTAAAAATAACTCAGATTATAGCTATAACTTGCCAGCAAAAATTGCACAAATAACTGCCCAAATTCGTCAAGATAACTTAGATATTTTAGTGGATCTTGATAGCTTAACTAATAATACAACTTATCTAGTAATGGCATTAAAACCCGCACCGATACAGGTAACTTGGTTAGGATTAGATGCGTCGGGAATCCCTGCTATTGATTATTTTATCGCCGATAACTACGTTTTACCCGAAAATGCTGAAGAAATTTATTCAGAAAAAATTATCCGACTTCCTAACTCTTATTTATCTGTAGATGGTTTTGAAGTGGGTGTTCCCACTAGGAGAAGAACTGATTTAAATATTCCCGATGATGCTATTATTTATCTGACCGTGCAATCGGGATTAAAACGCACCTTAAACATGATTTATCTGCAATTGCAGATTCTCCAACAGGTTCCTAATAGCTATCTTTTAATCAAAGGTTTTGCCGACCAAGAAACCATTCGAGAATTATTTCTCAAAAGTGCCGACGAATTGGGAATTAGTCAAGATAGATTGAGATTTTTGCCCAATGATTTCAATGAGGAAACCCATCGCGCTAATCTAGGAATTGCTGATATAGTTCTCGATACCTATCCCTATAATGGTGCTACCACAACCCTAGAAACCCTCTGGATGGGGATTCCTTTAGTCACTAGGGTTGGTGAACAATTTGCGGCCCGCAATAGCTATACTTTTATGAAAAATGCCGGCATTACTCAGGGTATAGCTTGGAGTGATGAGGAATATGTGCAGTGGGGAATTAAGTTAGGATTAAATAAAAATTTAAGGGAAGAAGTCCGTTATCAATTACGTCAATCTCGTCATACATCTCCCCTCTGGAATGCCAAACAATTTACCAGAGATTTAGAAACTGCTTATCAACAAATGTGGAATATTTAGGGTGCATCTCATTTTTGTCAATCTACTAAGTTGGGATTTTTAAGGGAAAACTCTCTTTTAAAATTGGGCTTTACTTCCGATTTTATCGCTCAATCCAAGCTTTTGGGGGGTTCTACCCCCCAAACCCCGGAGCGCATTAGCTTTTCGGTGGGCTGCTTACAGGTAGTTGTTAATACTTTTGTACGCATTTGAGAGTGACTGATAATTGCTGATTGTCGGTATTTTTGCAAATGTGAGATGCAGCCTTCCTACCTTCTCCCCACACCCCACACCCCACACCCCACACCCCGCTCCCCTGGTGTTAGGCCCAGAGAGACCCTAATAGCTAAAGAAACTGCGCGATTAGATACCAAAGTCCTTCACAGATAGAAGATAATCAATATTTATCAGTATTGGAAGCCTTCAGCATGGTTCATTTAACGCCCAATCCTAGCTATAGTTTAAGTCTCAAGATAGAAATCCCCAATCAAGCGGGAACCTTCGCTTCTGTCCTCAATGCGATCGCCGATGTCGGGGGGAATTTAGGGCAAATTTCTCTGATCGAACGCAATTTAAAGATTAGCACCCGCGAGGTGATGGTTGATGCCGCTAGTACCGACCAAGCGGAACAGATTATCGCCGCGGTTAAAGCTCTACCAGATGTTAAACTTCTGAAAGTTTCCGATCGCACCTTCGACCTCCATCGTCGGGGTAAAATCTCCATTGAAAGTCGTATTCCCCTCACCTCCCAGGATGACCTGGCCATGGCCTACACCCCCGGAGTTGGTCGCATCTGCACCGCTATCGCTCACCAACCCGAACTGGTGTACTCATTGACCATCAAGGGCAACACCGTCGCTGTAGTGACCGATGGTAGCGCGGTATTAGGATTAGGAAATCTCGGGCCAGAGGCTGCCTTGCCGGTAATGGAAGGGAAAGCGATGTTATTCAAGGAATTCGCCGGAATTGATGCTTTTCCCATCTGTTTAGCCACCCAGGACCCCGAAGAAATCATCGCAACCGTCAAAAGAATCGCTCCGGTTTTTGGGGGTATTAACCTAGAGGATATCGGCGCTCCCCGCTGTTTTGAAATCGAGAAACGTCTGCGAGCGGAATTAAATATTCCCGTTTTCCACGATGATCAACACGGTACAGCGATCGTTTCCCTGGCTGCCCTAATTAATGCCCTCAAATTGGTCAAAAAATCGCTTGATACAGCCAAAATCGTCATTAATGGTGCGGGTGCGGCGGGAATCGCCATCGCTACTCTCTTTAAAACCGCAGGAGCTACAGATATAACCCTCTGTGATTCCCATGGTATCCTCTCCCAAAAACGGGACGATTTAACCCCAGAAAAACAAGCTTGGGCCGTGGCTGCCACTGGTAAACTAGGGGATGCTCTCAAAGGCGCTGATGTTTTCTTGGGGGTGAGCGCACCGGGGGTGTTGACTCCCGAAATGGTTAAGGGAATGGCCAAAAATGCGATCGTGTTTGCCATGGCTAATCCGATTCCCGAAATTCAACCGGAATTAATCAATGATTTGGTGGCCGTGGTGGCTACCGGACGCAGCGATTATCCCAATCAGATTAATAATGTTCTCGCTTTCCCCGGATTATTTCGCGGGGCCTTGGACTGTCGCGCTAGGGCAATCACCGATAATATGTATCTGGAAGCGGCCAAAGCGATCGCTTCTCTGATCACTCCTGCTAATCTCGATCGAGAGAATATTATTCCCTCGGTTTTTGATAGTCGTGTAGTTACGGCTGTGGCCGCCGCCGTTCAACACGCTGCTCGTCAAGATGGAGTGGCCGGGGAATAATGTAATTATCTTGGAGGAGGGTAAGTAAACCGTGAAACCGATCGATGATATTCCCGAAGCTTTGCGGGACAACCAGTACAGAAAAACTACTAATCCTAATGGTCTCATAGCGATCGTAAGCGGTTTACTTGCTCTGGTGGGAACCGGCATAATTGCCATAGCAGTCTTGAATCGTCCCCCTGCTTCCGTAAAAAAACCGGTTATTAACCCCTCCCCCCCCATTAAAGCCACTCCTAGCCCCATTGAGAACATTCTAGGTCATTTACCCTATCAAGAGGCTCCGGAGACGGAATTAGCCCCCATTACTGGGGATGGTGCTATGCGTTTAAGGAAACCGGCAGCCAAAGCTTTTATCCAGATGCAGAGTGACGCGAGAAGGTCGGGGGTGATTTTAATGCCGATTTCCGCATTTCGATCGAAAGCAACCCAAGAAAAGCTCTTTTTTGAAGTTAAAAAACAACGCAATCAGCAAACCCGCAAACGAGCAGAAGTGAGCGCACCTCCGGGTTACAGCGAACATCATACCGGTTATGCGATCGATATTGGCGATGGTAGCACTCCCGCAACGAATTTAAGTAGCAGTTTTGCTAATACTGCCGCTTTTCGTTGGTTGCAAAATAACGCTGCCCAGTATAGTTTCGAGTTATCTTTCCCTGAAAATAATCCCCAGGGTATTAATTATGAACCCTGGCACTGGCGTTTTGTCGGGGATAGTCACAGTTTAGAAACTTTTTATAAAGCCCAACAATTAGGAAAACAAAAATAAGATAACCTTATCGGCGATTGCGTCCTGTAGGGGCGAAGCATTCGGACAATAACCTATCGCTGAAACCAAAGATTTTCTATCCGAATGCTTCGCCCGTACTTTTTCAATTTTTTATAAAGCCCAACAATTAGGAAAACAAAAATAAGATAACCTTATCGGCAATTGCGTCCAGCATTCGGGCAATAACCTATCGCTGAAACCAGAGATTTTCTATCCGAATGCTTCGCCCGTACTTTTTCAATTTTTTAGAAAACCTAACAATTAGGAAACCAAAAATAGGATAACCTTATCGGCAATTGCGTCCTGTAGGGGCGAAGCATTCGGACAATAACCTATCGCTGAAACCAGAGATTTTCTATCCGAATGCTTCGCCCGTACTTTTTCAGCAGACCCTAAATATTGCCGTAACGCACCAACAGAAAAAGTTTTTTATGTGTTAGCAAAGCGCGTAACACATCCTACACCTAATGGCGGGGGGTTGTGGACATTTCTAACGAGAGAATCTGGCAGCCAATCGATTCCGTTGCCAATTTTTCAGAGCTAGTCCCACTATATTGCTTATAATTGAAGGTATTAAAAGCGTTAATCGGGATTCCTTCTCGAACTAACAGACAGCATCAATGATTGACTGGACTCCCTATCTCAAATCAATCTCGGACTCGGAAAAGTACGCCCAGTGGGAGACATTTTACACCCTCACGGACGTAGAGGGAAAAACACGCCCGTCGAAAACTGCACCTTTGCTAAGGGATTTGTGGGTACAGACGATTGAAAAAGAACCACAAAACCCACAAGAAAGACCAGAAAGACCAGAAAAAACCGAAAGATTCACGGTTTTAGATGGTTTACGCAAGTATGCCGCTAATCACGTTCATGTTCTTTTAAAAGGTCGTCCCGGTTCAGGAAAATCGACCGCTTTAGCCAGATTATTATTAGAAGAATCCGTAGCGGTGCAAAGCTTGCGCCTAAATCAACAAAATCAAGCTAAAATCATTCAAATTCCCATTCTCATCGAATTACGCTTGTATGAAACCTCAATTCTTGATTTAATTTTACAATTCCTGAAACGCCATAAATTAATTATTGATAGTAATACCCTAGAAAGTTGGCTGTTAGAAAATCAGAATTTTAGACCATTATTATTATTTGATGGTATCAATGAATTGCCCTCGGAAGCTGCGCGACAGGAGTTACGAAATTTTCGTTGTCGTGGAGATTATCTTAAAATCCCGATGATTTTCACGACAAGGGATTTAGGCAGCGACGACTTAAACATTGAAAAAAAGCTGGAAATGCTCCCCCTGACTGGACGACAGATGCGGGATTTTGTCAAGACCTATTTGCCCGAAAAAGGCGAAGAAATGCTTAAACAGTTGGGAAATCGTCTCAAGGAATTGGGAGAAACTCCCCTACTTTTGTGGATGCTTTGTTCAGTTTTTGATAAGGATAACCAAATTCCTGCTAATTTGGGCTTAGTTTTCCAAGGTTTTACAAAAGAATTTGACATACACAAAAGAGACATAGAAGGAGTTAAAATTTCAGAGAATTTGCGTCGCTGGCAAAATCGACTACTGCAACATTTGGCGTGGACGATGACAACTGGTGAAAACCCAACGGAGATAAAGTTATCTATTTCTAAGAATCAAGCAGAGGAGATATTAATAGAGTTTTTACAGGGCAAAATTTCTTATCCTGATAATACTGCTTTGGAATGGCTAGAAGATTTATTGAAATATCATCTAATTCACCTAGAAGGTAATGATAAAATTGCTTTTCGCCATCAACTGATTCAAGAGTATTACACGGCTGAGGAATTAAAGAAAAAGTTACCCCATCTCAGGGATGAGCAGTTACAGTGGGACTATTTGAATTATCTCAAATGGACGGAACCTATGGCGTTGCTGTTGGGGATGCTGGAGAAAAAAGCTGATGCCTTGCGAGTGGTGGAGTTAGCTTTAAAGATTGATTTCAGATTAGGAGCGAGGTTAGCAGGAGAGGTAAAAAAAGACTGGCAAAGGGAAACAATCGCTTTAGTTTTAGGCTTAAATTTACCCCAGTTTTTTACTATTTTACTGTTAGGAGAAACTCGTTCTGATGCAGCCATTCCGGGGTTACTCAAGGCTTTAGAAGACTCTGATAGTAATGCTCGTAGGAATGCAGCCTTCGCTTTGGGTAAAATTGGCTCAGAAACAGCAATTCCGCGGTCACTCAAGGCTTTAGAAAACTCTGATAGGAATGCTCGTAGGAATGCATCCTTCCCTTTGGGTAAGATTGGCTCAGAAACAGCCATTGCGGGGTTACTCAAGGCTTTAGAACAGTCTAATAGGAATATTCGTGGGAAGGCAGCCGCGGCTTTGGGTAAAATTAGCCCAGAAACAGCCATTGCGGGGTTACTCAAGGCTTTAGAACAGTCTAATAGGAATATTCGTGGGAAGGCAGCCGCGGCTTTGGGTAATATTGGCTCGGAAACAGCCATTGCGGGGTTACTCAAGGCTTTAGAACACTCTGATGAGGATGTTCGTAGGTACGCAGCCGAGGCTTTGGGTAATATTGGCTCGGAAACAGCCATTGCGGGGTTACTCAAGGCTTTAGAAGACTCTAATAGCGATGTTCGTGAGAAGGCAGCCTTCGCTTTGGGTGATATTAGCTCAGAAACAGCTATTCCGGGGTTACTCAAGGCTTTAGAAGACTCTAATAGCGATGTTCGTAGGTGCGCAGCCTTCGCTTTGGGTAAAATTGGCTCAGAAACAGCCATTCCGGAGTTACTCAAGGCTTTAAAAGATTCTGATGAGTCTGTTCGTGGGAACGCAGCCGAGGCTTTAGGTAAGATTGGCTCGGAAGCGGCGATGACTGGGCTTATCAAATGCCTGAAAAATCCTGATTTTGTCACATTAAATAATGGCGATACTCTCTCTCCAGCTAGAGAAGCACTAAACATAATTCAAAACAAACTTAAATACTATCACCCCCTCTCCCAACCCATGAATCAACAAGTTTACATCTCCTACAACTGGCAGGAAGACAGCAACGAAATGGCTAATCAACTCGTCCAAGCATTTGAAGCAAAAGGAATTGAGATTATTCGGGATAAAACCCACACCAGCTATAAAGACTCCATCAAAAACTTTATGCGGCAAATTGGACAGGGGAAATGTGTCGTCGCCGTCATCAGCGATAGATACTTAAAATCAGAAAACTGTATGTTTGAATTAGTAGAAATTGCCAGAAATGGTGACTTTTATCAAAGAATATTCCCGATTATTTTACCAGATGCCAGAATTCATAAAGACTTCGAGCGCATAGACTACCTGAAATATTGGGAAGACGAAAAAGCAAAACTACAAGCCAAATACAAACAAATTGATTTAGCTAAAACTAATAGTATCATGGCGACATTAAACTTGTATGATGAAATCAGGGACAATATTGATAATCTAACTAACATTCTTAAAGATATGAATACTAGACCTCTTGCATAATTTTTTTATGGTATAATGGAGGGTTTTGCTTTTTTCTCAATTCTTAGATTGAAGTGGAAAAAAGAATAAAATGTGATCTTAGGTCAGGAAATCATCTATAATT
>SFCA01000231.1:0-24214 GCA_007095475.1 Microcystis aeruginosa Ma_QC_C_20070703_M131 | reverse complement strand
GAAAAAGCAAGAATCAAAGTAGCAAGGATTCACGCTCAAATCACCGATAGTAGAAAAGACCATTTACATAAGCTAACCACTCAATTAGTTCGTGAAAACCAAACGATTGTGGTTGAGAACTTAGCCGTCAAGAATATGGTCAAAAACCCGAAATTATCTCAGGCAATATCTGATGTAAGCTGGGGAGAAATCACTCGACAATTAGCCTATAAATGCCGTTGGTATGGGAGAAACTACATCGAAATAGATAGGGCTTGCTGAATAAATCTAAAAACCTTGTTGGATAAGACTTTTGGACTTTTTTCCCCTCAAAAAGTACCAGATATGGGAGTGATCAGGGGGAAATTCAGGGACTTTTTCCCTGAAAATTAGGTAATTGACCCCCTCAAAATCGGTAAAACCCCACACCCCACACCCCACACCCTCTGTCCAGACTGTGGGACTCACCATGACCGAGATATTAACGCCAGTAAAAATATTTTGGCCGCAGGGCTTGCGGTGTCAGTCTGTAGAGCGACCATAAGACCAGAACAGAGTAAATCTGGGGCGGCAGGTGCGAAAAATCCTTCGGGAAAGAAGCAGAAACCTAAATCGTGAGGTTTGGGAATCGCCGTCCGTTCACGGCGGGGCGGTGAGGATGTCAACGAGTCCGGCACGGAAAAACTAAAAGAGAGGGAACGTCTCAACAAGATGACCGAAGAGAAAATAGATCAAGCTGCCCGTTCCGATCCCGATGCGTTACCGGTAGAGGATGAGGAAATCTGGAAACAAGGTAGATGGGTAGGTCCTGAACCTTTACCTGAATTGGTTAGGACTGGCTGAAAAAGTAAGGGCGAAGCATTCGGACAGGAAATCTACGGTTTCAGCGATGGGTTATACCCGAATGCTTGGCCCCTACAGGACTTCTCACTCCCCACTTTCCTATCCCTTTTAAACAGGATTTATTATTATTCGGGTAAATTCCCCGACTGTTAAAACCGACTAATTGAGCTTAAAATGCCGAGATGAAAGTCAATCAGTCGGTCGAACCCGCGTTTCTAGAGGCAGAAACCAGCCAAAAAGCCCCTAAACCGGAGGTAAGAACCACGATAATAATTAACCCGACCACTAACCAAATATTTTTAGGTAATTGCTGTTTTGAAGCAGTAACGGTGATAGGAGGGGTGACTGGCATTTCTTCCTTAACCCGCAGCGAAGAAGAGGGGGGTGTAACCAGACGGGGACGAACCGGGATGACGAAGGAGGGTTCCTCGATGGAATTCCTCTCGAAACTCTCTACCACTCTTTCTAATCGTCTTCCCTGAGCAACTACTGTCTCGATTTCCTGACGTAATTGCCGATTACTCTTGACAAGTTGCTGGTTTTGTGTTTCTAGAAATTCCACCCGTGCCTGGGTGGCCTGCAATTCTTTGACTAATTCTCGATAGACGGAGAGGGGAACCGAGGGGCTACCAGTGCAACTCTGGGGTACTTGGGGGGAAATACGCGGCGTAGTGGTCATGAATTGACTAATTTAGGGCTTTTAAGCGGTAAAAATGGCCCACTGGACCGGTTCCTTGACCGATGGCGAGGGAATGCTCAAGGGCGTTAGTAACGTACTCCTTGGCTTTTTTCACCGCTATTTTTAGGTTATCCCCCAAAGCGAGGTTAGCAGCGATCGCTGCCGATAGGGTACAACCAGTCCCGTGAGTGTTATTGGTTTCGACGCTTCTGGTCTTAAAAGTTTCCCATTCCTCCCCATCAAAGTAGATATCAACCCCACGCAGCCGGCCTTTCATGCCGCCACCTTTCACTAATACTGGTGTGGCCGACTTCTGGAAAATAATTTCGGCGGCCGCTTTCATCGCCTCAAAATTATTGATCTCAATGCCACTTAAAAGCTGTGCTTCGTAACGATTAGGGGTAATAATCGAAGCCAGAGGAATTAAACTATCAAAAAGACTATCTATAGCCCGATCATCAATTAATTTGGCTCCTACCCGCGAAACCATAACCGGATCCACCACTAAACTGATTAAACGCCAGCGCTCGATCGCCTCGGCCACTGCTTCGATAATCTCGCTGCTGAACAGCATTCCTGTCTTGACCGCTTGCACACCAAAATCCCCGACCACGGCATCGATTTGGGCCGTTACCATTTCTGGACTTAGGGACTCGACGCGCTCGACCCCCAGGGTATTTTGGGCGGTAACGCAGGTAAGGGCGCTGGTGCCGTGAACTCGGTGGAAGGCGAAGGTTTTCAAATCAGCTTGAATTCCCGCGCCGCCACCACTATCGGAACCGGCGATGGTGAGGGCAATGGCAGTCATAGGCGGTTAGCGATCAAAAGGACGACGACGTTGCAAGAATTCGGGGATATCTAATCCCGCCGGTTTTGGTGGTTCGGGAGTCGGGGCCGGACTGGGTGCGGGGGTATTGATCACCACCTTGCTACTGGTGGGACGAGAGGGGGAATCGCCGGAAAAACCGGTGGCAATGACGGTAATTCTGACTTCTCCCTGCATTTTCTCGTCAATTACTGCCCCGAAGATGATATTAGCGTTGGGATCCACCACTTCATAGATAATTTCGGCGGCGGCATTGACTTCGTGTAGGGTTAGATCTTGACCACCGGTGATGTTAAAGACTACGCCTTTCGCACCTTCGATCGAGGATTCCAGTAACGGCGAGGAAATAGCAGCGATCGCTCCTTCCTTAGCCCGAGATTTTCCGGAACCGATGCCGATGCCCATTAGGGCTGAACCCGCATCGGCCATCACTGCCCGCACATCGGCGAAATCCACATTCACCAGACCGGGGATAGTGATAATATCCGAGATGCCCTGTACCCCTTGGCGCAGCACATCATCAGCGACCCGAAAAGCCTCCTGTAGGGGAGTGTCGGCGGGTATTACCTGTAATAACTGGTTATTGGGGATAATAATCAGGGTATCGACCCGACTTTGTAAACCGCCCACCCCTTCATCGGCCTGATTAGTGCGACGACGACCCTCGAAGGTAAAGGGACGGGTCACAACTCCCACGGTCAAACAGCCGATTTCTTTGGCAATTTCGGCCACAATTGGAGCAGCCCCCGTTCCCGTGCCGCCGCCCATGCCGGCGGTAATAAAGACTAGATCGGTTCCTTCCAATGCTTGGGCGATTTCATCCCGAGATTCTTCCGCCGCTTTCTGTCCGATCGCTGGATTGCCGCCTGCCCCTAGGCCGCGGGTTAATTTCGTCCCGATTTGTAACCTCTGGGGGGCGGAGGAGTGGGCTAGGGCTTGGGCATCGGTGTTAATTGCCCAAAATTCGATTCCGGTCACGCCACTGGCGATCATGCGGTTAACGGCGTTACAGCCCCCACCGCCGACCCCGATCACCTTGATCTTGGCGACATTGCTTGGCACGATGCGATTACTACGACTTTCTTCTCGGGGTGTCATCTGTGATTCATGGGGGCGAGTAAATAATACTCCAGCATTATTCTGAGAGTAATGATTATCTTCGCTCATAGCTGAACTGGCATAATCGTTACTGTTCAGATTGGGATAGGTGGGAACGATTTCATTAATCGATGTCATTGGAATTGGAACACTCTTAGTAAAATATTCTGTTATTGATTTGATGAATCAGAGATGCACTGTTAACACTATCACTAAATATTATGTCGGTTCCAGTATCTACATTATCAGTTTCTGGTTCAGAAAATCATAATTTGGGGTTTTTGGCAATACCTAAAGGGAATAAGGCTCTTCTGGTTTCTGTGTGGAAACGAGGTCTATACTGATAGAATATCCGCAAAATAGTCCTCAAAGTCTTGCCCAGTAAGCATTTCACGATTCCATAAGCAAAAATTATCACACAAAGTCGAGAAGAGCCGGAATAATTGCGGTTATTTGCTGATCAATTCCAGTTAATCCCGACCAGTTGCCGTTACTTTGGCAACGATAGGGGCTAACTGCGGTTTTAATTGTACAGTGGGAGCATCAGGATTGCTCAGGTCAATGTAGAGAATTTGCGCTAGAGGTATCTTGGATGACAATTGCCGCGATTGTACGAGAGCGGTTAATTTTTCGGGCAATCTATCTTTATAAAAACCTAAATAGACCTGTCCTAGCTCGCTTTTTAGTACAAGATTACTGGGATTGCGCCAATCGATGGCGGTAACTTTAATCGATAAGTTATCAATTAAGGGATAAATTTTCTGCCACTGTTGTTGATATTGTCGTTCGTAACCAAGCACTTCTAGACTAGGTAATCGGGTTTTGGGCAGAGTTCGATGATAATAGTTTTTAGGAATTATCGCTCCCTCGGCATCCAAAAAACCTTGCTGTTGATGGGAACGCCAACGGGCAACGGGTTTTCTTTCTTGAATAGAAACAATCACTTTCGGGGGTAATAATTGCCGCTCGATCTTAACGTCGGCAATAGCGGGAATAGCCGCTAATTTTTCTCGCAATTGATGGGTGGGTAATTCCCAGAGGGACAGGGGATAGCTTAATTTCAGCCAAGCACGAATCGACTCGGGCGACATTAATTCCGTGCCTGCGATTTCCACCTGTCCGGCCTTGCTAATTGTCCAATAGGGCGAAGTCATCCCCCAAGCTAGTCCCGTCGCTAAACCACTAACCACCAGAAAGCGACCCAGGGCTTGCCACACTTTTGATCGCCTTTGGTGGCGGAGGGTTTGTCGTTTTTGTTCCAGGGAGAGGGAAGAAAGGATTTGATCACTCATAGGGAAAATCTGGGGCAGTTTTGCTGTTATCTTAGGTCGCAAGGTGGGCTGCTGGCAACTCGATCGCTACTCAAATAACCAGTTTGACAAAGAAAGGGATAATCAATGTTATAACAGTATTAGTCTAAAGGCGTTCTTTTGTCTGTCTCTAGGAAACCTAAACGCTCCTTTCTGCCAAGATATTTCGACGGTCAGCCAGAAAGAGCGTTCCGGCAAGAACAGCCTAATTTATCTGAAAATTACCTATGGTTATCAACAAACGCGGACTTGTTCTCGGTGCTACAGCAGTGGTCCTGTCTACCGTCGCCGTCACGGGGGCGGGATTCCGTCTCTCCCAAAGTCAAGCTTTTTTTCAGGAAAGTCCCAAGGAAACCGTTGATGAGGTTTGGCAGATCATCAACCGCACTTATTTAGATGGCACTTTTAATCAATCGGACTGGAACGCCATCCGCAATCAGTATTTAAATCGTTCCTACAAAAATCAAGAGGAAGCATACACCGCTATCCGCGAGATGTTGAAAACTCTCAATGATCCCTATACCCGTTTTATGGATCCCAAAGAGTTTAACAATATGAAGATCGATACATCGGGAGAATTGACCGGGGTAGGGATTCAACTGACCAAAGATGAGAAAACTAAGCAGTTAGTCGTGGTTTCACCCATTGAAGATACTCCCGCTTCTAAAGCTGGTGTGCTGCCTAAAGATGTGATTATCGCTATCGATGGTAAATCTACCGAAGGTATGGAACTCGATCAAGCGGTGAGCATGATCCGCGGCAAAGTGGGGACAAGCGTTAAGATCACCATTCAACGGGGTGAGGAGAAGAAAGAATTGACTCTTACCCGGGCTAAAATTGAAATTCACCCGGTACGCGCTCACACGGAAAACACCCCGATCGGTAAAGTCGGTTATATCCGTCTTAATCAATTTAGCGCCCAAGCTAGTGGCGATATGAGTCAAGCGATTCGCAAATTGGAAGCTGAAGAGGTGAAGGGTTATATTCTCGATCTGCGTTCCAACCCCGGCGGTTTACTCTACGCCAGCATCGAAATCGCTCGGATGTGGATACCTGATGGTTTAATTGTCTCTACGGTCGATCGCAAGGGGGTGACGGAACGTCAACGGGCCAACAATCAAGCTTTGACTAATAAACCGCTGGTTGTCCTCGTCGATGGTGGTTCCGCCAGTGCCAGTGAAATTCTCTCCGGAGCTTTACAGGATCATGATCGGGCGGTTATTGTCGGTACGAAAACCTTTGGTAAGGGATTAGTGCAATCGGTACGCAGTCTCAGTGATGGTTCGGGATTAGCGGTGACGATTGCCAAGTATCTCACCCCCAACGGACGGGACATCAATAAAGATGGTATTCATCCGGATGTGGAGTCGGAACTGAGCGAGGAAGAGCGCAAAAATCTTCAACAGGAACGGGAGCGGGTGGGAACCTTCCAGGATCCTCAATTCAAGAAGGGTTTTGAAATCTTGGAAAAAGAAATCACTGAAGGCAAAAAAACGCCCACCAATACCGCTAAACAATAGGTTGACATTTGCCCGCTCGAATTAAACCCACCCGACGGGCGATCGCTTCTCCCCGCTCGGCAAAAGGACCCCAGTATTGACCATTAACTGGGGTTTTTCCGTTTTCTAGGGCTATAATCTGACAAATTCCGGTATTTTCCTGAACAATGTACCAGTTTTGCCCGGTATCATCCATAGATTTTTCTCCTTAATCCTTCTATTCCCTTGTTTATAGCATCTCTCAAGCTCTAAGCAAAAAATTTTTATCAACTTCTTGACAAAACCGGGGAGATAAATGCTAATATTAAAAAGGTCTGTCCAATGGGGATTAGCCAAGCGGTAAGGCAGCGGGTTTTGGTCCCGCCATTTCCTAGGTTCGAATCCTAGATCCCCAGTTTAAAATTTTTTATCCCTAATGCGCCAATGATTGAGAATATCCTCGATCAAAGCTTCCTTTAGCCAAATACGACCGATAAGCGTCAGAGGAACCGCCAGAAATAGCCCTAAAAAGCCAAAAATCGAGGCGAAAAACAACTGGGCCAACAGAGTAAAAGCGGGTAAGAGCCTGAGCGACCGCACTGTTAAAATGGGCAGCGGTGAATGACGGTCGAAATATTGAATTAACAGATAAATACTGCTGTAGAGTAGTAAAACCGCCCAGGGTTGCCAGGGAGCTTCCAGAAGGGCGATAGAAAAGGGTAAAATCGTGCTTAAAACTGGCCCGAGGTTGGGGATAAAGGTGAGAAATCCCGCGAGAATAGATTGGGAAAAAGCGAGGGGAATGCCGATCAGGGATAGACCCAGGCAACTACCCAAGGTCATAATCAACATATGACAGAAAATCCCTTTCAGCCAAGCTTTTAAATCTCGATCGCAATGTTCTAGGATTGATCGTACTCTAGGACGGTAGAAAGCGGGAAATAAACGCAGAAAACAACGGTGGTAAGCGGCAGGATCGGCGAGAATCATCAAGCTCAGAGCAACAATTAGCAGTAAGCTGAGGATAATGCCGAAAGTACCGTAAAAAAGGCTCAAACCCCGGCCAGCAATTTGGTTAATCAGGGGTTGTAATTGAGCCAGCAGAGTTTTAAAGTCCGGAAAGACACTGGCCAGACTAGGATCGAGATAATCCTCAAGACTATGGACTTGTCCCCAGAGTCTTTCTATAGCTTGGGGCAGTAAACTAAATAACTGGCGAAATTGTTGGACTAGAGCGGGTATAATCCCCACAAAAATACCTATAATACCAATAAAGAAGCCAAAAAGAGTGATAATTAGGGCTTGGGAACGCTTGAGGTGATGACGCTGCCACCAAGTCACAGCCAAATTTAAAATCTGAGCCAGAAGAATCGCCATCAATGATAATAAGAGAATCTGTCGAATCTGCCAGAGAATCAGCAGACAAAAGACTAACAGGACTAAACCGAGGCTGCTGCCAAAAGTCATGATGAGCAAGGAGAAAAATTCCTAATCAGTTATTGTCCGTCTCCAGAGGGCAAAAACTGTGAGCAGAAAAGGGGTAAAAATCAGAATTAAAGTGTTAAGAGGACTGGGAGCGATCGATAATAAAGGGGCAAGATATTTAATTCCCAGGGAAATTAAAGCCGATATCAAGATTATTTTTATAATAAAGCCGCTCATAGATGGGTGTTTAGGTGACACAAGCACTATCTTATCGCTGAAGAGGGTAAAAATCGGTCAAAATGTGGCAATCATCCCCCATCGGTCTTATTAATACTATAACTAACTCCCTACTGGCTGCTCCCCACTTTGCCAGATCTTTTAACCCACATTCCGCACCCTAAGTGTCACAACGTCTCAAAAGAGGAAGGGGCGTGAGTCAAAATACTTATCTAGAGGAGTGAGTTGGCGGCAAGCTGCCGCCAACTCAGTCGAGCCGTCGTCGGTCGCGGGAGTATCCGTAGGTAATTTTTATTGGCTGTTGTCCGGTCTCAATTTCTTCTCCAACTGCTCCTGATTTAAGGATTTCTACTGTTGGGTATTCCTTTTTATATTCTCCTTCCACTGAGAGGGAAGTAGCATCTAAAGGGGAATTCTCGGTCGCCACAGCAAATTTTTTCACGGCTGCTAAACTAATCAGGTGGACGCCAATCTTTTACAGGTTGCCCGCACCTTGGGCGCGACGGAGAGAAAAATATTCTGGCGCCTACTTTTGCCCCTCTCCTTCCCCGGATTATTAGCAGGATTAACCCTAGCTTTTGCCCGCGCTTTGGGAGAATTTGGGGCGACTTTGATGTTAGCGGGTAATATTCCAGGGCAAACTCAAACTATCCCGATGGCGATTTTCTTCGCTGTGGAAGCAGGAGCGATGATTGAGGCTTGGATATGGGTGTTTATCATCATGTTAATCTCCCTATCGGGAATTATCGCCGTTAATCTCTGGCAAAGTCAACGTAAACAGCAATTAGGACGACCGGGAGAAAGCAAACCTAACGAGATGGAGGACTGGCTGCCACCCTGGGAGAGTCGCAATTTTGCCCTTTTAGCAGCTGAAAATCATCATTATAGGGATAAAATAGGCTTATTTGTCGATATAGAAAAATATTTACCTGGTTTTAACCTCTCAGTCACTTTTAACTGCCAAAATCAGCCTCTAGGACTATTAGGGGCTTCGGGGTCGGGAAAAAGCCTGATTTTGCGATCGCTGGCTGGTGTGGAAACGCCCTCAAGGGGTCGTATTGTCTTAAATGGGCGCATTCTCTTCGATTCCGAAAAGGGAATTAATCTCCCCAGTCGTCAGCGTCGTATCGGTTTTGTGGTGCAGAATTATGCCCTTTTTCCCCATCTCACCGTGGCAGAAAATATCGCTTTTGGTCTCCCGCAAAAGTTACCCACAAAAATTATCCGTCAGCAGATTGCCAACCAATTAGAATTAGTGCAGTTACCCGGCATGGAAAACCGTTATCCCCATCAATTATCGGGGGGACAACAGCAACGGGTCGCCATCGCTCGCGCTTTAGCTAGTCGTCCAGAAGTTTTATTATTAGATGAGCCTTTTTCTGCCCTTGATACCCATCTACGCGCTCAATTAGAACGTCAGATGATCAAAACTTTAAGTAATTATGATGGCGTGACAATTTTTGTTACCCATAATATGGATGAAGCCTATCGAATATGCGAGAATTTATTAGTTATGGAAAAAGGGCGGGCAATTGCTAATAATTCTAAACAGAAAATTTTTGAGCGACCAGATAGCATTAGTTTGGCAAAAATTACCAGCTGTAAGAATTTTTCCCGTGCTATTATCATTAATAATCAACAATTGAAGGCCATTGATTGGGATGTTAAATTACACACTGTTTCCATGATTCCCGACTATTTAGCCTATACGGGAATTCGCGCCCATCAAATTATTTTTGGTCGAGATTTAAGCAATATTAATACTTTTCCCTGTTGGTTAGCCAATGCCATTGAAGGACCCGATCGGGTGACTCTCTATCTGAAACTTAATCAACCCTCGAACCACGACCGCGATTTTCATGTCCAAGCAGAGTTATATAAGGATAAATGGTTAGAAATTAAGGAGAAAGTTTTGCCTTGGACTGTTACTTTATCTCCCCAGCGTTTATTATTATTAAAATAAACAGAGATTTTGATGCTAAGTAGGGCTGGCTGAATAAATCTAACTGTTATTCTGACTTCCCCTCCTGCGACCGGCTCAGGCTTCGACGGTGATCTCACGGCCGAAGCCTTTTGCCTTTTGCCTTTCTTCACTAGGAAATTTATTTTGCACTACTACTTACCTTTAATCGCTTATGAGGTAAGCAAAGCAAGACGTTTTTAAAAATTTTCAGATATTTATTCCGAGAAATCGACTTAAAACGTTGCCAGATAAGGATTTGAGAGAATGACATTTGAGAGAATGAAACGCCACTAGGGGTTACGGAAAGGTTCAAATAAGCAGCAAGTCGCCGCCATTTTAGCGAGTAAGCCCAAGGGTAATTCCGTCCTTGATGCTGAACTGGCTGGTTCAAACCAGACATCGATTTCTTGGACTTCACTCTTGACTTTCTTGCTCTTTTTAATCATTCCTAGAGACCCTAAGAGTTCCTCTAAATATTCCTTGGCAAATTGGTCGTGAATTTGGCCAGTCATTGAAGGGGATAATTAAGCCGAGAAAGTACAATAATAATCTTGTTAGATCATAGCAAGTTTTGAGAATTTATCTTTTTGATCAACTATGTTTCAATTAAAGATAAGTAGTCGGACATAAATAAACAACACTATGTTAAGGAATGTAAAAGAGGCGGTTTTCGCTGCTGCATACAGCTTTCTACCCTATTTACAAAACTTTATACAGCAGCGAAAACTTATGTCCGACTACTTATCGATATTTATTACTACGGCTTCTCAGAGCTTAGTCACCAATATTCCGAAAGTGACAGAAAAGGGATAATCTTCCACTCAATTGCCCAAAATAAAGACTAGAATCGAGATATAGTATCGATCGCTAGGGATTTTTGATGAATTACAAAAAATTTTGCTTGGCTTTTTTGCTGTCCCTTATCCTTATCAACACCGGATTAGTTATGCCTAGTTACGCAAACACAAGAGAATTGAGGACAATTACCGTGACGGGGGAGGGAATAGAAAATATCGCCACTTCTAAGGCAATAGTGCGCTTAGGGGTAGAAGTTCAAGGCAAAGAAGCGGGGAAAGTGCAGCAGGAAACCGCCAATCGTAGCGATGCGGTGGTTAAATTTCTCCGTTCCCGTCAAGTGGAAAAATTGGAGACCACCGGCATTAGTTTACAGCCCAATTACGACTACAGCAACAACCAAAGACGTTTAATCGGTTATATCGGGGCTAATTTGATTAGTTTTCAGATTGATATAGCCCAAGCGGGGAGTTTAATCGATGAAGCGGTGAAAGTCGGGGCAACACGCATCGATGGGGTGAGTTTTACTGCTG
Organism: Microcystis aeruginosa Ma_QC_C_20070703_M131; assembly: GCA_007095475.1. Lineage (GTDB taxonomy): Bacteria > Cyanobacteriota > Cyanobacteriia > Cyanobacteriales > Microcystaceae > Microcystis > Microcystis aeruginosa_I. Next base: position 13,048 of record SFCA01000231.1, on the reverse strand, counting down.
GAGAATCAGCGATCGCAGCCGCCCAAAGAACCGCTCTCATCAAAGCCACGGAACAAGCTAGAGAACAGGCGACAATCGTGTTACAAGCCCTTGGTTTAGTGCCGAAAGAAACGGTTTCTATCCAAGTGGGTAATACCAGTAATCCCGTGCCAATAGCCCGCTCAGAAGCGGTTTTTCGGAGTGCCGATGCTGCCAGTAGCCCGGTTATCGGAGGGGAACAAACCCTGCGCGCTGCTGTCACCCTCGAAATTAGCTATTAAGATAACTTTCAGCTATCAGTTATCAGCCTGGGTTTTTTTGACCGGAAATCTTGGATACAGGCTGATAAAATCAACGCCGATGTTCGGAAACTCTAGAAAAAACTGTCCCCCTCATCCGTGAATTATCCTAACTTTTTACCCACTGTTAGCGAGGGATTGAGCGAAGATACCTCCCTTGCTCTCCTCGAAAATATCCACCAAATTGCCATCGATAGCCCCATCTATCCTCGATCGATTCTAACCACCTATAGTCAACAAGGGCAAGGTCAACCGCCTTTTCTCCTCCTGCACGGTTTTGATAGTTCCCTGCTGGAATTTCGGCGTTTACTACCTTTGCTCGCCCAAAATAGGGAAACTTGGGCAATAGATCTACTCGGCTTCGGTTTTACTGAGCGAGCGCCAGATTTAGAAGTATCTCCGAAAACCATTAAAAGCCATCTTTACCATTTCTGGCAAACTGCGATCGCCAAACCGCTGATTTTAGTCGGTGCTTCCATGGGGGGGGCAGTGGCCCTGGATTTTGCCCTCTCCTACCCAGAAATAGTGGCGAAATTAGTTCTAATTGACAGCGCCGGACTAGCTAATCCTCCAGTCTTGGGTAAATTGATGTTTTCTCCCCTCGATAAGTGGGCAACTAATTTTTTAGCCAATCCCCGGGTGCGTCAAAATATCAGTCGTACTGCCTATTTCGATGCAACTTTGGCCACTGTTGACGCTTACACCTGTGCTAATCTGCACTTGAATTGTCCCTACTGGAGTGAGGCTTTAATCTCTTTTACCAAAAGTGGCGGTTATGGGGCATTTTTGCCGAAATTAAGCCAAATAAACCGAGAAACTCTGATTATTTGGGGCGAAAACGATCGAATTTTAGGCACAGAAGACGCGAAGAAATTTCAGAAGGCCTTGCCCAATAATCAACTGGTCTGGATTCCTCGCTGTGGTCATGTTCCCCACCTCGAAAAACCGGAACTTACCGCAGCCGCGATAGTTAAATTTGCGAGCTAAGAACTTATAATGGGATTATTTGACCCTATAGTGCCAACTTTTATGAAATTTTTGCCGATCGCTCTGGCTGCATTCAGCCTTCTGAGTTTATCTGTCAATATTCCTGCTACCGTAGCCACACAACAGCTTTTTTGTCGAGGTCGCATGAATAACGGTTGGTCCTATTCGGCAGAATTTCTCAATGGACGTTTTGAACGCATTCGCTGGACGCGTTCCGGTCAACCTCCCCAAGTTTCTAGTCTTAGTTTTAAAAATACTAACAACAAAGGACAACCGATTTATCGTGGCAGTTTATTCGCCGCAGTCAGTGTGACTCTGATAGACTTATCGAAAGGAGATGTCCGTCCCGGTTCCCAAATTTCCGTGGGAGTGGAAGAATGGGGTTGGTCCCGGGGAAACTGCGGTCTTTCTAACCGATAAGCGATCGATTTGTTAGATTTTTAATAGTCAGTCCGTCAACTGATGGACAGAAACAGTTAAAACATCAGAATCAGAGATCAAAGTATGAAACTTCCTACAGGGTTACGGCGAACTATTACCCACGCTTTGGCAACTTTTCTAGGAGTTATGCTCGGTTTTAGCAGTTTAGCGGCGGTAAATGCTCAAAATCTGCCCACCGCTGCCGCCGATGTGGCTGGAATTCCCCCGGAGATGACGGCGGAAAGTTTTGTCGCGAAGGCAGTGGCGCGCACGGGTGCGGCAGTGGTGCGAATTGACACCGAAGCGATCATTACTCGTCCCAATAGCCCCTTTTTTGACGATCCTTTTTTTCAGGAGTTTTTCGGGGAACAGTTTCGCCTTCCCACCCAGCAGCGAGTGGCGGGCCAGGGATCGGGTTTTATTATCGATGGCAGTGGTTTAATCTTAACTAATGCCCATGTGGTCGATAATGCCGACAAGGTAACGGTAACTTTAAAAGATGGTCGTAGCTTCAAAGGAGAAGTACGCGGTACTGATGAGATCACTGATTTAGCCGTAGTGAAAATTAATCCCCAAGGGGAAAATTTACCTGTAGCCGTCCTCGGCAATTCCGCATCCATACAAGTGGGGGACTGGGCGATCGCAGTAGGCAATCCCGTCGGTCTAGATAATACGGTAACTTTAGGAATTATTAGCACGATCGGGCGCTCGGCGGCTAAGGCGGGTGTTCCCGATAAACGCATTGATTTTATCCAAACCGATGCCGCTATTAACCCGGGTAATTCCGGCGGTCCTTTACTCAACGCCCAAGGGGAAGTCATCGGCATCAATACGGCGATTCGTGCCGATGCCATGGGCATCGGTTTTGCCATTCCCATCGACCGGGCCAAGCAGTTACAAGCGACCCTAGAAGCAGGTCAAAAGGTGGCCCATCCCTATATCGGTGTGCAGATGGTTAATCTAACTCCCGATTTAGCCCGGGCTAATAATCAAAACCCCAATTCTGCCATGATTGTGCCGGAAGTGTCGGGAATTTTGGTGGTGAAAGTCCTACCCAATACCCCCGCCGAAAAAGCCGGGATCCGTCGCGCGGATGTGATTGTTAAAGCTAATAATCAACCGGTTAGCGATGGCGCTGAGTTACAGGAAATGGTGGAAAAAACCGGGATCGGTCAATCTTTACCCCTAAGAATCAGAAGGGGGGAAAGGGCGATCGATCTCACCGTAATCACCGCCCAAATGTCAAATCAGTAATCGGCAGTCAGTGATCAGTTATCAGATGTGAGTTTTCATGCCTTGATTGAGCAGCGACGAAAATCTTTTCAGGACTCGTAGCGCCGATAAAGCCGCTGCACCTTGTCATAGAAACGCTTGCGGACTTTTTCCGGGGAGATCAGCAAGCAATCTTCTCCGTAGGGGAGAATTTCGCGGAAAAACCAGAAGCTACTCGTTACCTGTCGGGTAATCTGCCGGACGAGGGGATCGTTCGAGATCAATTCGTTGGCGATATCGATAGCGGTTTTAGTCCGGTACGATCGAGCTAATCCATCGAATAGCTGAAACTCGGCCGACACACTATCAAGCTGATTGCGCCATTTGCCCCTAGGGATCGGGGTAATTAAGGAATCGCTGGGGATTCGATCGAGCCGCAAACTCCAATTATGGTGTAGTTCGGAAATATCTTGATTTCCCTCGGTTTCCTCGCACCAACAATCGAGATATAAGCGATCCTCGTGACGATTGATAGCGGCATGGTAAAGATGGAATTCCCAGATTCGATCGCCGGCATCCTGATAGGATAACTGAAACGGTTGTTGTCGGAGAATGCAGCGATCGAGTTCCAGCCGCCATGGTGGGGGAGGATTATCGAGGCGGTCTTCTAGCTCTTTCCGTAAGGGGCCTGACAGTTCGCTCCGTTCTAATAGTAGTTTAGTTAGTTCTAGGGCGATGGGGATTTGCCCGGCATCGATGAGAGAATCGATCGCCTGTTGGAGCATCTGCAAGCGAGCGGGCTTCCAGTCGTGATTAGGAGCGATTTTAAGCTTATTGCGGGCAATTTCTTTGATTAACTTCGATATATTCGGTTTATCTCCCCAAAATAGCCCGAATTCACTGGCAAGGATTTCTAGGGACTGTTTTTCTTTTTCACTGACCGATAAAGTAATTGATTGTCCTATCCGGCTCATAGTTTATAAGTGTACGGACACTTTTTCTGTTAAGGTACTTGTCTATCCCTATTGTCGTGGTTAGTATGGAAGATAGCAAGGATTTACGGACAGAAATTCATGGTAAATTATCAAGTAACGCTCAGGCCAGTCTATTCCTGTCCCGCAGACGAGATTCCAGACGGGATCAAGGTTCCGCAAGGATGGCGGTTATCGTGGCATCAGGTGGAGACGTGGAAAGCACTCAACGATCCCGATGTCGATGTGATTTTCAATACGGCCATGACGGGGGACGGGAAAAGTCTAGCGGCCTACCTGCGAACTTTGCAAGGATATTTCCCGATTATGGGACTCTACCCAACCAACGAACTAGCGCGGGATCAGCGGGGTCAGATCGAGGCATATATTCAACGATTTCAACCAACGGATCAACCCCGGGTCAATCTTTTAACCGGGCCCGAGTTGGAATTGTACGCCGAACGGGATGGGAAAACGAAAGCGATCGCTCTAGAGACTCGATCGAAACAGTCGGAAATTCTCTTAACTAACCCCGATATTTTCCATTATCTGCATCGGGGGGCCTATTTAACCCCCTACGATAACCCCGATCAGCTATGGAACCGGATCGATAAACATTTCGATCTCTTCCTATTCGATGAATTTCACGTTTTCGGCACGCCACAGGTCGCCAGCATAATCAATACCATGCTTCTAATCCGACGGGCCAATCGTGGGAAACGATACCTGTTTCTATCCGCAACTCCCGACGAGGGTTTACTAAAACGATTGGATAAAGCGGGGTTTCGCTATCGATCGATCGACCCGGTAAGAGAAGGAAAATACCGGTTTCCCGATACCCCAGAAGAGGCCAATTCCCTCGCTCAACAGGGATGGCGACAAGTAACCTCGGAAATCGAGCTATCTTTTATTCCTTTACCGTCGAGTTTTCAAACTTCGGAAAATTGGTTGAAGGAAAATAAAGAGCGAATTTTAGACTATTTTAAGCGATACCCCGGCAGCAAGGGCGCGATTATTCTCAATTCGATCGCTTCGGTTAAACGTCTGCTGCCGATTTTCCGAGAATTATTGGCGACTATCGGTTTAACGGTGGGGGAAAATACGGGTCTTTCGGGAACGCGGGAGAAGTTGGCATCGTTAAATCGTGATCTGGTGATCGGAACGAGTACCATCGATGTGGGGGTGGACTTCAAGATTAATTTTCTCATTTTTGAGTCGTCGGATGCGGGAAATTTTATTCAACGTTTCGGCCGTTTAGGCCGTCACAGCGGCTACGATCGAAAGGGAACGGCGGTAAAATTTACTAACTTCACAGCGATCGCTCTGGTTCCGAAATTTTTCCTAGAACGGTTATTCGAGAAGAAAGACGCACCGTTACAAGTCGGGGAACGGTATGACCGAATTCAGCTACAGGAGGCGATCAAGAGTAACTACCGTCATATCAATAATTTCGAGGGTTATTACCAACGTTGGGGAGCGGTACAATCATTTCAACTCTGGTGGAATTTAGGGAGTCCGAAGATCAAATCCCAATACGGGGAAAGTCGCCAGAAGTTTCAACAGGAATGCGAGGAGGTTTTCGATACCAGTTTAAAACGGGTCGCCGGTCGGGTGAAAGGATGGGCCGACGAATGGAAGGAGTTATCGGGGAAAAGCGGTAATCCGATTTTCGAGGATGCGTCTAGTTTTCGCGGGTCGAGTCCGTTACTATGCGGGTTATACGATTCGACGGAACTGGAGGAATGCGATCGCTTTAAAACCTACGATTTACCCAGTATTCTCGGTAATCTAGAGGTGGAGGTGTGGAGAAAAGGCGAGTTTAAGCGCCAGATCGAGGCCACGAAAACACCGATCGCACGCAGACGTTTCGATTATTGTCTCGCGTTTCTGAATTTAAAGGGATATCGAGAGGAACGGTTAAACTGGCGCTTTACCTACGACGGCGATTTAGGCGAGATCGCCTCCGCGTGGAAAGTACAGGTTTTGACGGGAATCGGTGTTTGGCAACCGGATAATCCTTGGCTCGATCGAATTAGTCGGGAGTTACGGGATCAGGCTCTGGTTAGCTTCGTTCTTGCCTATCCCGTCGCTGCGGTTCGCCAACGCTTACAATTACCGATGCACTTCGGTATCTATCCGATTAGTGACGAGAGTAGTCTTCATTCTCCCCTGTCACCCTATTCTATAGCGATCGGTCAATCGGCTTTGTTGTTGGATACTCTCGCTCATCGGTTCAAAGGTCAAGGGGGTGAGGTGTGGATCTGTTGATGCCGTTTGAGGCTACCAAGAGATGAGGGAGTCAAAGTGTACGGACACTTTTTCTGGGATTTAGTTGCTCTTTGCTTCCTCCGCGTTTGATAATAGACATAGACAGACGCTAGGGACATCGATCGATATATCCATCGGATTCTTGCCATTTTTTTTGATAGGGGCTAAATATGAATAGGCTAGTAGAAAAAATTACGGCTATTGTCGAAAAACTACCGAATTTAAAACTATTAATTCTCTTCGGTTCTAGAGCGCGTGGAGAGCATAAACCTGATAGCGATTGGGATTTCGCTGTTTTATACGAGGAAAGAAGCGCTCAAAAGGATATTTCGAGTCTATTGAAAATTTATACACTACTCGAACAAGCTTTAGAGATTCCCGAGGACAAAATTGATGTGATTGATTTAAAAGAATGTTCGCCGATCCTCGCTCATTATGTCGCACGGGATGGTCAACTTCTATACGAACGGGAAACGGGACTATTCGAGGGATTTAAAGAAAAATTTCTCATGAATCCTGAAGAATCGAAAGCGTTATACCGTCAATTACGGAATAATCTAGAGATTTCTCTACGAGAAAAAGGAGTGTAAATGCTATTCAACCTCTGATTGCGATAGACGAATTAAACCTCATGAATCAATACCTCGCCGAACTTAGCGAGTACGGTTCGATCACCTTAGAGGATTATCGTACATTAAGAGAACGTCAATTAGCCATAGAAAGGTTAATTCAGCTTATCGTTCAAACTGGCATCGATATCAATTACCAGATTTTAAAATGTTTAGATATCGAGTCTCCGAATAATGCTCGCGACGCATTATTTCAAATCGTAGAACTGGGAATTTTAGAAGAACACCTAGCCGTTCAACTGGCCGAGTCTATTAAATTAAGAAACTTACTCGTACACCTATACAAGAAAATTGATCCCGATATTGTTCATTCCTCGATCGCTAATATTTTACGAGATTATCCTCGCTACCAACGTTCGATCGTTCAATATCTAGATTCCTTGGAGGCAGAAAATGGTTAAAAATACGAAAGAATTGAAAATTATCAATACAATCAATAGAATAACCACGACTGTGGAAAAACTACCGAATTTAAAACTATTAATTCTCTTCGGTTCTAGAGCGCGTGGAGAGCATAGACCTGATAGCGATTGGGATTTGGCAATTTCATACGATGAAGCAAACAGACAAACACATATTAAGAAAATCAGTAATGATTACTTAACTTCTCTCTCTATCTTGAGTGAATTGTTTGAGATAAACCGTGATTTGATCGATCTAATTGAACTCGATCGCTGTTCTCCATTAATGAAGTATCAAGTCGCACGAGATGGAAAACTTATCTATGAAAAAAATACGGGAGACTTTTTAAAATTTCGTGTACGCGCTTGGAAAGAGTACGCCGATACCGCTAAATTCCGAAAGATTCAAAAAGACAGTATCGATCTTTGGCTCAAACAATGGGGAGTTTAAACGATGGAAAGGGAGATAGTCACCGTTAGAATTCGTTTGATGATCAAATATCTTAATCGATTACGGGGGTTCGAGAGCGTTACTCTATCAGAGTATTTGGACAATTTTGACTATCAACTTATGGTTGAGAGATTGATAGAATTATTGGTAGAGTCATCTTCCGATATTAATAGCTATCTTCTTTTACAATTACATAACGTAACTCCCGCTACCTATTACGATTCTTTTATAGAAGCTGGTAAAAATGGTTTAACTACCAGAGAACTAGCCGGGGAGTTGGCGAAATCATCAGGAATGCGAAATCGTTTAGTGCATCAATACGAGGCGATTCCGATCGCTTTATCTCAATTTCCGCTTTATCTCAAACAAATTACCGACTATTTAGACTCTCTAGAGGTGAAAGATGCCTAAAAAACAAAAAAAATTAGAGGAAACGGGACAGTTAAATCTATTCGATAACACTACAGAAATTGACGATGAAGATCTGGATTTTGAGTTCGAGGATATTGATTTAGAATCTCTTTCTGGCGAAGATTTAGGAATTAGCGAATCGGTAAGCGATCGCCGAGTCGAAACTGTTCGCCAACTGCTAACCCTAAAACTCCTACGGGAGGCGATTCGAGCCGAAAACCCCGACGATCGAGTTATGGCAGATTTTGCCGAAATGGTATTACCCAATTTACTCCGATTAGCGATCGGTGTCACGGCAAAAGGGGGAAATTTCTTCGAGGAGATCGATCGCCGTCGGGAATTAGAGGGAAAAAGCAAAGTTCGACGGGATAATGCGGGCGATCAATCTCTCAATACTCATTTACTTAATGGATTATTTCCCGCCAATCTCATCGAAAAACGACTAGAAAAACTCAATACTACCGTTCGACGGGTAGTAAAGGAATGCGAGCGCAGGTTGGCGATCGCTGGGTTTATTCTCCACGATTTCGAGAAATTCCGCTACTCGCTTTTTCCCGCGATGCCGGCGAAATATATCGAGATTAACGAGGACTTCGATCGAGATATCCGCAAACTATCACGAGAGGAACATCGAGAGATTTTTCAAGTATTGGTTCCCGAATTAGGATTAGATCGCTTTTTATTTTCCGATCAACCAGAAAAATGGACTGAATATCTTGATGATTTGATATATATCGCTAAAAATGCCCAGCGTCGGAATGATACCGATCGAAATACCTCGGAAGATGGGTTAAATACTCGCTTAAACAATAGCGCTCTCGAAAGTTTAACCGATCTTGCCTGTCTAGCCGATCGCCTCGCATCCATTATTAAACACCCCCACGACGCGGAAAAAGCCCCGTTACAAGACCTTTTATACAGCCTCAGCGATGGGGAACTAAAATTCACTTACCACAGCATCGCCGAAAACCGCGGGGTACTGACGAACGTACTTAATAACGCGGTGATGGAAGCACATCAAGAACTAGACTATCAGCCTTTACTTTACCTGCCTACGGGAGTTGTCTATATCGCCCCCAAAAACGCGCCGGAAGTGTCCCTAGAAACCTTACCGAATCGAGTGGTGGACACCATTAAATCCCTCTGTAGCGGTGAATTACAGCGTAAACAAACGGGATTCGGCCGAGATGGCAAGGGGATGAAATACGCAGATTACTACAGCCAATTTTTCGACGATGCCGGGTTAATGCGCGCTGCCCTCAACGCCACCCTTCGCATCCTCGGTGATAATAAAGCGTCCGTGGCCGGAAGTCGCGGCGAAAACCTGATTAAATTTCAACAACAGGGCGTTTTACCGACGGATTACGATTTTCATTGTGAAGATGATATCCGCATCGATCGCCTAGCGGAATTCGGGGACGTGGTGACGCGGAAAATCTGGGGCGATCGCCTGGAAAAAATCGAACAGGCGCGAAAATTGCAGAAAAACTTACCCGCACCGCCGGATTTAGATTTAATTAGCGAGATCGCGCATTATTGGAATCTAGAAAATTATCTGCCACAAATCCGAGCGATCAAGCGTATTAATGAATCGTTAAAAGAACTCAAACTGAAAGGCAATACGGGAGGGGTTCCCTACGAATGGTATTATCTAGCGGCGCAATACCTGAAACAGCATCCCGGAATCGAGGATATTAGACCGGTTGCAGAAGATTTAATCGCTTTTCTCGCTGCAAAAATCGCCGCCATAGTTGCGGGATATAACTTACCCGATGGTTGGGAGGATTTGCGAGAGTGGGTTAATCAAGTGGTGCAGTTACCCGGTCGGGAATTGGCCCACTCGATCGAAATCTTCCAGAAAGAATTAAACCACTACAACGCCGCTAAAAAACAAGGTCGCGGCCGTCAACTTCTCTGTTCGATCTCCCATTCTCCCTATAGTGTCAGCGAACAGATGGAATCGGCGGTTCTTTTTACTCCCCAAGTCTATACCAATAAACAAATGCTGGCAGGCTCGAACGCCAAACGAAATATTTCCAGTATCGCGGGAACGGAAATGATGTTGCGTCAGATTCTTATGAATCAAACCCAAGCGGTAGGAAAACGTTTCGAGGACGGCAAATATCGCTATCTGTACTTTTACCCGACCTATTATTTTACTCCCGAAACCAATAGTTTTTTACAAAAAGCCTACGCTAACATCGCTCAAACTCGTTTTGATAGCTCGATAAAGTTGCACTTTGTTGATAAGAATCTGGTCGCTAACTTCGATCGAACCCGTTATCAGAGTGTTGATAGTTTCCTGATCGATGAAAAATTAAGGCATAAAAAGGAAACAATTAACGAGGAGGAAGATGGCAAAAAAGACCGCACTTTTAAACTATCCTATCCCGAAGATAAACCCCTAACCTTTTATTTCATGGCCCTACCTCCTGGCCGCGATCCCACCGATACGGAATCCTGGGTTATGCCAGCATGGTTAGGATTAGCTTTCCCGATGATTCTAGATGTCAAAACGGTGGTTTCTGAGTCTCCTATTCCTCCCTATCGCGACGGTGCGGAATTTGAAGAGACGGTATTTCTCGACAGTGCGCCCCAAGCGATCCGGTCTTTAACTCGACGCGATCGATTCCGTCTCGATCGAGTCTTGAATCCATGGCAAGATAATGACGGAAAAAAATATCCTGCCCCTCTAAATACCCTCACCGCAGCCTATTCTATTCATTTAGACGTAAACTCGAAGCAGGGTAAGACGGGTTATGACCCCAATTGGGGCAAATTAACGGAACTCGCTATCAATTTAGAAACCAGTCCTCTCTATGTTTTTCATTACCTTAAACAGTGGAAACGGGGCAAAGATGCCGATATACCGAGCGCTAATCGAATCGCTCTGTATCTCTACGATTTTTATCCTTGTTTCGATCCCTATGTACAAGCCAACCGAACCAATTTAACTATCGATATGACAGCACAATCGCCCTTAAATCACCCTAAAAACTTAACCGAATTGTATCGTCAATTCTATCGAGCTAAATCTAGTAAAGGAAAGCCCATTAAAGCCAATGCTATTCTTAAACCTATTGATGAAGCGGCGGATGTTATTCTTAAAGCGGATAACGCTATAAGCGATGATTTGACTTCTTTGGTAGCGGCACGATTATTTAAACTAATGGATCGAGTACGCTCTCAAACAGCAGAAGGTCGATACGTTATCAAACAGCGAGATCAAGAGCGAGAAAAAATCTTGGATTTTGCTAAATACTTTGTCAAAAATGTTTTCGAGGAGTCTTTTGAAAGTGATCGAGCCAGATTAGCAGGTCGTCAGCTAAATATTATCCGGGATACCTGCGAATTTCTCTATCGTTTAGAAATGGATAAAGAACGTCGCCAAAGACAAGTTCAACCTCTCGATACTTCAAATTCTTCTTCCGAGGAGGAAGAGTAAAAGCTTTAACTGTTATCCAAATATCCACTTTTTCTATATTAGGAGCGAACTTATGACTTTTCTTAAATCTGTTGACGCTAAATTCTTTCATGGCGAGATTCCCTACAAACCGATGGGAAAATACGTTCACTTTTTGACGATTCGAGTCACAGAATCCTATCCTTTATTTCAAACAGATGGAGAGCTAAATAAAGCTCGTGTTCGTGCGGGAATTGATAGCAAAAAAACGATTAGTCGTTTATCGATGTTTAAACGGAAACAGTCAACTCCAGAACGTTTAGTCGGACGAGAATTACTCCGTAAATACAACATTGTAACCGCCGAAGAATGTGAGTACAATGTAAAATTTGCCATGAATAACGCTGACTGTATTATTTATGGTTTTGCCATCGGTGATTCGGGTTCAGAAAAATCGAAAGTAGTAGTAGATACGGCTTTTTCGATCACACCCTTTGATGAATCCCATGAAAGTTTTACTTTAAACGCTCCCTACGAGAACGGTACCATGGCATCTAAGGGAGAAAATAACACAAAAGTAGGAGAAGTGACTAGCAGGATTAACCAGCAGGATCACATCCGTCCGCAGGTGTTTTTCCCTAGTATTGTCACCCTAAAAGATCCGACAGAAGCGAGTTTTCTCTATGTTTTTAATAACATCCTGCGTACCCGTCACTACGGCGCGCAAACTACCCGGACGGGACGGGTAAGAAATGAGCTTATCGGTGTTATTTTTGCCGATGGGGAAATTGTTAGTAATTTGCGCTGGACACAGGCAATATATGATCGCCTTCCCGATGAAGTATTACACTCGAACGATCCCTTAGACGAGGATTTAGTTATGGAAAAAGCCACCGAAGCAATACAAGCATTAATGGCGGAAGAATTTATCGTTCACACCGATTTTATCGGGGAAAATTTTCAACCTTTATTAACTGAGGTGAAAACTCTCACGGGTACGGAAGCAGGAATTTTATCGATCTTAAACCAAGCGGATAAAGAAGCGAAAGACTACGCTAAGAAACATATCGCCGAGAAAAAGCCAGCCGCTAAAAAACCGTAAATTTCAGTAGGGTGAGAAATTACTCACCCTATATCCTCGCAATTTTTAAAGAGTTATGGTACATATTTATTCCTGTCAATTAGAACTGCACGATAGTCTTTATTACGCAACCCGTGAAATCGGCAGACTCTACGAAAGCGAACCCGTAATTCATAATTACGCGCTTTGTTATGCTTTGGGATTGGTAAATAGCGATAGTTATCGTTACTTCTGTTCCGAACAGATTCCCCAGTATCAAGAACATTTAAATCCTCTTAACGAAGAGAAAATTTATGTCACTCCCGCACGAGCGATCATTCATACGGCGGTTCTCAATACTTGGAAATATGCCAATAATAACTATCATGTGGAGATGGAAAAAACCCAGAAAAATATTCCCAGTTTTGGCAGAGCCAAAGAAATCGCTCCCGAAAGTGTTTTTGAATGTTTTATCATTTCCCATCACCCCCTACAACTTCCTAAATGGATTCGTTTGGGAAAATGGATGAGTAAAGCGGAAGTAAAACTGACAGAAC
>SFCA01000230.1:0-16242 GCA_007095475.1 Microcystis aeruginosa Ma_QC_C_20070703_M131 | reverse complement strand
GTTTTGGCTAAAGAACTAGAATAATTGCAACCTTTCAACGCAGCGTTCTGAAACTTTGCCCAAATGGGATGTGACGGTTCTACCCTCCTAGCTGGCATCTTATTTTTACGCAAGTCCCTAATGTGCGAGTAATAGCAATTACTTGACCGTGCCAATTATCTCTAGGATTGATCGATGCTGTCCAATAAGAGTTGATAGAACCAAAACGGTCTATCAACTCTTAAAATTATCTATTCAAGAACTAAAAATTAACGTTCTTGAAAGACGATTTTTTTGTCTAGGGAAGGACGGTTATTCGACTTAGAAGGATACTTATTGCCACCACCGCGGGGAGTTTTATTAATCACGGGTTTACTGCTCGTCGGTGCGGGAACTTCCCAATCAGTTTTCATCCACTGGGGACAATTTTGATCGTAGATCATTTGCAGGGCAGCAGCCGCGATCGCTTGGGGATCGTATTCTTCACTTAAATCCCGCACTAAAGGCAAGAAAGAAGCCATCCGTTCCCCCGATAAAGCCTCTTTTAGCTGATTTTGCAGCTTGGCTAGGCGTTTTGCTTCTACTTCGGTGCGACTAGGAATGGGACTAGATTCCAGACGTTGACGCAGACGCTGTTCAATCTGACGTAATAAACGCCGATCGATCGGTTCTACTAAAGATATAGCAGTTCCCGTTTTACCAGCGCGGCCCGTGCGGCCAATGCGGTGAATATAGGTTTCGGCGTTATCCGGCAGATCATAGTTAATAACGTGGCTGAGATTTTCCACATCTAGACCGCGGGCCGCGATATCCGTGGCTACCACTAATTTAATTTTGCCCTCGCGGAAACGTTGCACCAGTCGTTCCCGTTGCACTTGGCTTAAGTTACCGTGGTATTCATCCACCGTTTGTCCCGCTTCTTGCAGTTTGCTGGTTAATTCGGCCGCGGTTTGCTTGGTGCGGACGAAAATAATCGCCGATTCTAGGGGTTCGATCTCTAACAGGGGTTGCAGGACTTTTAATTTCGTCCAACCGCGAGGGATCAGATAAATTTTCTGTTCGATTTTAGCAGGAGCGGCCTGGGGTTGAGAAACCGTCACAGAAACGGGAGATTTCAGGAAATTAGCGATTAAATCGCGGATTTCTCGGGGCATAGTTGCCGAGAAACAGGCGGTTTGACGGGTGGAGGGGGATGCTTGCAGAATTTTCTTAACATCATCGATAAAACCCATACTGAGCATTTCGTCCGCTTCATCGAGGACTACCCAGTTTAAGGATTCGAGATGGAGTTTTTTGCGATCGAGCAGATCAATTACCCGGCCGGGAGTCCCGACCACAATCTGGACACCTTTTTCCAGACTGCGGATCTGACGTTCCATGGATTGACCACCACAGACTGTCAGGATAAAGAGACGACGATCATCAGAGAAATCTTTGATGGCGCTGGCCACCTGTTGGGCTAATTCCCGGGTGGGGGTGAGGATTAAAGCTTGAACGTTAGGATTTTTGGTGTCCATGCGTTCCAGTAAAGGCAGGGAATAGGCGGCAGTTTTGCCGGTTCCCGTTTGTGACATTCCTACCATGTCATGCCCTTCTAGAAGGAGAGGGATGGCTTTGGTTTGAATTTCCGTGGGGGTGGTGAATCCAAGCGTTTCTAGGTGTTGAAGACGGCTATCGGATAAACCTAAATTGTTGAAACCAGTGGTCATAAGGGTTGTTTTGTGGGAATTAAATAAGAAAAATGGAAAAATTAGACTATTTCGCCGTAGAGATCGTAGGTATCGGCCGCAGTGATTCGGACCGGTACGATCGCACCTAGAATCGCCTCCCCTGTCACATAAACCAAGCCATCCACTTCCGGGGAAAAACGAGCGGAACGCCCGATTAATTCGCCTGTTTCTGGGTTTTCCTGTTCGATGAGAACATCGACAGTATGACCTATATAAGCTTGATTTTTGCGCTCCGAGATTGGTTGCTGAGTTAACATCAACCTTTCGCGGCGTTCGTCCATAATTGCCTGTGGCACTGGATCGGGCAGGTCAAAAGCGGCTGTACCTTCTTCGGCGGAGAAGGTAAACACCCCGACGTGATCGAACTCATGACGCTTGACAAATTCCAGCAGATGGCTGAAATGTTCCTCGGTTTCTCCGGGGAAACCGACGATAAAAGTCGTTCGTAAAACCGCGTTCGGGATAGCTTGCTTGATCCGCTCGATAATGCCATCGTTGACTCGTCCTTGCCAGGGACGGTTCATCGCCCGCAGGATGTCGGGATGGGAATGTTGTAGCGGCAAGTCTAGATAGGGTAAAACATTCGGGCTCTCTCGGATCGCTTCGATAACCTTTGGCGTTAACCCGGTCGGGTAAGCGTAGTGAACGCGAATCCAAGGTATATCGACTTCTGCCAGCGCTCGCAAGAGTTCCGCTAATTTGGGTTCGCCATATAAGTCTAACCCATAATTGGTTGTTATTTGCGAAATGAGAATTAATTCTTGAACCCCTTGGCTGGCCAATTGTCGCGCTTCGGCCACAATGG
Organism: Microcystis aeruginosa Ma_QC_C_20070703_M131; assembly: GCA_007095475.1. GTDB lineage: Bacteria > Cyanobacteriota > Cyanobacteriia > Cyanobacteriales > Microcystaceae > Microcystis > Microcystis aeruginosa_I. Next base: position 13,728 of record SFCA01000230.1, on the reverse strand, counting down.
ACTCGATCGATCTCGATCGCTGATCGCCGCGCAGCTGGGGAATAATACAGAAAGCACAGCGATAATCGCAGCCTTCGGCCACCCGCAGATAGGCGACTCCCTCGCTGGTGGTGCGATAACGGGGCAGATTTTCATCGGCGATAAAAGTGGGATCGGTGCTGACTTCTTTGACTCGTTCTCCCGTCTCTACCCGTTCGACGATCTCGACAATTTTCTGATAATCCCCCGTGCCGACAATGGCCACGGCTTCCGGCAATTCCGTCAGGAGTTCATCTTGGAAATGTTGGGCCATACAGCCGGAGATAATAATTTTTTTATTAGCTTCCGCCAGTTCCACGAGGGTGCGAACGGATTCTTCTCTAGCTGCTTGAATGAAACTACAGGTATTAACGATAACGTAATCGGCCAACTCCTCGTCATTATCTACGGGATAGCCGGCCTTGGCCAGCAGTCCTAACATATGCTCGGAGTCGATCCGGTTTTTCTCACAGCCTAGGTGTGAGATAGCGATGGTTGGCTTATTGCCCATGCGATCGAGTATCAACCAAATCTTAAACTTCTCTTTTAATGTTAAGACATTGTGAACTACTCTCAACGGATTTGAGAGCTTCCTGCTTCCATGGGATGCGCTTTCTACCTCGAAAGATAGCAAGTCTTACCTTCCCTCTACAGGCAGGAGTCCTAGTTCCTAAGACCCACACTTTTTCTTGCAACACGACCCGCCGAAGCTCGGTTATCGCTTAAGGAGTAGTGGTCAAGACCCGTTTATGATAACATAGTTTTTTGGAATTGTCTATATACAAAGTCAGCATTGATGAGGGGAACTGTGGGGCGAATTACTTCGCCCCTTGAAAAGCCCCGTCCCATCGCACTAAGCGCATCGGGACGAATGCTGGCACTAAGTTAAAATAATTTCCCCCCCGTGGAACCGTGGGTAGGCCTTCACCCTGTTAAAATGGGTGAGCGGCGCATGGTTGGGGACGCTAAGAGTAGTATACGCTGTGAACTTAATTGCAACTTTCAAGACAAAAAACCCGATTATTGGCGTGGTTCATCTCGCCCCCCTGCCCACTTCCCCCCGTTGGGGTGGCAGTCTCAAGACGGTGATCGAGCGGGCTGAACAGGAGGCGACGGCTTTGGCTGCCGGTGGTGTTGATGGTTTGATTATCGAGAATTTTTTTGATGCCCCCTTTACTAAGCAACAGGTGGATCCCGCCGTGGTTAGTGCCATGACTTTAATTGTTGATCGCATTAAAAATCTGGTGGTCTTACCGATTGGTCTTAATGTTCTCCGCAATGATGCCCATAGTGCCTTAGCGATCGCTACCTGTGTTAATGCCCAATTTATTCGGGTTAATGTGCTAACGGGGGTTATGGCTACCGATCAGGGCATTATTGAGGGTCAGGCCCACGAACTCCTGCGTTATCGCCGCGAATTGGGGTCTGAGGTCAAAATTTTAGCGGATGTTTTGGTTAAACACGCCCGCCCCTTGGGAACCCCTAATCTGACTACGGCAGTGCAAGATACGATCGAACGGGGACTGGCAGACGGGGTGATCCTCTCTGGTTGGGCTACCGGTAGCCCCCCCAGTTTTGAGGATTTGGAACTGGCAGTGGCGGCGGCCAAGGGAACACCGGTTTTTATCGGCAGCGGGGCTGATCTGGACAATATCGGGCAGTTGCTGCCGGCTGCTGATGGGGTGATCGTGGCTAGTTCCCTCAAGCGTCATGGCAAAATTACTGAACCGGTGGATCCGATCCGGGTGTCGCAATTTGTGGAAACGGCCCGCCAGATCAACGACCAAAAGGCAAAAATTAATAATTCGCTGCCTTCTTTGCCTCTGTCCACATAACCCCTTGCTAGAATGGCGGATAGTTTCAGGGGATAGCGATCCTAAGTTTTTAGGAATTGAAAACGTCCTAATTAACACAATATGGTTAGGGAATTTTTCCTTTCAACAAAGTACATTGAGATTTCTCTCCTGACTCCTGACTCCTGAATTCTGCTGTAATTTAATCTAAATAATATTATGCGTCGTCGTTCTGTACCTTGGATTCATCGCTACTCCCGGCCTCTAATTGGGGGCGTTTCGATCGTGGGGGCGATTCTGACCGGCTATTTAACCATTACCAAACTGACGGGAGGGACTGCAGCCTGTACCGCCGGGGCTAGTGATGGGGCTGGTTGTACTGGTGTTCTTAATAGTCCCTACGCTACGGTTTTCGGGCTGCCCTTGAGTTTGTTTGGTTTTTTGGCCTATATTGCCATGGCGGTTTTTGCCCTCAGTCCTCTATTTATCAATGGGGAAACTCAGAAAAATCTCCGCAAAAGTTTAGAAAATAATACCTGGTTATTGCTGTTAGCGGGGGCGACGGCGATGGCGGTATTTAGTGGTTATTTAATGTATATTCTAGCCACGGACTTAAAGGAATTGTGTCCCTACTGCATTACTTCGGCTTTGTTCGCTTTAACCTTATTAATTCTCACAATTGTCGGTCGCGAATGGGAAGGTTTAGGACAAATTATACTGCCGATGGTTGTAGTGGCCATGGTTACTTTGGTGGGAACTTTAGCGGTTTATGCGGGAGTAAATTCCCCGACGGTGGCAGGAGGAAAAGAAGAAATTACCCGGCCAATGACAGAGGCTAAACCTCCCTACGGTTGGGAAGTAACCACGGTTTCGGGAAAGGCAGAAATCGCCCTGGCTAAACATTTAAAAGCAATTGGTGCGAAGGAATACGGGGCTTTTTGGTGTCCCCACTGTTACGATCAAAAACAGTTATTTGGTAAGGAAGCTGCAGAAATCCTCAAAAAAGAAAGGGTTTATATCGAATGCGATCCCCAAGGGGTTAATGGTAATCCCCAAGCTTGTCGCGATGCCGGAATTAAAGGTTTCCCTACTTGGATTATTAAGGGTCAAGAATATTCGGGAACCCAAAGATTAGAGAAATTAGCGGAGGTTTCCGGTTATACCGGCCCGATGAATTTTAAATATACAGTTCCGGGACGTAAGTAGGAAAGAGTTAAAATTTATACTGGAGGCTGAACAAGGTTCAGCCTTTATTGTTGTTTATTAAGTTTAGCTACTTTGATTTATAATAAAAAAGTAGATAAGTTGCTAATTATTGGTTATGACTCAGGTAAATCTACAAAAAGCCGCTAATATTCTCGGTGTAACTACCGCAGAAATACTAACATGGCAAAAGAAAAAATTAATCAAAGGTCAGAAAATCAATCAAGTTGATTGGTTATTTGATCTCGAGCAATTAACCAATCTTAAAAATAACCAATCCCCCAGAGAATTGAAAATCTTACAAACTGTTGAGCCAACTAATTACACAGTTATTGAATTATTTGCTGGTTGTGGTGGTATGGCTTTAGGTTTAGAAAATGCGGGAATAAAAACACAATTACTGGTGGACATTAATCAAGATTGTGTTAATACTTTAAGACTCAATCGACCGCAATGGAATGTTATAAATCAAGACATAAAAAATATTGAATTTTCTGATTTTAGAGACAAAATAGATATTGTAGCTGGAGGTTTTCCCTGCCAACCTTTTAGTTATGCTGGGTTAGGAAAAGGATTAGAAGATTTGAGAGGAAGCCTATTTTTTGAATTTGCTCGTTGTTTACAGGAAGTGCAACCTAAAATCGCTATAGCCGAAAATGTTCGAGGATTATTAAGCAATAAAAAAGGAGAAACTCTGCAATTAATGCTGCAAGCTTTACAGGAAATCGGTTATTATGCTGCTTATCAAGTTTTATCGGCTCAATTTCTTGATGTTCCCCAAAAAAGAGAAAGATTAATTATTATCGCCACCCGTCAAGATCTAAATATTAAACCGATTTTTCCCCAATATAGAAACTATACTATTTCTCTGAAAAAAGCCCTAGAGAATTGTCCCAGTTCTCCAGGAGTAGAATATAAAGAAAGAAAAAAAGAGATTATGTCCTTAGTTCCCCCAGGAGGAAATTGGCGGAATTTGCCGATGGATATTCAAAAAGAATATATGAAAAATAGTCTCAAAAATCACGGCGGACGGACAGGATATGCTAAAAGATTATCTTGGGATGAACCGGCTTTAACTATTACCTGTAGTCCGGCACAAACCCAAACAGAAAGATGTCATCCCCAAGAAACTCGTCCTCTGACTGTGAGAGAATATGCACGAGTGCAGTCCTTTCCCGATGATTGGCAATTTACCGGTAATTTAACCTCTCAATATCGACAGATTGGTAACGCGGTTCCCGTGAATATGGCTTAGAATACAGTTGTGGGGGGGGGAATGTGTATCATTCCGCTATCTGCTATTACGGTTAGGTTGGGCTGTTGCTTGATCTGGCTGTGAGGGGCGATCATACTCAACTGTTGGGAAAAGCGGAAATAACAGCAAACCCTAAATACTCAATTCAAGATTATATGCCAATGATTAAAGTTATTTCTACAAAATGGGCAATCAGTGCTGCCAGCACTGCTATGACGGCTAGTGTTGTTACGATTATTGGAGGCTTTTCTCTTCCAAGTTTTGCTTTTACCATTGTTGGTCCTACAGGTGCTAATTATAGACCTTCTGTAGATTTGACGGAGTTAGTCATCGTACCATATGCACCAGGCGCATTAGTAGGAACAGTGAAGTTAAATCCTACTCAAGATCCTAAGTTACCAGAACCTTGGAAGAATCTTTATCTACCCCCTCCAGATGTAGGCGCCGATATTTTTGATGTTTTCGATGCTGATGCGGCAACTCAATTTGCTGGCTGGACAGCGAAACCGGGTGCTGCTTTAGGGGGAACTCTAACAATCAATACTTACCAAGCCATAGACTGTGGCACTCCAGTAACCCCAATAGACATCTTCGTTTGTGATGGAATATCGGTTCCTAGAGGAGCAGCCGCTATCATAGCAACTTATGCGAGAGGAGCAGCAGATCCTGCTATTCAAGACTTACGGTTTATTAACTTATTTACAGACAATACCGGAGCAAAGGGAGCATTAGTTAGTTATATCGATCCATTTCCCAATGATGACGATCTTCCCTGGTACTTTACAGAAGACCGAACAGAAGCAAATCAAGGACCAAAGACAGACCCTCCTACTATCCCTCCAACTACGATGAGGTTTTCGGATAAACCTTCAGATCCAATAGAAGAAATTCCATTTAGTCGGGTTGTTCGCTTTGAAACTTACTTAGCTACCTTTGATTTAGAGACTAAAGATGCTACTATCCACGATGGTTGGAGATGGGGCTATGATATAACCGCCCTATGTCCTGCACCTCGAAAAGCACCCAAGATAAAATCATTAGATATCTTAGCTACCGCTCAATCATCTGACGGTTGTGCGGACTTTGGTGACGCTCCTGATAGCTACTCTACATTGCTAAATTCAGACGGTCCATTTTATCGAGAAGGTGATTTACAAAGACTTGGAAATCTCTGGGAGACAGAGCCAGATGGTCAACCCACAGGGCAAGCAGATGGAGATGATAAGAGTATTTTAGGAAATTGTGCTTGTACCGATGGTCTCTTATTAGACGATGAAGATGGTGTAATTTTTGGAGACAGTTGGGTAGATGTAATTTTCAATATTACTCGTCCAGATGCGAACCCTTATCAACTTCGTGCATGGTGGGACACTAATTACAATGGAGTCTTCGACCACACATCAGAACTCTACATTGATGATTTACTCACCCTAGCACCAGGCATCTTTACCAAGCGTTATAATCTAGGATTCAATCCCAAAGCAGATGGTCTTTATAGTCGCTTCCGCCTCACTTGGGACCCGTTAGATTTGGACGTGAAACCGTTTGGTGAATATTACTCTAAAGCAGACTGTAACACCACCGATGCAGCAGCAGGAAACTGTATATCTCATGGAGAAGTAGAAGACTACGTTCATGTTCCCGAACCCAGTTCTATCTTTGGACTTCTCGCTTTCGGGGGACTCAGATTAATGGGACTTCGCAAGAAACGTTAATCCAACATATTTGGTTGGTAGTTCTGTTAGTTAGGGTTTGCTGAAAGAAGCTAGATACAATTGAGTAACGCACAGAAAACGGGTTTCTCGGAGAAACCCGTTTTCTACTCATGCACTCATGCAAAAAGGGGGAATAAATAATCAGTCTTTAATAACCAGATTTAGTATAACTACTTCTTGCATGAGTGCCTATCCTCAGCCAGAAATTGATTTTGTCCGATTTTACTGTCCGGGGTCTGTAGGGTTGATTCATGAATCAACCCTACCCCACTAGAAATTGATTTTGTCCGATTTTACTGTGCGGGGGGAATAACTTCTAACGGAATACTTTCAGTTTCTCCATCTTTAGATGGATTGACATCCGGACTTTTTTCTGCATCTGGAGTTTTTTCCACCGCTTTGGTTTCTGGGGTGGGGGGATTTTCGGGGGGTACTTCTGGACTGGGGTTCTTTTCCGGGATGGGAGTGAATTCCACCGGGGTTTCGCTTTCAGGAGACGGGGAAACTTCGGGGGAAGGTTCGATATTACGGGTAGTTTCCGCGGGAGTTTCTTCTATCCAGGGAGATTCTGGGGTAGTTGCGGGGGTAGTTGCGGGGGTGTCTTCGCTGATGTTTTGTTCTTCCTGGGGACAAGCTGCCGATTCTAAACCGAGATGACATCGGACTTCCTCCCGTCCCAAAGACACGGCAATTCCCGACACCGACATTAACAAAGCTAGGATGGGTAAGATATTCTTCATAAAATTAGACTTGATTCTACTCCTCGACATCACATTGTCTATTTTAGATAGGATCGAACTGATATTGAGAACCCTTTGGCCCCTCATTGCCGCGATTAGCACGCACCAGGGGAACTTCGTTAAAAATGTTAAAATCCGTGGTGTTTCCCTGCAAGGTGATTCCTCGATTTAAAGTTTCGACTACAGTAGCACGGTCAGAACTTTTAGCGATCGCTTCCCCTAATACTTTCATACTATCGTAGGCGGTAGCAGTACGCCAACTGACGCGACCGCGCCAACTTTTCAGCGCATCTTTGGCAAAGGGATCCGTTGCTTGGAAACTCCAAGGTACTGCTAGAACTAATCCGTCGATGCTATCCGCTCCTTGAATAAGGATATCGGGTGTATAAAGTTCATTTCCGCCTAATAAGAGCATTCCAGACGATTCTTGGGCAATAGCCACGGCTTGATTTATGCGATCGCCGTCTTTACTCAAGGCCAAAAATACCACCCTAGCGCCGGCTTGTCTTGCCTGATCTATGGCGGTTTTAGCGTTAAAATTGGCTTTGGTTGTGTCTATTGCCTTAACTATCTTGCCTCCCGGTTCCTTTATTGCTTTAGCAAAGGAATCCTTTAATTTTTGACTATAGGGACTATCGGAATTATAAAAAAGAACCACTGAGGGAGAATTCTCTTGCTTACTAGCATAATTAGCCAAAGTTTTGGCCACTGCTTCCAGATAACTGCCTAAAACTTCCTGAGATTTATCCTTAAGGGGAATAGTTTTCAGGGTTAATTTTCCCGTTTGACTAACACTGGTAGTTAGGGGAGAGAGAATCGCTAATCCTTCTTTTTCGTAACTTTCAATCGCTTTTTGACTAAAAGGATCGATTCCGTGGCCCATAACTGCCAAAACTTGACCGGATTGAATCAGATCATCGGCTATCGCTTTTGATTGTAACCCACCGCCATCATTAGCGATAACTATTTCCAAAGGATTACCCGGATTAGAATTATTAAACTCCTCTTGATACCTTGCCACACCTCGGAGAATTTCCTTGGCGCTGTTGGGGTCGTTAGCGATGGGGACAACGACGGCTATAGTATTCTGATTACCTTTTTCTCTGGCTTTGGCGTTATTGTAATAGATTTTGCCTTCCGGATCGTTTGCTTGGGGAGTGGCTGCTAGTTGATAATCTGCGATCGCATTTGCCCAATCTTCTTTTTTAAAGGCCGCTGCGCCTTTTTCTTTGTTAGGAGTGGAATTAAGCAGTATTTTCTCACCTTGGCTAAATAAATCGGGATTTTTAGCCGTATCACTCACAAAAGTTGCCTCGGTTTGCTTGTCTGGGGTTTCTTCCCCGACAACTTGGGGAGTATCGGATTTGGGAATGAGCATTTGCAACAGACTCCAACCCCCTAAACCTGCGGTTAAAGCGGTAATTATCAAAGCGAAGGGAAGTAACCAGTTAGATTTTTGGCCGACTCTAGTGGTACCCCCCGGGGAGACGACAACTGTGGTTTTAACCGTCGTTGTTACGGGAGCCATCGCTTCCCTAGGTAGGCCACAGATAGGACAATCAGGAGTAGTATTTTCGCAGGGTTCATGACCTCCCGCAATCGCTTGCGGATAAGTTTTACCATCTTTAGGGATACCGTCACATTGCCAAGTAGTCATAATCAGTTATCAGTTATCAGTATTCAGGAGACAGGAGATAGGAGATAGGAGTCAGGAGTTAGTATTCTCCCCAATTCCCAATTCCCACTTCATAATTCATAATTCATAATTCTCACTTCCCACTTCCCACTTCCCACTTCCCACTTCCCACTTCCCAATTCCCACTTCATAATTCATAATTCCCAACCCCCCATCTCCCCACTTCCCCATTTCCCTCTTAACTATTCCCTAGGGCCTGATAAAGTAGATAGAGGACGTTGTCGTAAGCTTTGGAAATAGAGGCCACCGATAAGCAGTAAAAAGAGGATATAAGCAACAATTTGACTGATATAGAGGTTTTGACGATAACCAAACAGAGATTTGAGGAGGAGTCCGGGGAAAGTGCGATCGCTCAAAATTTGGGAACCGTCCCAAACTTGAAAACCGAGAAGACAGGAGGAGGGGAGAGAAGGACAGAAATGGCGATAAAAAGGGTCAATTTCACTTAAAAGACTGATTCCTGCGTCGATATGTTTCAAAACACCGATGAGTAATCCCGCAACGATTAAGAGGAGGAAAGTCCCCATAATTTGGAAAAAGAGACGGATATTAATTTTTACTCCCCCCGCAAATAGGAGAGTTCCCAACAAAGTCGCCACACTTAACCCCGCTATCGCACCGAAGGTTTGTATCTGCCAATCTTTTTGGAATTGGGCCAGGATAAAGAGGACAGTTTCAAATCCCTCCCGCAAGACAGCGATAAAAACGAGCAGAAAAATCGCTTTTCCTGCCCCATTTTCCGCTTTTAAACCCGCTTTTACCGCACTTTCTACCTCAGATTTCAAAGATTTGGCCTGTTGAGTCATCCAAATTAACATCCAACTCAACATCAAAACGGCAATCAGTCCAAAAGTGGCGGCCAGTAATTCCTTGAGCATTGGTACAAATGGACTAGGAGAGGCATCCACTTGCAAAAGGATTCCCCCTAGCAAAATACCGACCAAAACACTAGCCACCACTCCCGCACCAATACCACGATACACCCATGAGTTAAGTTGCGATCGACCCGATTTTTGTAAACAAGCGAGGACAATTCCCACCACTAAAGCGGCCTCGAAACCTTCCCGGAGAGTGATAATAAAAGTGGGTAAAGCGGAACTAAGATTCATAAGCTAGTGGATAAACTCTAGCTTGATCCTAGCTTAAGCAAAATCCCGCAGCATCTTGCGAATTTCCAGATTGTGTAATTCTTCTTGTCCGATCATACCGCGAGCGAATTCTTCTAGGTAAATACTGGCATCTTCAACGGTTTCTAGAAGTGCTTTGTACAAATCAAGGGATTTTTTCTCATGATTGAGGCTCTCACTCAAGATTGCTTTGATATTATGTTCATAGCTTTCCTCGATTGGGGCAATTTTTAAGCTAGGATGACCTTCTAAACCGGTGAGAATTTCCCCAACTTGTTGCGCGTGGGTGAGGGACTCCGTGGCCTGAGTCTGGAAAAATTGGACGATAGGGATGCGATGGGGACCTGTCACCATCAGGGAATAGTGGGTGTAACGGACAACTCCCGCTAGTTCAAATTCCATGATTTCGTTCAGTTGTTCGATGGTTTTGTCTCTGTCTAGTTCTCGCATAAGATTCTCAATAATTTGTCTCTAATTGCAATTGTAGCTAATCCAAACCGGCTAAATGAATCTAAAAACCTTGTTGGCTAATATCTTTAGGCTTTTTTGCCATCAAAAAAGTGCTAGATATTTGAGCAATCGGGGGGAAGTTTTCGGCACTTTTCCCTGAAAATGCCGAAAATTCCACACACCCCACGACAAACCCTTTCAGCAAACCCTAGGTGCTGCAAAAAGACTTTAGCTGGGGGAATAGCAACTCAAGAGGTCATTAAAGGTTTCATTTTGCCTTAAACCATCGAAAACAAAGTTATTACGCACTAATTCGCCACATATATCCGGTTCTATGTCTAGAGCTTCCCGTAAACAGTCGATCGCTTTTTGTTGTTGACCGAGGGCGGCATAACAGCAGGCGGCATTATACCACGCATAGCGATCATCTTGATCGATTTTTAATGATTCTTCATAACAGGCGATCGCTTCTGGTAAACGCTGTAATTCCTGTAAGATCACACCCTGTTGATACCAGGACCAGTAATCTTGCGGTCGGATATCGAGGGCGGTACGATAATTAAATAAAGCCTCTTGGGGATTGCCCCAATCCCGGAAAGCGTCGCCGCGACGATACCAGGCCCAATAATCCTGGGGTCGCGCCCCCAAGGCCAGATCATAAAAAGTGATAGCGCGTTCGTAGTTTTTGAGCAATCGATAGGCCTCTCCTTGCCGGTAGGCGGCCCAATAGTCCCCCGGACTATGACTTAGGGCCCGTTGAAAACAAGCGATCGCTTTTTGGTAGTCCTTTAATTCCTGTAGATAAACACAACCTTGATCGTACCAAGCCCAATAGTTATCATCCTTTACCTGTGCGGCGTTAGCGTAACTTTGAGCCGCTTCTTCATACATTCCCAAGTCTTCTAGTATCATACCCCTTTTGTACCATGCCCAATAGTCATCTGGATAATATTCTAAGGCTTTTTCGTAGCTGATTAAGGCTCCAAAATAGTCCATTCTTTCTTTTAAAATATTGCCTTGGTCATACCAGTCCCGATAGGTATCCGGACGGCATTCGAGCGCTCGATAGACAGTGAGTAGATAGGTCATAGTTATTAATCTTTAACGGAGTCAGGAGTCGGTCGTCAGGAGTCAGGAGGCAGGAGAATTAAGAATGAGCATTAATTAGGGCTGGCTGAATAAATGTGAAATGTAGGCCAGGTAAGGGTTTTGTGGCTTTACGAGCGAAACAGGTGCCAGATTTTGAGAGAATCATGCTTCAAAACCTTGTGTCTTCATCGGCCCGCGTCCTGTAGGGGCGAAGCATTCGGGCAATAACCTATCGGTGAAACCGTAGATTTTCTATCCGAATGCTTCGCCCCTACTTTTTGCCGCAAACCCTAATTAGAGCCGTCAGTCTTATCAGTTATCAGTTATCAGTGGGGGTGTTCGGTGGGCAGTGGGGGCAATGGCGATCGCAATTGATCGCCATTCCCCGTTATACTTTTAGAACAGATTCAGATCCGTTAAAGCGCCGAGACTGCTAGAGGAGACTAATTTGGCGTATTTGCCGAGAATTCCCGTTTTATAGCGTGGGGGACGCGGTTGCCAATGGTTACGACGACGGGCTAATTCTTCCTCAGATACATTTAAACTCAAGAGACGCTGACGAGCATCAATAGTGATTTGATCCCCCTCCTCTACTAGGGCAATTGTACCACCCACCGCTGCTTCTGGAGCGACGTGACCGACCACCAGGCCATAGGTTCCCCCGGAAAAACGACCATCGGTAATTAATCCCACGGAATCCCCTAAACCAGCGCCGATAATTGCCGAAGTGGGGGCCAACATTTCCCGCATACCCGGTCCACCTACTGGTCCCTCGTAACGGACAACCACCACATCCCCGGCTTTAATTTTTCCGGCTAAAATTGCCTCTAAACAGGTTTCTTCCGACTCAAACACCCGCGCCGGTCCGGTGATTACTGGAGTTTTCACGCCGCTGATTTTGGCCACGGACCCCTCCGTGGCCAGATTTCCTTTTAAAATGGCTAAATGACCCTCTTTATAGACAGGATTGCTAAAAGGACGGATAACATCTTGGCCTGAGGGCGGTTGGTCGGGAATATCGGCTAAAATCTCAGCGATAGTCTGACCGCTAATGGTGAGAGCATCCCCGTGTAGTAAACCATTAACCAGCAGAATTTTCATCACTTGGGGAATACCGCCGGCTTTATGCAGATCCACGGTAACGTAACGCCCGGAGGGTTTAAGATCGCAGATAACCGGTACACGCTGCCGGATAGTTTCAAAATCATCGATCGATAATTCTACCCCGATGGTGCGGGAAATGGCTAAAAGGTGCAGCACAGCGTTAGTGGAACCTCCCACCGCCATAATTACCGAAATGGCGTTTTCAAAGGCTTTACGGGTCAAAATTTGGCTAGGGAGAATCTGTTTTCTAACCGCCTCGACTAAAACCTTGGCCGATTCTTCGGTACTATCGGCTTTTTCCTCATCTTCGGCGGCCATGGTCGAGGAATAGGGTAAACTCATCCCCATGGCTTCAAAAATGGAAGACATGGTATTAGCAGTAAACATTCCACCACAGGAACCGGCCCCGGGGCAAGCGTTGCGTTCGATTCCGATGAGGTCTTCTTCACTGATTTTACCGGCGCTGTACTGTCCCACGGCTTCAAAGGCACTGACCACGGTTAAATCGCAATCTTTGTAGCGCCCCGGTTTAATCGTGCCACCATAGACGAAAATAGCGGGAATATTCATCCGGGCCATGGCAATCATTGCCCCCGGCATATTTTTGTCACAACCCCCGATAGCGAGGACTCCATCGAGACTTTGACCATTACAGACGGTTTCAATGGAATCGGCGATTACTTCCCTAGAAACGAGAGAATATTTCATCCCTTCTGTTCCCATGGAAATCCCGTCACTAATGGTGATAGTCCCGAAAAGTTGCGGCATTCCCCCCGCTAATCTCGTGGCTGCTTCGGCGCGCATTGCTAAATCATTAATTCCCATGTTACAGGGGGTAATGGTGCTAAATCCGTTAGCGATGCCGATGATGGGTTTGCTAAAGTCCTCATCCCCAAAACCCACCGCTCTTAACATCGCCCGATTAGGACTGCGTTGGGTACCTTGGGTAACAATGCGACTTCTGTAGTTATCTGCCATAACTTTATTCTTCTCCAATGGCGGCTTATGTGTGCGATCGCCGCTCAAGTTCTCCAATCGCACCTTATATTTCTATTTTCTGACTTTTGGCCGCTCTGAGCAGATTTTGGGACAGCCCATCTCTAAAGAAAATATAAAACTATTGGGAATATTCGGGAGACAGGAGGCAGCAGCGGGAGTACATCATCGATTTGAAAAAAAGCTGTAAATCCTGTTTAAAAGGGATAGAAAAGGGGCTCTTCTCGACTTTGTGTGATAATCTTTGCTTATCTCGTTTCCACACATAAACCAGAAGAGCCAATTACCTCCTTAGGACTGCACCAGAGTGGGGAGAGCCAGAGCAGGGAGCAAAACCTATTTCAATTATCATCTATGTTTTACACAGTATATCAAAAGCGATCGCTTTTCCCAAATCTGACTATAAGAGTTCGCTCCTCCTAAATTAGACCTCTTGCATAATTTTTTTATGGTATAATGGAGGGTTTTGCTTTTTTCTCAATTCTTAGATTGAAGTGGAAAAAAGAATAAAATGTGATCTTAGGTCAGGAAATCATCTATAA
>SFCA01000023.1:0-9128 GCA_007095475.1 Microcystis aeruginosa Ma_QC_C_20070703_M131 | reverse complement strand
GGACTCTGTGTAAGACAGTACATGGTTTTTTAACTGTGGTATGCGACGGTGGTGGAAGCAGAAACTTAAATCGTGAGGTTTAGGAATCGCCGCACTTTTAGGGCGGCGAGGATGTCAAGTTCACCCGCTGCTTTCCTCTTCCCTAGTCCGCACCCGCGAGACTAGGGACTGATGCACAGAGGTTCAATGGGTCAACAGGGATGACCAATAATCAGTTATCAGTGACCATTGACCGTTTAATAAGAGCCAGATTAATCCCCCTATTCCGAATAGAATAGTCAAGACATAAAACTGTGATTGACCGGAAACATTATACTTTAAGGCACTGCCGCTAAAAATCGTCGCTAAACTGACCAAATTAACCAGACCATCAATAATATAACGATCGAGCCAAGCGGTAATTTTTGACAAGCTCCCCACCGCTAAAACCACGGTAAACTGATAGATGCGAGCGAGATAGAAGTCATAAGCGAACAAATCTTGCAGGAATCGCAGGATTAACCCGGTTGGTCTGGCCCAAGCTCGTCTTAACTCTACCATTAACCCGATAACTAGGCCAATTACCCCAGAGGCCATCAGTAAGGGAAAACCCCAGACAATGGTAAAACTCTGGTTATTAACGAGAGGATTGGTGAAAGATAGCCAAAAATCCCAACGTAGGGGAATAATCGGGGCCAATAAAGCAATTAAAATCAATGCTACCATCGGCAAAGCCATCGGCCAAGCCACTTCTGGGGTGCGATGGGTTTTACTTTGGGTTTGTCCCAAAAAGACTAAACGAAATACCCTCGTGAGATTGACGATGCTAAGACAATTAACAAAGATTAAAACCGCTAATAACCACCAAGGAATCGCCCATTCGCCACTTAACCACCGTTTTAACGTCCAAAACATCCCCAGAGGCATTAAAACCGTCATCCCCGCGGAACCCCCTAAAAAAGCCGTGGTTGTAGCGGGCATTCTTGCCCAAATTCCCCCCATTTCCGTGATATTTTGGTTACTGGTGGTGAGAATTAAGGCTCCTGCGCTCATAAACAATAAAGCTTTTGCGATCGCATGGGAGAATAAAATTAGTAAAGCGATATCCACATGACCTAATCCCACCGCAATAAAGACCAAACCGAGATAGGCACTGGTGGAGTGGCATAAAACCCGTTTAATATCAATTTGGGATAGGGCCATCAGAGAAGTACCGATTGCCGTCATTGTCCCCAACACTATTAAAACATTGGCAGCGATCGGAGATAGGGTAAACACCGGCTGCAGCTTAATTAAAACATAGGCCCCCGCCGAAACCACGATCGAATTCCGCATGATTCCAGCTGGATTTGGTCCCTCCATCGCCTCATCTAGCCACAAATTCAGGGGAAATTGGGCGCATTTACCCGTTGGACCAGCAATAAGGGCTAATCCTAACAAAGTCGCCGTCAGAGGTGGCACAGGGTTATTTACTGCCCAATTTTCTAACTGAGAAAAACTCAATCCCTCTCCGTAACTGGACAGAGCCACCAAACCCATCAATAAAATAATATCGCCGACGCGCTTGGTTAAAAAGGCATCTCGTGCTGCGGTTACGACCAAAGGTTGAGCATACCAAAAACCGACGAGGAGATAGGTAGAGACCGTTAACATCTCTAGGAAAGCGTAACTGAATAGTAGGGAGTCACTGAGGGCAATTCCCCCCAAAGCTGCCTCAAAAAAGCCCATTAAGCCATAAAATCTTGCCAAAGACCAGTCCTTTTCCATGTAGCCAAGGGCATAGATTTGGGCCAAGAGACTGATGAGGGTAATCAGTTCCAGCGTCCCCAAACTAACGGGAGAAAGTTCGATCGAAAGGGATAAACTAAGATCGGCCACTTTTACCCATTCAAAAGCCAGTTTAATCGTCTCTCGATGCCAAATTTGATTAAAAGCGATCGATCCGTGTATTAATCCTAAGACGGTCATCAATAGGTTAATATAAGCAGCCGGCCGCGGACCGGTGCGACTAATAATGCCTAAAGACCAAGGTAGGGTTAAAATCGAACCAATTAAGCCATAAATGGGAATTAACCAGCAAGTGTCAAGGAATAAATCTTTCATTCAGGGGATTAAATGTTAGGGTGTTAGGGTGTTGGGGTGTTGGGGTATTAGGGTGTTGGGGTGTTGGGGTGTTGGGGTGCTGGGGTGTTGGGGTTTTTAGTTGAAATTCCCCACTTCCCCCACTTCCCCCACTTCCCCACTTCCCCACTTCCCCACTTCCCCACTTCATAATTCATAATTCCCACTTCCCCATTTCTCTGTTTTTGGCCATAAAAAACTAAGACTCGATCGAGCAGGGAGCGAGTTTAGTCAATTTAGGTATTTTACCGTTAATCCCGCGATCAGGCTAAATGCGCTGTAATAAAGATTTACCGTGGGAATCGGTGCTACAGGTGGCGAATAATTGATATTGACGACTAAGAGCAAGCGCCTGTTCGGTTTCCGGTTGACTCGGTAGCCAAGGTTTGGGATTGCCGTAGGCATAAAAAGCCTCAATACCATCAATACCCAATTCTACCGCCGCCGCTACTAAATCGGCCGCGGGGCGATGGTAACGGAAGGGATGGGCCAGAACCACTAAAGCCCCCGCTTGCCGTAAACTGTTAATGACTGTAGAGGCCAAAGCGAGATTTCCTTCTGGTTTAGTTCTTTGCAGATAGGGAGTCAAAACGGTATGAGTGGGATCGAAACCATAGCCAAGAATATGCACTTCTGTGTCTAAGAGATTCGCCGTAATTTCTACCCCTGTCCAGAGATGGGGTAGAGAACCCTTTAAATGCCGATTTTCTAGCCAAATTTGGGCTTGTCGATAACCTTCGATCGAGTGATGATCGGTAATTGCCAATCCTTTTAGTCCGATGTCTAACGCTTGTCTCATCAAGTCTTGGGGACTCATTTGACCATCGGAACAATGGGTATGAAGATGGAAATTGTAATGGTGGGGACAACTATCATAGCCAACATTTGCCCACACCGCTTTCAGCGCGAGGGTATCTTGAGCTAGGGGGGGAATTGTAGCAGAAACGACCATGCAGTATTAAATTTCCCAAAGATTACAAATTGTTAACAATCAGCGTAACAAATTATTATGGTGAGCAGCAGAAGTTGTTCAAAGAGGGCGAATTGCCTTCGCTCCTACGATAATATTAGGAGAGTGGGGAAGTGGGGAAATGAGGAAGTCAGGAAGTCAGGAGATTTGTCCGCAACTTTTCAATCTGCCCACTTGACACTTCGTCGGACTGATGTTATAAATGTGTGTAGAGAGCGGACTGTCCACATTCCGCCCTAATTTAAGCAACTAGCAAACAACCTAAAATGATCAAAAGCTTCTCTAAACGAGCAACCACTGTTGCTCTTGCTACCGCAGGCAGTGTTGCCGCTTTTAGCTTTGCCAATACTGCCCCCGCCCAGGCGGCGCTGATGCAATGTCCTACCTTTCAGCTTCTTTCGGCTTTCCTTGCCCTCGGGCCCGAAGGCTGCTACGATATGGACAAGGTTTACGTACCTGTTTCCGCCAGTGTTAATGGTGCAACATCTGGGGCTGATTACAACAACTTTGTTTCCGGTATGCTGACCATCTCACACTCTGATGGCGTGCTGGGAACAGGAGACGTACACCGAATCACTTACACTCGGGGTGTTGAGCTTCCCTCGGCCGCAAACACAGAGTTTTCTCTGGAGTACATCATTAAAATCTTGCCGGGTAGTGATGCGATGTTCGCCGCTGTCTCCTTGGGTGTGGACATACCTGGAGAAACCCTAGGGTTCACATCGACTAAGCGGATCACTGGTGCCGGCGGATATGATGCCACTCTCAGTCTAGGAGGTCCAGGCGGCGGCGGCGGCACGGCTGGTCCGGTCGTGGTTCCAGCCGACCTAACGGAATTGAATATCCTCGATACAATCAAAGTCACCCCTGGGGGGGCCGTTCAGCCTCCACAGTTCAGCGCGTTCACTAACACCTTCACACAAAGACCAACAAACGTTAACGTTCCCGAACCTTCTGCTATCCTCGGTATCTTAGCCGTTGCTGGTGTTGGTGCTTTCGCTCGTCGCAAGAGCTAGTCACTGCCATTAAATAACAAATGTAAAAAACAAGCGTTAAGGTTAAACTTAACGCATTTTTTTGGGCGTTGTCAGATAAAGTTGGGTAGGGTGCGTTAGGCAATCCCTTGTTTTTGGGGAAAAAATCAAACTCTGCATATTGCCGTAACGCAGCCGTTCTTTTCACTCCCTCGCCAGCAGGACTGTATCCTAGAACACATTTCACCCAGCAAACCCAAGAGAGCCGATTTTGCCTCTCCCCTTGATTGTCTTTAATCGGGATGACAGGATTCGAACCTGCGGCCCCTTCGTCCCGAACGAAGTGCGCTACCAAGCTGCGCTACATCCCGAAAGCTTTCAGCTAAATCATCATAGCATATTCGGCCTTGATTGGGTCGGGACTTGCTAGGATATTAGGGATATAGGCAAAAATTATCGGAGTAGTTCAGGCGTGACGGTCAAACCAGAGTGGTTACGGGTAAAAGCACCGCAATGGCAACGAGTCGGCAGTGTTAAGGAGGTTTTACGCGATTTAGGCTTAAATACCGTTTGTGAGGAGGCTTCCTGTCCCAATATCGGCGAATGCTTCCATGCGGGGACGGCTACTTTTTTAATTATGGGTCCTGCTTGCACTCGCGCCTGTCCTTACTGTGATATAGATTTTGAGAAAAAACCGCAACCTTTAGACTCCACGGAACCCCTGCGACTAGCGGCAGCCGTACAACGTCTCGATCTTAATCATGTAGTGATCACTTCTGTCAATCGCGATGATTTGGCCGATGGGGGTGCTAGTCAATTTGTGCGTTGTATCGAGGAAATTCGCCGCATTTCTCCAAAAACTACCATCGAAGTGCTGATTCCCGATCTTTGTGGCAATTGGCAGGCTTTAGCTGCAATTCTTGCCGCTAAACCTGAAGTTTTAAACCACAATACCGAAACCGTTCCCCGTCTCTATCGTCGCGTGCGTCCCCAGGGGGATTACCAGCGTTCCCTAGAATTATTGCAGCGCGCTCGCGCCATTGTTCCCGCTACCTACACAAAATCGGGCATGATGGTGGGATTGGGGGAAACCGACGAGGAAGTGCGGCAAGTGATGGGCGATTTACGGGCCGTCGATTGTGATCTTCTCACCATCGGGCAGTATCTGCAACCATCGCCAAAACATCTCGCTGTGCAGGAATTTATCACCCCCGAACAGTTCCACGCTTGGCGCGAATACGGTGAGTCTCTGGGATTTTTACAAATTGTTGCGAGTCCCTTGACAAGAAGCTCTTATCATGCTGAACAAGTCAGAGCCTTGATCAATTTGTACCCGCGAGAGTCTTGAGATGGGGCAGCAATTGCTGAAAAGCTCGTCCTCGGTGGCTGATTTTTCTTTTTAATTCGGGAGACATTTCCGCAAAGGTTAAAGCGTATTCGGGGACATAAAAAATCGGATCGTAACCAAAACCACCTTCACCCCTAGGACTGGTGAGAATTTCTCCCGTGCAGATTCCCGTAGCAGTCAAGGCAATCTCACCATCGGGACGAGCGATCGCAATTACACAGACAAAACGGGCCGAACGATCCTGATTATCTCCTAATTCTCTGACGAGGCGATCGATTCTTTCTCGATCATTTGCACCATAGCGGGCCGAGTAAATCCCCGGGGCATTTCCTAAACCGGTTACTTCCAATCCCGAATCATCGGCGATCGACCATTCTCCCAATGTTAGGGCAATTTGAGCAGCTTTTAAATAGGCATTTTCGGCAAAAGTCGCCCCGGTTTCCTCGATCTCTAAATAATCGGGTTTTAACTGTAATTCTAGGTCGATATCAGTTAAGTATTCGCCTATCTCTGCTAATTTACCCGGATTACTCGTGGCTAGAATTAATTTTTTCATCGGCATTTTATCTCAGTGATCAGTTATTTTAACCGTCAGGATCCGGTCGTCGGGAGTCAGACTTCAGGAGTCAGTATTCAGGAGACAGGAGATTATTTTTATTGATTCTCCCTTCTCTCTTCTCCCTTCTCTCTTCTCCCTTCTCCCCAATTCATAATTCATAATTTATAATTTATAATTCCTAGTCCCTAACCCCCGATAATCCCGCTAACATTTGAGCGTAGGGAGTTTCGTGGAGGTGGGCCTTATTGACAGCACCAAAAAGGGTTAATTTGTCGATAATTACCGATTTCATCGCAGCAATTGCCTCTCCTGCGATCTCTAATAAATCCTTATCCTCTGGCCCACAAATTTCCCGTTTCAGGGACTGCATATAGGCTTGACGCACTTCCGTATTAACATTAAATTTGCAGACTCCTAACTGGATTGATCGCCCGATCATTTCTGGGGGTAAACCAGAAGCACCGTGTAAAACTAGGGGAATAGAAAGAAGTTGTCGAATCCGGGCCAGGCGATCAAAATCGAGACGGGGCGGACTTTTGTACTCGCCATGGACGTTACCGATAGTTACGGCCAGAGAATCCACTCCCGTCGCTTGCACAAATTGCACTGCTTGCTCAGGATCTGTCATTTTAGCCTCTTTTTCGGCAATAGTTAACCCGTCCTCAGTGCCGCTAATTCGGCCGATTTCTGCCTCCACCACGGCCCCGTATTCGTGAGCGAGACGAGTCATTTCTTTGGTAAAAGCGAGATTATCTTGGTAGGGAAGATGAGAGCCATCGGCCATAATTGAGGTCATCCCCGCTTCTAGGGCCTCGTAGATGTCGCTGGCTTTAGTGCTATGGTCAAGATGGACTGAGATAGGAACCTTGGCCGAGCGAGCGGCCTCTAAACAGAGAGCGACGAGGGTTGAACTGCCATAACGCAAAGCGCTGGGGTGAATTTGCAACATAGCGGGACTACGGCAATCCTCGGCGGCACTAATTACCGCTTTGACCCCTTCTAGGTTATAAACATTAAAAGCCCCGATCGCATAGATATTTTTGCGAGCGGTTTCGAGGAGTTCCTGAGTAGAAGCGAGCATAATACGGAAAATAACCATGGATACTGCCCAATTTTACCCTAATTAGGGCTGGCTTCTAGAGGACAAATAAAAGGGCAGCGATGGTCAAAATCGCTACAATATATAGATAAAATCCCAATTGTGAGGAAAGCCTATCGATACCATCTTCGGCAATACCCAAGGACTGAAAGCTAGTCAGATGAAACAGCTACAAAGGCTGTACCATGAACGCTTGCCCATTGATACTCTCACCACCCCAGAATTCGCCCAAAGACTGGCGGCCATCAGTACCGATATCCATCAACCCCTCTGCACCTATATCAACCGTCGCGGCCAGGTAATTCGTGTGGGAGTGGGAACCCCCCGACAAACCCAATTTTCTCTCTTGGAACTACCCCGCTACGGTTCCGAGCGTCTTTGCGGAATTCGTTGCATCGCCACGGAACTCAAGCAGGAACCGCCAAAAGAATCCAGTTTAACCGCCATGGCTCTGCAAAGATTAGACGCACTGGTGATCTTAACCCTAACTGGCACAGGCATGATCCGTCGCGGTGGTGGGGCAACCGGTTATGTGGAGCAGGTCTATCTGGCGCATCTCATACCACAAAGTCAAACAAATGTCAATAGTAATATATACTGGTCTGTCTCCCCGCCCTTAAATCTAGAGGATTTAAGCAAACAGGACTTTTTAGAGTTAGTGGAAGGACTAGAGGCGGAGTTTCAGCGAGAATTTACCGCTATAACCGTTGATACAGCCGAAGATCGGGTGCTATTGGTTGGTTTAATGACCGACAATATGAGCGATCGCCAGTTTGAGGACGGTTTAAGCGAATTAGAACGTTTAGTTGATACCGCCGGGGGTAAAGTTTTGCAAGTCACCCGACAAAAACGGGATCATCCCCATCCTCAAACAGTGATCGGTTCGGGAAAAGTGGCAGAAATCGCCCTACAGGTGCAAACTTCGGGGGCTAATTTAGTTGTATTCAATCGCGACCTTTCTCCCGCCCAAATTCGCAATCTAGAGAATCAAATCGGGGTGAGAGTGGTCGATCGCACCGAGGTGATCCTGGATATTTTCGCCCAACGGGCCCAATCCCAAGCGGGTAAACTACAGGTAGAATTAGCCCAATTAGAATACACTTTACCCCGTCTCACCGGGCGCGGATTAGCTATGTCGAGATTAGGGGGAGGAATTGGCACTCGCGGACCGGGGGAGACAAAATTAGAAACAGAACGCCGAACTATTCAACGTCGTTTATCCCGTCTCCAGGATGAGGTGGATCAACTGCAAGCTCATCGTTCCCGTTTACGCAAACAACGGCAAAAACAAGATGTAGCCAGTGTGGCGATCGTCGGTTACACCAATGCGGGAAAATCTACTTTAATTAATGCTCTCACCGCTGCCGAAGTTTATACCGCTGATCAACTGTTTGCTACCCTCGATCCCACCACCCGACGCTTAACTATTACCGATCCCCTCACCCAAGTCTCTCACACCCTGTTACTAACCGATACGGTGGGTTTTATCCACGAATTACCCCCCGCGCTGGTGGATGCTTTTCGGGCAACTTTAGAGGAAGTAACGGAAGCAGAGGCCTTACTCCATCTGGTGGATCTGTCCCATCCAGCTTGGGAAAGTCAGATTGCCTCGGTGTTAAAAATCCTCTCGCAGATGCCGATTCAAACCGGTCCGATGTTAATGGTGTTTAATAAGTTGGATCAGGTAAAAAGCGAGGATTTAGAAATAGCGAAGGAAAAATATCCCCAAGCTGTTTTTATCTCGGCTATTCGTCGCCTCGGATTGGAAACTTTAAAACAAAAGTTAATCGATTTAATCGCTTAATTAGGGTTGGCTGAATAAATCTAAAAACCTTGTTAGATAAGGCTTTTAGACTTTTTTTTCCTCAAAAAGTGCTGACCCTTGCAGTGATCGGGGGTAAAATCCCTGGACTTTTTCCCTGAAAATTAGGTAACTGACTACCTCAAAATCGGTAAAAACCGTTACAGTAGAGCAGGAAGTCGCCTTCCCACCCCCTGCTTCAAAACCGGACTTACGACTTTCGCCGTATCCGGCTCCTGAGTAACTAGGCTACTGTCATTAGTAGAATAATAATGGG
>SFCA01000229.1:0-9054 GCA_007095475.1 Microcystis aeruginosa Ma_QC_C_20070703_M131 | reverse complement strand
GAAATTTTCGGCTTAGTTGCTGGCAGCTTGCCGCCAACTCACTCCTCTAGATAAGTATTTTGACTCACGCTCCTTCCTCTTTTGAGACGTTGTGACACTTAGGGTGCGGAATGTGGGCATTAATTATCTCACTCAAGGACTTGCAGTACAAGAATACAACCTCTCAGAAAATCTAAAAATGGGGGATGACAAGCAAAAACAAGATTATATGGCAAAGGTTTTAGGGACGACTAATGGGGTGATTTCCCTCAATCTTCAAGCTGCACCCAATAACCCAGAAGCAACCCGTCTCGCCTTGAAAACTATCTTAGAACGCAAAGGACGAATTTTAGATGTTTCAACCAATAGCTTACAAATTCTCCGACAACGTACTGATGACCTCGAAAGTCAACAATTATTAACTCAACTGATTGAAGTTCGGACTCAACTATCTAACCTGACTTTTAAAAAGCCTGATGATTTTCCCTCAGCAGAAATTTACCGTCAACAACTTAACGAAGTTACCGAAAAAGCAAAAGAAATAGAGGGTAAAATCGGTGTTCGTAGTGCCGAATTTCGTAGCCTATCCCAACCCATTACCCTGGAAGGTATTCAAAAACTAATTCCTGCTGATGCTGCTTTAGTTGAAATAGTCCGCTATAGACCTTTTAATCCTAAAGCACCTGAAAATCAACGTTTTGGCATTCCTCGCTATGCTGTTTATATTCTCTATCCCAATGGTGACATCAAAGCCAAGGATTTAGGGGAAGCCAAACCGATTGAGGACAAATTAATTTACTTTCGTGACAATCTTGCAGACGCAGAAACTCCTCTCCCTCAACTGCAAAAATCAGCGCGTCAACTTGATGAGACATTGATGCAGCCTATCCGTCAATTATTAGGCAATACTAAAACAATTCTGCTTTCTCCTGATGCTGCACTTAATTTAATTCCCTTTGAAGCTTTAGTAGATGAAAATAATCAATACTTAGTGGAAAATTATCATATTACTTATCTCACTTCTGGACGGGATTTATTGCGCCTTAAAGATAAATTTGCCAGTCAACAATCTCCGCTTATTGTAGCTGATCCTTTCTATGGTAAAGCAGGGGAAAAAGTCGCTCTCACTCGTTCCATCGACCTGTCTGAGTTTACTTTTCCCGGTCTTCCGGGTACAGAGGAAGAAGCTAAAGCGATTAAAAATCTCTTACCTCAAGCCACTGTTTTAACTGGTTCTCAAGCCACAGAAAACGCCGTCAAACAAGTGAAAAAACCGAATATTCTCCACATCGCTACCCATGGTTTTTTTAAACCAGAAAGCAATTTGAGTGAACGCAATCCGGGCGAACGCAATTCGCCCCTACAAGGTGAACGTAATGTGATTGAGAATCCTTTATTGCGTTCTGGGTTAGTTTTAGCAGGAGTTACAATCGGTCAAAGTGCAGGAGATGATGGGGTTTTGACTGCTTTAGAAACTACCAATTTAAACTTAGTCGGAACCAAATTAGTTGTGCTTTCCGCTTGCGATACGGGGAAAGGAGATATTAAAATCGGTCAGGGAGTTTATGGATTGCGCCGCGCTTTAGTTATAGCAGGTAGTGAAAGCCAATTAATTAGCCTTTGGAAAGTATCTGATGACGCAACTAAAGATTTAATGGTCGCCTATTATGGACGCTTACAAAAAGGAGAAGGACGCAGTGAAGCTTTACGACAAATTCAACTAGGAATGCTCAAGGGTGAGAAGCAAAAACATCCTTTTTATTGGGCCAGTTTTATTCCTTCTGGTGATGCAACTTCGATGCAATTTGACTGATTAAGGGTTAGGAGTTAAACTTAGTGGTAAGATTATTGGTATCACAAACAATTACTAGGAGAGTCACACAATGGCAACATTTACAGAAAACGACCTCAAAGAATTAAAAGACTTTATTGTAGGACAATTCAAAGAAGTTAATGACAAAATAGACAAGTCATCTGAACAACTTAATGGCAAAATAGACAGATTATCTGAACAACTTAATAGCAAAATAGACAAGCTATCTGAAGAAGTGAATAACTTAAGAGTTGACCTAGCAAATATTAAAGGAGAATTAACAGGCGTGAATAAACGACTAGATAACTTGGAATTTACTAATCGAACCATCTTTGTTGCTATTGTTACTGCACTAATGGCAGGATTGGTTAAGTTATTTTTCCCAAATTTTCCTACTAATCCTTAACCGTTGATTCAAAAAGAAAACGGATTTTTTGAAAAAACCCGTTTCCTGAAATCGAATTCAAAATAGGAAATAGCGTTGGGCCATAGGTAAAACCGTAGCCGGTTCACAGATTAATAATTCCCCGTCAGCACGCACCTCGTAGGTTTCGGGATTAACTTCCATGCGCGGTAAAGCGTCATTAAGCTTCATACTAGCCTTACTGATATTGCGCGTATTCGACACTGCCACGGCGGTTTTTTTCAGCTTTAACTTCTCAGGAATGCCCGCTTTCATAGCATATTTAGAAACAAATGTCAAGGAAGTTTTGGCGATCGCACCACCAAAAGAGGCAAACATGGGACGCATATAAACCGGTTGGGGTGTGGGAATACTGGCATTAGCATCGCCCATTTGCGCCCAGGCGATTAAACCGCCTTTCAGGACAATTTCCGGTTTTACGCCAAAAAATGCCGGTTTCCAGAGAACCAAATCGGCTAATTTGCCCACCTCGATGGAACCGACATAATCGGAGACACCATGGGTAATAGCAGGATTAATCGTATATTTAGCAATATATCGTCTTGCCCGCAGATTATCATTCTCTCCCGTTTCCCCGGTCAGTCTGCCTCGTTGTACCCGCATTTTGTGGGCAGTTTGCCAAGTGCGGATAATTACTTCTCCCACCCGTCCCATCGCTTGAGAATCGGAGGAAATGATGCTAAAAGCCCCTAAATCGTGGAGAATATCCTCGGCGGCAATAGTTTCGCGGCGGATGCGGGATTCGGCAAAGGCCACATCTTCGGGAATACTCCGGTCTAAATGATGACAAACCATCAACATATCGAGGTGTTCCTCTAAGGTATTCGTCGTATAGGGACGGGTGGGATTAGTAGAGGAGGGTAAAACGTTCATTTCCCCGCAAACCCTGATAATATCGGGAGCATGACCACCGCCGGCCCCTTCCGTGTGGTAGGTGTGAATGACGCGATTTTTAAAAGCGGCGATAGTGGCCTCGACAAAACCGGCCTCATTGAGAGTATCGGTATGAATCGCCACCTGCACATCGTACTTATCGGCCACGCTTAAACAGGTATCAATGGCTGCCGGAGTGGTTCCCCAATCTTCATGGAGTTTTAAGCCAATTACCCCCGCTTTTACCTGTTCCGCTAGTCCTTCCGGCTGACTGCTATTGCCTTTACCCAAAAAACCCAAATTCATCGGGAAAGCTTCGGCGGCCTCTAGCATTCGATAGATGTTCCACTCTCCCGGGGTGCAGGTGGTGGCATTAGTTCCCGTCGCAGGTCCAGTCCCGCCACCAATCATCGTGGTAATCCCCGACGCAATCGCTGTCTCAATTTGTTGGGGACAGATAAAATGAATATGGGTATCAATCCCCCCTGCTGTCAAAATCATCCCTTCCCCGGCTAATGCCTCGGTGGCCGGACCGATAATAATATCAACATTATCTTGAATGTGGGGATTGCCGGCTTTACCGATTTTATAAATTTTGCCGTCTTTAATGCCCACATCGGCTTTAACGATGCCCCACCAGTCGAGAATTAAGGCATTAGTAATCACCAAATCCACCGCCCCATCTTCCCTAGAAATGGGGGATTGGCCCATCCCATCGCGAATTACTTTACCGCCGCCGAATTTTACCTCATCGCCGTAGGTGGTGAAATCTTTTTCGACTTCGATAAATAATTCCGTGTCTGCCAGGCGAACTTTATCTCCGACGGTGGGGCCGTAGGTTTCAGCATAGGTGCGGCGATCGATGCGATAATTCATAGGGGTAATTCTTGAAAATCGACATTGATTATACGATCGATTTTCTGGCAATTATCGCTTTTTGGGGATTTTCTTCCATTTTTAATCTGGCTCGTTTTCGAGGATTTCTTTGGCTTTCAGTAAAGCTTGGTGATGTTCTTCGGTGACGGTGGGATATTTTAAACCAAGGGATTCTAGGGTGTGATAAATAACCGCCCCCACAGCTAAACGGGTAAACCATTTGCGATCAGCTGGGATAATATACCAGGGGGCCCACTCGGTACTGGTATGATTGAATACCTCCTCGTAGGCTTTCGTGTAATCATCCCAAAAAGCTCTTTCTTTGACATCATTTTCGGAAAACTTCCAGTTTTTTTCGGGGCGATCAATTCTTTCCAAAAATCGTTTTTTCTGTTCTTCTTTAGAAACATTGAGAAAGAATTTCAGGACAATAACCCCATTGTTAACCAGATATTTTTCAAAATTATTAATCTCCTCAAAACGTCGATGCCAAACTTTCTTGGTTCTGTCTTCTGGGGGGAGTTTTTGCCGTTCCAATAAATCTTGATGGACGCGCACGACTAATAATTCTTCGTAGTAGGAACGATTAAAAATACCGATACGACCCCGCTCAGGTAAGGCTTTATAATATCGCCAGAGATAATCGTGATCTAGTTCTTCGGCCGAGGGAACTTTAAAGCTAAATACCTGACAGCCTTGGGGATTTAAACCCGACATAACGTGTCTGATCGTACCATCTTTACCCGCCGCATCCATGGCTTGTAGATTAATTAACAGGGCATAGGTATCCTGGGCATAGAGTTTATCTTGAAACTCGGCCATTTTTTCGATCCCCTGTTGCAGCAGCAGTGTGGCATCTTCTTTGCTAATGTAGTCTGGCTTAAACCCGGGATCGTAGTCTTTGTGTAGAGAAATTTCTTTACCCGGTGGCACGATTAAGGATTGTAAAAATGTTTGGCGATCAATTTTGCTGACCATGCTCTTCTCCTTGATTGTTTTGACCCCTAAGATTACATTATAGCACTTTTGCTCGGAAAATATCTAACCCTTGAACCGGCGAGTCAAGGATGAAGTGACAGAAATGACTTGGAAACAAGTATATTTAAATATTCGATTTTAGCTACTCCTCATCTGACGAGAAAGTAAAGAATAATTTTTAGGCGATCGCAAACTCGGTAAACTGACGCACTTCGGGAGGTTGAAAAGCTAAAAATATCTCACTGCTGGGAATTCCTAAGCGCATTAATTCCGTGGCGATACCTGCTTCTGTCCAATCTTCTTCCATATAAATTTTGTCATTTTTTAGACGAAGATAAACGGAAATTGCTTTAATTCGTTTGCCATTTTTCCAGCCAATATTAAACCAAAGATATTGGCTTCTATCATCGTCAAATATCAATATTTCTTCTCTGTCTTGATCGGATACTTGTGAGGAAATTTCTGCATATTCTGTGAGAATTTTCTTGATTATGTTTTGATAATAATTTAGTTTATCCATTGGACGATTTCCTCCTGATTAGTGTCAACAATTAACAATAAAGCTTGATACTTTTGCAAGATTATTTGTATGGCAGCTTGGGCAAAAAACTTTTCGTAGATTTCTTGTCCGATTAAAAAAATAAAGAAATTAATACATACAAGATATTTATTACAATTTCAACAATTAATCTCGAAAATTGTCCGAACCACAGGTAAGACATGTACCATCATCAGTATCTATGACATTACCCAGACAATCTTCAGCTGTGCAATCTTCCCGCAATACTTCATAAGATTCATTACATACAAGGCAATAAATAGTGTTGCTAGTTGGTTCATTAGGTATTAGTTGAGCTAATCTTGGAATCTGTTCGTCTTCGTAATCTTCCCTAAAACCACTATAACAACTAGGACAGAAATAACGTCTTATTTTTTTATTAAAATTAAAATATTTATTATTTTCTGAAGGTGTTAATAAATCAATTACAAGGTTTATTTCTAAAGCCAGCCAATTATATAATTCTCTGGTTTCAGAGCTATATAGAACAGATTCAGGTTCATTTTGAATGAATTGTCCTCGAATTTTTATCCACGAGTTTGGCTCTATCAAATAATGACAAATTTCTAGAATTTCAACAAACAGATCTTTAGTTTTTATATATAATTCAGGATCTACAGTGTGCATAATTATATTTCGCTTGCTTCTCAAATCTTCAAATCTTTGTCGAAAGTTATCTGGTAATCGACCAGTCGATACGGTATTATAAACTTTGACTAAATCCTGTGCATCAATTGTTTTAAATTCACTAAAACGGATATTGCGCTCATGAGATTTACTGGGATAATTACTCGGATCTCCTGAAATTAGTAAATACGGGCTAACTGTAGCAATATGACCTTTTAAGAGAAATTCGGTTCCTTGTTGAATAAGGGAAAGGGCTGTACTCAATGGACGTTGTGCTTGTTTCCAATATTGCTCAGATGACAATTGATCGATTACTTCTTCATTCTCATCGCTATAATACACATTATAAAAATATTCCGCATTCTTAAGTTTTGTAGATAAACTTATCAGCGTATCCCAAGCCAGATTTAAAAAATCAATGCCAGCGGATTTAAAATCATCTCCAGTCGGTACATCTATAATCATAATTTTTCGTACTCACTTTTATCATTTCATTTAAGGCGATTTATTGGTAAATGAGATTGTGTGGCTTTTCATCCCGCTCAAAATGATAGCGAACTTTTTTATTGTGTGGCTTGTACCCGAACTAAACTTGACTATACTTTGTGAGCCTCCGCATAAATCCGTAAAGCGGCGGACATTTTTTGTTCACAATCCTCGCCCTGTGATTGAAACCAAGCTAGGGTTTCGGGATCTACTTGAACAAGAACATTTACTTTCTCTACAGGTTTCCACCACCGCGATTTACTAAAAAACTCCTCGGTTAAGGGCGGAATATCGGATGTGTCGATTTCCTCTTCCGTAAGAGCGTCAACTTTCTCCCAATTCGTCTCGGAGGTATTGTTCATATCGTTTTCGTTCATAGGGTAAAGCTTTACGAAGTGAAATAATACGAATTGTATCTCTACTCGGTTCTGTAAAAACGACAACTACCACTCGGCCATCGAGCGTACCGATTCCTATCAATCGATCTTCGCCATAATTTTCTCGTTCGTCAAGGGAAACTCGAATGGGATGTTCAAATATCCGCTGCGCGTCCGCGAAGTCTAGATCGTGCTTGATGATATTCGCTCGGTTCTTTTGTCGATCCCACTCGAATTTCATATTTTTATTTTATCGAGTTGTCATTCCGTATATCGAAAAAAATCCTATAATTGTCGAAAATTCGATCGTTAGAGGGGTCATCTTGATCGAAATCAAAAGAAATCTTTCGCCTCGATCGAAATGACCCATAACCGGTCAACTAACTCAAAACACCGGAAGGAATCCCTAAGATATCCTCAATCTTAGGTAAATCTTCTAGGGGAATTACCCGGCCTTCATCCTCAAAACCAGCGATTTCAATTAAGATTGAGAATATTAATACTAGACAGGATAAGAGCTTCATATATCTAGAATGTATCAAACTAATCGGTCATGACTATAAAAACAAATCCGGGGGTAGATAACCCCCTTGTGTACAAATGATCTGGCAAATACATAAGAACTAATTAGCTGATGGTCTGAGTTTTTGTTGTATTTTAGCCTTTATTCGAGCAATAAAGCTGGATTTGTTCTTTTTTTCGGGATCTTCGTAGATAAAAGTTTTGGCACTACCATCTTCTAATATTTCAATTAACTTTAAACTAGGTGCTTGTCTCTGTTGTTTTAGTGACTCAGACATAATAGTTTCCTCTGTGGTTTAGGTCTTACCCCTACTGTTATCATGAGTCAATTGCTTAACCTAGTCAATACCCTAGACATTATTCTTCATTCTCCAGAGTAATTTAACAACGTTATTGTATTGTGTCATCCAGTCTAAAATACTACTATGCAGATTTCTATCATTCATTGAGCTTAAATCCGCACTATCATCGGTATCAACAGCTAATAGTCCCAGAATAGAACTTTTTTGCAGTGCAGCTACAGCTAACACAATTTTTATATGAGGATTAATTAATAGTTCATTGTCTCTTTGGAGAGGGACATAAGAAGACGGTAATTGCTGGGAATTAGAAATATCAACAAACTCCAAAGCATACTTTCTTATAGTCTTCAGGTATGTGTAACCAATTACCCCTTCATCTAATTCAAAAAGTGCCTCTAGTTCCCTATCAGATACATTGCTAGTTTTACATACCATTTGGAGATTCGGCTCTTCGTTACCCTTTATGCTAAATCAACAGACAAGATGCCAAGACAACATACTTCTAACCCAAAAATTCCGAAAGTTTCTAAAGCCATAGCCTCTCCGTTTTATTAGTTTAAGTTTATTGTTGATTCCCTCGACCACCCCATTCGTTGTCCTTCGCTCGAAATAACTAATGATTTCTCCAAACCAGTTTCGGATTGTTTGACAACTCTTGGTAAAAACACTGGAGGATTTTGCCAACCATTCCGAGATGGATAGCAGTCCCTCTGTCGGATTCTTTGAGGTTTCATAAATCTTTCTGAATTCTTCCTTTAATTCCTGCATCTTTTTCAAATTTGGCAATTTTTCTTTGATAGCTTCTAGTTTAATTTTTTGGGGTTCCGTTAAATCTTCTTCATTTTTTAACAGGCTATATTTACTTCGCTTTAAAACTTCTAGCTTCGCTTCTTTTTCCGCTTTCTGTTTTTTATTTTTCTGCGCTTCTACGGCTCTTTTTTCCGCTCTTCTCTGTTCGTCTAACTCTTGATTAATTTGTTTCATGACATGGAATCTATCGGCGACTACCTCGGCCGATAGCATCAATTCTTTCACCAAATTTTTATAGGGCAACCAAAGGTCTATGCTCACTTCTTCAATTTGCTCTAACACCTCTTTTCCCCACCCAGTAAGCGTTTCCCTCAACTCTTCTTGTGTTCGCTTCTCTAGAATAGCTATTAGTTTTCCCGTATCTAAATTTACTAAAACCGCACAGTAATTTTTTTGTCCTTTGACTAGAGCGATTTCATCAATTCCTA
>SFCA01000228.1:0-21470 GCA_007095475.1 Microcystis aeruginosa Ma_QC_C_20070703_M131 | reverse complement strand
CAATTCTCACAACTATAGGATTGAATCTTTTCAGAGGTTTGGGTTTTCTCTCAATAACGGAGGGACAGAGGTGGTTAGCTGAACGTTGGGAAAAACTGATAGTTTTATCGACGTAAGAAACAGAAAAATTAGCTAAATTAACAGGATGTACTCTCAGACAATTTCAAGAGAGATAGGCTTTTAGTGGCTTGGGAACAAGCTTTATCACTTTATTCATAATAAATATTGGCAGAGGATTAAAGATTAGTGATTGTGACTAACTCTTTTGGTTAGAAAAAGATAAACTTGATAATCTTCAGTCAAATTTATTGACTCAAAATTAGCTGTACTTAATTTAAATGAATCAACCCTAGCAGGGATGGGGATGGTGAAATCTTTCATAATACAGTGAGTTCTTTTCTTCTTCCGTGAATTCTAGGTTAATCATGTTTCTAATGAGTGCTTTGCTTCTAATTATGACTCTTAAACTATATTATTGTACTTGAGTAAAAAAAAATGCAAGTTGTAGCCGTGCAAAGTATAAGTACAGAAGAAGGGATTACTCAAAATTAATTGGAATTATCAGAAATTAATTTTGAGAGCAACTTCTCAGCACAAAGACTGAATTTTGTCAAGCAAAATTCTGACCGCCTTGATCATCACATCTGGTTGATCCATCCAGACAAAATGACTACTTTTATCCGCTTGTATTTCCATAAAATCTCTGGATAACTTGCCTAATTCGAGGTGCATCTCCTCCCGGAGTTGGTTGGCACTTTTGAGGGGAATAAAGCGAGTCCAAAGGGAAGGTTTAAAAAAAGAATTAGCTTTAATACTAACTATCGGTAAATTACCGAAATTGTTAGCAGCACTCACCTGACGAGCGCTTTGGTCGAGATTAAACATTTCTCTACTCATCGTTATCCAGTGTTTAGCGCGACAGAAAGAACGCTTAACTCGATCACAAGAATCTGGGGAAAAGCGACGCAATTCTGGTTTTAATAATTCAAAAACTCCCAGAAATCTCAGAACTCGGATAATGCCTAAAATTGAGCCGATAATCGACATCCAAAATCCCGAGATGAAAAATAATTTTAATGCCTTTAATGCTGGCGACATTTTCAGCATTCCTTTCTCGTGTAAACCGTCGGTGAGTACCAAACCTACTACTTTTTCTGGGAACAGATGAGCATACAGTCGAACATTATAACTGCCAAAAGAATCACCAATTAAAATATAAGGCGGCTCTATTTGTGCTTGGGTTAGTAACTTATCTAACTCCTGAACAATTTGGTAGCTAGTCCGGGTATATGGACTAGGATCGCTCCAACCATAACCCGCTCGATCATAAATACAAACCCTAGCTAATTGTGACAATTCTTCTATCAAAAAATATCCCTCAATTCCTCCTAAACTATGGTCAATAATAATAGTGGGACTAGCCGTTCCCGCTAGACAAAAATGTAGGCGATATTTACCCAGATTAATCAAATTACCAGGCGGTGCTTTTTGTTCTTCTAACCAAACAGATAACGTCTGATAAACTGTCGTCGCTGCCAGGATAGTTCCTCGAATTGATAAAGACATAACTAGACCTCTTGTAAAAATCAAAAGTTGTCAAGGGTGTGGTTGCTGAGTATTCAGTAGCCAGTAGTCAGGAGAATTAAGAATGAATAATCATCAATTAAATGGTCGATTTATTGGTGAGCAGCAGCCTAATTACAGGACAAAAGGCTCTTCTGGGTTTCCTGTGTTACTTTTTTTTATGAATTAAAGCAAGCCAACAGCTTAAGTGGAAGATGTTCAAAATTGGTAAATCGATGACTTATTTTTTTAATAAGCTTTATTTTGGTAGTCATTCCCTCTGTTAATCCGTTGTTTGTACGATTTTCAAAGTAATTACAGATATCCCCCAAATGCCTCAGAAGCATTTGGACAATACTTTGATATAATATTAGGACTATTCTTATCCATTTTTACAATTTTCTCTGAGCGGAACTCATCGGCTTGGAAGCCAGGGCGGTCTTGGGGTCTCCCCAAGTGGAACAACTGGTGTGCAGAGATTCCCTCTGGCCAGTGTTGGATAAGTCCTGTCAAGCTAAGGAAACTCGACGGAACCAAGAATCCCGAAGCGCTTAGTGCGACGGGAGTGTCAATTAAGGTATTCTATGAGGGGGAACAGAAAAATCCCGCCTTGAATCTGGTTGTTGTGGAAAAAATCCGTAAAAAATGGTTGCGCTCTTGTATAATTCGCTAAAATCCAGAGAAATAGCTTTTGCCATGGCGACTACAGAAGCATTGAACCCCAGTCAGTTCTCAATCTTAACCAACCTCACCGCTGCTCGTTCAAGTTCACCCAACCCACAAGAAGAAATGGACAAAGTTATCATTCTCGTTAATGCCGAAGCTCAAGCCAGTGGTCAGATGTCTCGGCTATCGCCCGTTACCGAAAAAATGGTGATTGCCTTAAAAAATGCGGTTCCTAAATCCTTGGCGGTGGAGGTGACGGGGACGGCTTCCTTGTGGTCAAAAATGGAGTCGGGTAAAACCAGCCAAAATAATTTAATCTGGTGTCCCTTAACAATTCAATTACCCAATTGGGTGAATTTTCCTGGTAAAAAAGTTTATCAAGCTTGTCGGGATATCGAGGAAAGACGCACTTGGGTTGCCCATACCCTGCACTATAAAACCAGTCAGGGAGATTCTTCTTTTGGGGATCTTTGGTTGCCGATCACGGTGACATCTAAGGGTTTAGAATACGGTGAGGTAATCGGGGAGGGTATGATCCCTAACGCCTACAGTCAACCGATTAGTCTAGAAAGAGAGAGTCTTAAGTCTTTACATCGGCTGGCAGCGCAATTACTGGATAATTTACAGGCTCCTGCTTCCGTTTACTTGCTACAGTTTCGTCTGGCTCATCGAGAAGTGGTTTTTGATCGTCTCTGGCCTTTTCCTGCCGCACCTGCGATCGCTTCCCTGCGCGGTCAACAGACGGATCTTTATGCAGCCTACTGGAATTGTTTACGTCGGCAAGCAATGGTCGATCATTCTTTGGCAATTTAAAAGCACTGTCTAGCAGTAATCTATTAAGTTGACAAAAGGGATACTTTAGCAGAATATTTAGAGCGTAGCGGCCGCCATAAAAACCAGGCTTTTGTCCGTTCAACCTCTCGAAAATGCCGAAATACTCGCTAATTATCCCGATTTATAACGAGGAAGAAACCATTCCAGAACTCTATCGTCGTGTCAGTGCCGTCATGGATAGTTTAGATGATTCTGTGGAACTGATTCTGATTAATGATGGCAGTCGGGACCGATCCTTAAAATTAATGCGGGAACTACAGGAAAGAGATGCTAGGGTCTGTTACATTAGCTTTGCTCGTAACTTTGGCCATCAGGCAGCAGTGACGGCAGGACTTAATTTTGCTAGGGGTCAAGTTATTGTTGTCCTCGATGCCGACTTGCAGGATCCACCGGAATTGATTCCCAAAATGATTGAGTCTTGGCAAGCAGGTTATCATGTGGTTTACGCCCAGAGAACAAAACGGAAAAAAGAAAGTTGGTTTAAACGCCTGACTGCCTACGTTTTCTATAGATTGCTGCGACAATTAGCCGACGTGGATATCCCTGCGGACACGGGGGATTTTTGTCTGATGGATCGTCAGGTAGTGGACCTATTAAATTCTATGCCAGAACGGAATCGTTATATTCGCGGTTTGCGCGCTTGGATTGGTTTCCGACAAACTGCTGTTAAATTTGAGCGGGATCCCCGGTTTGCTGGCGAAGTCAAATACACTTTTAAAAAATCCCTAGCTTTAGCGATTAATAGCTTGGTGTCTTTTTCTAAGATTCCCCTGCGTATTTCCACTTATTTAGGCCTATTTTCCGCTTTAATTGCCCTGTTGATGGCTTTACTGGTTCTCTACTGGCGCTTACAGCAACCCGACTCTCCCGTTACCGGTTTAGCTACTATCTTGATCGCTGTGTTTTTCTTGGGTTCGGTACAATTGATCGGTATCGGCATATTAGGTGAATACATCGGGCGAATTTACGAAGAAGTTAAGGGCAGACCCGCTTATACGATCGCTGAGATCGCTGGGCTGGAAATCAATTAAACTTTTAAAGCAACTATAGTCATTTCAGATAAATCTGATACAATCTAGACCAGTTAAACCCTTATGGACTCTGGCATTGATATTCTCAATCTTAATTGAAATGACTATATCAGTAAATTGTTGTCGATTGATGACCTACGGACAAATAAACTTATGATGGATCAGAGAAAATATTTACCCGATCGATTGGCCGCTAATTTCGGAAAGTTTTTGATCATTGCTATTTTATTAATCGGAATTGGCCTACGATTTTTCAATTTAGAGCAAAAAGTCTATAGTGCCGATGAAGTTAGACGTATTATGCGTTTTTCGGGATACACGATTCAAGACGTGCGGGAGCAGGCTTTCAACGGTGAAATTATTGGCAGGAAAGACCTACAATATTTTCAATATCCTCATTCCGAACGCTCTCTATCCGATGCCTTGCGCTCTATGATGAGGAATCCAGAACATCCTCCCCTATACAATTTGTTAGCGCGCTTCTGGATGCAGTTAATCCCCATCGAACATTCGGCCAGAACTTTCTCGATTTTCTTAAGCATCCTAGCCATTCCTTGCCTTTATTGGTTATGCCTAGAATTGTTCGATTCTTCGCTAACGGCCTCGATTGCAATCGCTTTATTCGCTGTTTCTCCCGTGCGGATACTTTCGGCACAAAACGCTACCCAATATAGTTGCTGGACAGTGACAATTCTTTTATCAGGAATTGCTCTTTTACGAGCAATCCGTAAAAATACGCTTAAAAGTTGGCTCTGGTATAGCCTCAGTTTAGCCTTGACTTTTTATACTCATTTATTTTCTGCTCCCGTCGCCATCGCCCAAGCTTTATATGTGATTCTTCTAGAGAGATTGAAAATTACAAGAACAGTTGTTAGCTATGTATTGGCAGGTGTTGGCAGCTTAGTTTTATTTAGCCCTTGGCTATTCGTGATTTTTAGCAACCTAGACAAAATTGATCGCAACACCCAATACTATCGACAGTTTAAGACTAATATCATCGAAATATCTCAAGCCTTATTCCGTCATACTGGTTTGTCTGATAATTTTTGCTTATGGAATCGTGAAATGCTGATCAGGCAAGACTTTAAGCACTATTTGGCGGATATTCTATCAGTATAGACCTCGTTTTCACACAGAAACCAGAAGAGCCATTTCTTTCACCGCAAAGGAAGATTAGAATCGGCTTTACATTTATTAATATTATTGTTAGTGGTTTATTCTCTTTACTATCTCATCCGATACGCATCGCCGAAAGTTTGGTTATTCCTCATAACTTTGATTGTTGTTCCGACACTGTTTCAAATTGTACCTGATTTATTAAAACCATCGATCCGCTCCCTACAAGCCAGATATTATATGCCGGCTTTTCTGGCAATCCGGATGGCTATATCCTACCTGATTGCCAGTTATATCGGCTCAAAATCGCCAAAAAATTGGCTGCACTATTTAGGACAACAAATCTTGCTAATTTTCCTGCTACTAGGTATAGTATCAGGTGTATTTCTGGGTTTAAATCCTGATGCGGCTTTAGATGATCAACGAGGTACGGCCAGTGGAGCTAATCTAAAAATCGCCCCTGTTTTAAACTCCATGACCAAGCCGATAGTCATCAGCGATAATACCCCTAGTTTCTTTTTGGCATTATCCTATTTAGTTAACGATCGAGTTAAGTTTCAATTATTTCAGGATGGCGATGTGGAATCCTGGCGGCAAAAACTCAATCTCAAGGAATTAGCCCAAAACTATAGTAATATCGTCGTGGCACATCCCGAAGAAGATTTTGTTAACTTCTTAAATGATCAGTACCCCATTCGTACAAAAAAATTAGCAGAGCAGCTAATAGAAATTAAACTCCAATAACAAAGAAAAACTGTCTAACTTTGCCCACAACAGCGATCGATTCCTAAACTATCTAAAATTAAATCACTGACGGCGTTAGCGATGGCAAATTCACTATAAAAACTTTCGCGAAAGTCAAAAGCTTGCATCTCGGTAACGATCGCAATCACCAAGCTACCGAGATCGTTTTCCCCTTCCAAACGCTGACGCAGAAAAATTTGACTAGCGCGTTCAGCGATAGTTTCATTAATAGCTTCGGGAATAAATTCCGCATCTAACCAACGATGTAAAGCGGTGCGCAGCCAAGTTTGTTCCTGTTGGGGATTTTCGATCGGTGGTAAAGTAATCGGCGGAATTGGTGGGGGATGATCAGGCATAATTAGAGAATGATCAGGCTACGAGACTGAATTCTTGGGGGAGTCGTGGATACCGCTTCTATTATACAAGGATACGCACGCGGTTACTTTCTCATGGCCGATGAGGGGGGGCGATTGGATTGGTATTCTAGTAAAAATCGCGCTCTTATCCCTCTTGATCGGCGTTTTAGGTATCCCAAGTCTCTAAAACGAGTTTTGAATCAAAATCGCTTTAGCGTGGCTATTAACCGCGATTTTGCTGGGGTTTGTGCCGGTTGTGCCGATCGCTCGCTGACTTGGATTTCCCCGGAGTTAATGCAAATCTATCAGCAATTACACCAGGCCGGTTGGGCCCACAGTTTCGAGACTTGGCAAGGGGATCAATTAGCGGGGGGGATTTTAGGTTTAGCAATTCGCGGGGTTTTTATCGGGGAATCGATGTTCTATAAAATTCCCGATGGTTCTAAGGTAGCCATGGTCAAGTTAGTCGAACACCTCAGAGAACGGGATTTCTGTCTATTTGATGCCCAAATGCAAAATCCCCATCTGGCTAGATTTGGGGCCTATACTATCTCCGAAAAAGAATATCATCCCCTACTTGAAGGCGCTCTGTTGAAGCATTGCTATTTTGTTTAAGTATTGTTTCCGATTGTGGCAGTCATCTTAATAGTGAGGTACTAATTTTTCGTTTTGGGGGGCCAGTCGTCACGATTCGGTCGTCATTGACTCTCCCCCGCTAACCGCTCGCGCGGTGTAGCGGGGGATTCTCGGTTCTTAGGCTTTTAACTAGATCGACCTGGTTTAACCGGTCGATCCCCGTCAAATCGCCTCCGCGAGCGTTTTCTAACACGGTCAGTCCGACCGCATTTTTTCCTCGGTTCTCAATTACCTTCGCTGATGCCGTATCTCTCGGTTCAATGTGGCCGCAAGAATCACACCGGTGAACTCTTTCCGATAACGACTTTTTGCCGGTAATCGCGCCACAATTAGGACACTCTTGCGAAGTTCCGTTTTTATCAACCTTAAGATAATATTTCCCCCGTTTCCAAACAACAAACGGTAGTATCTCATTAATAAAACTACCGATGCCCGAATCTAGAGATTGTTTTCTAACGATCCCTCTAGACCAGGAAACGAAGTTAATATCTTCAACGAAAATATTATCAGCAAAATCGCAAAGGTAATGAGCTAACTTAAAATGCCAATCTCTACGAGTATTAGACACTTTTTCATGTAATCTTGCTATCTTCTCTTGGAGTTTTAACCAATTGTTCGAGCCTTTGACTTGATGTTTCAAGCGTCTTTGTAGCAATTTAAGCTTACTCTGTACTTTCAACAAAAATCGAGGGGCTTTGATTAAATCTCCCCGTGAAGTAGCGACAAAACTTTCAATCCCCGCGTCGATTCCTAAACAGGTCTTCCCAACTGTCATATCGGGAACTAATTCCGTAGATTGGAAAGAAACCGAAACGTAAAATCCCGACGCTTTGCGGATAATTCGAGCTTGTTTAGGCTCAAACCCAGACGGGTACTCCCTAGATTTCCTAATCCGAATTTTTCCCAATTGTGGAAAATTCAAACATCCATCCCCTAGAAAGTTTTTTGACAGCGCAGGAAAAACCAAACTCCGCATCTTTTTCTTAAATCTAGGAAAGCCGAAGCCTTTCGATTTCATGTCAGAAAAAGCTTTATCTACAGTTTTTAAGACTTGCTGTAAGACTTGAGCGTTAACCGTCTTTAATATCGGGTAAACTTTTTTAGCTTTAGCTTCCGTTAGATTTTTAGCTTGAACGAAGTAATTTGGATAGGGTTCATCCGCAGGAATTATGTACTCGGAAATTAACGAACAGCGATCCGCAAGACACTTTCGAGAGTTCAACCAATCTTTTCGTTCTGAAAGAGCGTAATTATAAACGCTCTTACAAACATCAAGAATGTGGATGATCTCCCGTTCCTGTTGTCTGTTTACCTTTAGTTTGTACTGGTAGGTAAGCGTTATCACTGTCGTTCGTTTCGTGATGTACAATCAGATTATAACACTTACCGCCTAATATGTCAACTGATTACAATCATGAATTTCGCTCTGTTTATAGACTTACCGCTCACGTCGTATTTGTCATCAAATACCGACCATTGCTATTAACAATGAAATCTTAGCCCGACGTCAAGAAATCTTTGTATCAACGCTGACGAAATGGGAAAGCGTGTTGCTTGATTTCAACGGTGAATCGGATTACGTTCACCGGATTATCGATGACAAACCTGACATCGCTTTATCCAAATTAATCGCTAACCTTAAAACAGTTAGTAGTCGCTTAATTAGAAAGGAATTTCCGTACTTAGCGGCCAAGTATTTCGACAATAAACCTTATTTTTGGACGGCAGGTTATTTCGTGGCTAGTTGTGGCGGCGTTACTGTCGAACAACTAAAAAAATACGTTGAGAACCAAAACTCCCCAAAAGTGGAAACGCTACCGCGTTAGTTTCATTCCGGTGGCGATTCATCTCCCGTTAACTGCGTAGCGGTTTAACGGGAGATGAATCGCGACCTTGAGATAGCAAATTAGGTTATACTTCATCTTTAAGAAAAAAGCTGTAAGAATCGACCTCGAAAATGTCTTGACCATCGAACCCGATTCGAGGTATTATATCAGGGTAGATCAGACAGTAATGAAATTCAGATTTAAATTGGCAATGTTAAACCAGTTAAGAGTTCTAATTGTTGATGATAATGAAGTGGATCGGATCGCCGTGCGCCGATTCTTAAGAACATCGGAGATGGCGATAGAAATAACAGAAGCCGCTGACTATCAAGAGGCTAAAGAACAGATGTCCAATAATCTTTTCGACTGTATGTTTATCGATTATCTTCTACCCGATGGAGATGGTTTGACTTTGGTGCGGGAAATTCGGCAACAGGGACTTAAAATACCCCTAATTGTTTTAACCGGTCACGGAGACGAAGGAATTGCCGTAGATATGATGAAAGCCGGTGCTTCCGATTATCTGAGTAAATTTCGTCTTTCTGCCTCGCGCTTAAATCAAGCGATGCGAAACGCCCTACGCATCTATGAAGCGGAAGAAGAAGTGGCGATTGCCAAACAAGAAAAAGAGCAATTGGCTAGACAAAAAGAAGATTTTGTTTCGAGGATGACCCACGATTTGCGAACTCCCTTAGTGTCTGTCAATCACATATTAGAACTATTTCAAGAAGGTTTATACGGTGAGATTACTCCCGAAATGAGTCGAGTCATTCATGTGATTATTCGCAGTAATCAAAATCTCTTGGAAATGGTTAATAATCTTTTGGAAGTTTATTGTTATGAAAACGGCGAAAAGATACTTAATTTTACTAAATTAAAGATTATCGATATTCTCGAAGAAGTCTGTCAGCAGTTAACTCCCCTTGCCCGAGAAAAAGGACTAGAATTAAGCTTAAATGCCGAAAATGCCGGGGAAATTTTCCTAACTGGCGATCGCTTGGAACTGCGGCGCGTTTTTACCAATCTCATCGGCAATGCGATTAAATTTACCCAAAAGGGTGATGTGAAAATTCATCTCATCCCCGCTACAGAGGAAGATACTTTTGTCACCATTGTCGTCGAGGATACTGGTATAGGAATTTCAGCAGAAGAACTACCCCGGATTTTCGAGCGCCTGTACTCCGGTTCCCCAGACAGTTCCAACAATGGGTTAGGACTTTATCTCTCCCGTCGCATTATCGATGCTCATCGGGGAACTATTGCCGTCACCTCAGAATTAGAACGGGGTAGTAGCTTTTCTGTCCGTTTACCTGTCTAGAAAGATCGATAATAGAAAAAATACTTTCTGCCGATCGGTCACTGTTAATGGCTTCTAATTGGGATATCTTGTTAATACAAGCGGCACGTCAGGGCAATCTGGCGCGGGTTCAAGCTTTACTGAGTCAGGGGGCAAATGTCAACGCCACTGATGGCCAAAATACTACGGCTTTAATCTATGCCGTGCAGGGGGGTCATCGGGAAATTGTGGCGATTTTGCGAGAATTTGGGGCTGATATCAACAAAAGTAAACAACCTCAAGGTTTAACCCCTCTCATGTTAGCGGCTGCCCTCAATCACAGTCAAATCCTCCCTCAACTAATCGCTGCCGGTGCTAATATCAATCAGGTCAATCAAGATGGTACACCTGCACTAATGATCGCCGTTTATAAGGGTCATATAGCGA
The DNA here is from genome assembly GCA_007095475.1 of Microcystis aeruginosa Ma_QC_C_20070703_M131. GTDB lineage: Bacteria > Cyanobacteriota > Cyanobacteriia > Cyanobacteriales > Microcystaceae > Microcystis > Microcystis aeruginosa_I. The sequence goes on along the minus strand of SFCA01000228.1, from coordinate 10,975 downwards.
TCGCAGAACAGTTATTAACCGCCGGCGCTCGGGTCAATATGCGCGATCAGGATGGAGATACGGCTTTATCTGTAGCGATCAAACAAAATTACGCCGCAATTGTCCATTTACTGCTCGATCGTGGTGTAGATGAAGAAATCTGTCAAGAAGCTTGGTTACAGGCTCTCACCGCCAATTGCCCAGAAATCCTCGAATTGTTTATTACCCGTGGTATGCCCCTCGATTCTCCCACTTTATCCGGGGAAACTCCCCTAATTTTGGCTGTAGAGAGGGGAAATCTCGGCAGCGTGCAAACTTTACTGCAAGCGGGAGCAAATCCGAACATCAGCACGGAGGAGGGAGAAACTGCCCTCATGATCGCTGCTGCTGAGGGATATTTCGATATTGTCCGACTTTTACTCGCTCAGGGGGCTAGTATTGACAATCAAAATCAGGCTGGGGAAACGGCCCTGCATTTAGGGACGATCGAAGGACATCTAGAGATCGTCCAGTCCCTAGTACAAGCCGGCGCTTTTGTCAATCACCGCAATCATTTTGGTGATACACCCTTGCTTATCGCCACGGTGCAGGGATACGAAGCGATCGTTTTAGAATTGTTAAAACAAGGAGCGGAGCCTAACCTAACTCAGCAGGGAGAAACACCGTTAACTTTAGCTTTACAGCGCCAATTTACGGAAATCTGCCGTTATCTCCTCGAATACGGGGCTAATGCCAACGCCGTTTATCCCGATGGCAAAACCGTCCTTATGAAAGCTTGTGAGGACAATAATAGTCAATTGGTGCGCTGGTTAATCGATATCGGTGCTGATGTCAATAAACTCGATTTTAGCGGTGCTTCCCCGTTAATGTGGGCGAGTTATCACGGTTGTCTCGACACGGTTAAAGTTTTGTTAGAGAGGGGAAAGGTGAACTTAAATCAGAAAAATCAAGGGGGAATGACCGCTTTAATGTTAGCTAAATTTAATCACCATCAGGCGATCGTTTCTTTATTACAACAAGCGGGAGCGATCGAGTAATACTAAATCCGTTGAGTAACGCACAGAAAACGGGTTTCTCGGAGAAACCCGTTTTCTCGGCAGGAGATTATTTTTATTTATTCTTCCCATCACCCCACACCCCACACCCCACACCCTGCCCCCACGGGAAACTTTTTCAGTAAACCCTAGATAGTCAACAGCTTACCATGACCACGGTGATATTATCAGAACCGCCGGCTTCTTTAGCCGCTGCCACTAAATTCTCGACAATTTCCTGACAATCGGCACCGGTTTGCAAATAATCGCTAATTTCCTCGTCGGACAGTTCTTCCGTCAAACCATCACTACAGAGAATTAAACTATCGCCGGATTGCACATCAAGGGGAGATACCGTCACTGGGGGCAAATCGCGACGACCGAGACATTGAAGTAAAATGTGTCGCCAAGGGTGGTTTTTCGCCTCTTCTTCGGACATATCGCCCATTTTTATCGCCCTAGCTCTCCACGTATGATCTTCCGTCACCTGTTCTAATTTTTGCTCACGAAAGCGATAGAGACGGGAATCTCCAATATGGGTGTACCAAGAGCCATCATCTCGGAAGATAGCCATGACTAGGGTTGTCCCCATTTCCTGTCTTTCGGGATTTTTCAGCTGATCTTCAATAATCTTCTCGTTAGCGGCAGTAATTGCCTCCTGTAGCAATTCCCCGGCAGTCAGGGGCGAATTCCAGTGTTCTTCTAGATGAGCTTGGATAGTTTTAGTGGCGATTTGACTAGCTTCTTGGCCACCCGCATGACCCCCCATGCCATCGGCAACGATAAAAAAGCGCCCCTCGGGGTCGATATAATAACTATCCTGATTAACCGATCGCACTACACCAGGATCGGTCATTCCTCCAAAAGAAAGATTGTTCATGGAAATTTCTGCTGCTAACACAATAATTATTATCCTGCGATCAATTACATCATGCGATCCTGACGTTGAATTTTTCGCCAAAGTCTCACAAGGGCTATCCCCGGAAGCAGGGAAATCGCCATCGGCACTAAAGTTAACCAACCAAAACCACTGATAAATAGAAGCGTCGCTGAGATAAGCAAAGCACTGATCAGTAAAGTATAGTTGGTTCCCATTTGAATCATACCCAATCGCCGTAAAAGTCGATCGGATTCGCTGGAACGGACCCGGACACGGATATCACCCCGTTCTAATTTTTCGATCGTATCATCGATGCGTCGGGGTAAACTCAGGGCGGTGCTGCTCACTTGGGCCGCTTGTCGTCCTAACTCATCGAGGATATTACTGCCATTATTTCCTGTCATATCATTTACTAATTGCAGGGCAAAAGGTTGGGCCACTTCCATAAAGTTAAATTCGGGATCGAGTCCTTTGCCTACCCCTTCTAGGGTAGAAAATGCCCGCATGACGAAGGTAAAGGTAGCGGGAAAGCGAAAAGGCTGATCGTAGGCGATTTCATAGAGATCATCGCTGATAGAGGCTACGGATTGCTCCTCAAAGGGTTTATCCATGAAGTTATCGAGCATATACTGGATTGATCGCCGCACTGCTCCCATATCACCATTAGCAGTTAATGCTCCTAAATCCACCAGAGAAGTGACCACGCGATCGGCATCTTTTTGGGCAATTCCCAAGAGAGTCTGCATTAATTTTTCGCGCACGTTGGTTTTAATTTGTCCCATCATGCCGAAATCGTAGAAAATTAAGGAGCCATCACTATCAACGGCGATATTGCCGGGGTGAGGATCTGCGTGAAAAAAGCCGTTATTGAGTAGTTGAATTAGATAAGCTTTTGCCCCTAGTTTAGCCAACAATTTGCGATCGAGTCCGGCTGCTTCTAGGGCTTCATAATGACTGATTTTGATGCCAGGGAGGTATTCTAGGGTTAAAACCCGGGGAGCGGTGTAGCGCCAATAGACTTTCGGTACTTTCACCCAATCTTCCCCGCGAAAATTACGGCGAAAAGTGTCGGCGTTACGACCTTCGTTGAGATAATCGGTTTCTTCCCAGAGAATTTTACAGCATTCTTCATAAATACCCGTCCAGTCGCGACCTTTACCCCATTTGGGATGATTTTGGAAGTATTGGGCGATTTTTTTCAGGATGGCCAGATCGATACTAAATAATTTTTTCAATCCGGGCCGTTGGACTTTGACCACCACATCTTCCCCGCTGTTCAGTTGGGCCCGGTGAACTTGTCCTAAACTAGCGGCTGCCAGGGGAATAGGATCGAAGCTTTTAAAGAGTTTATTCAGGGGTTTGCCGAGGGATACCTCGATAATTTTGCTGGCCTGTTCGTAGGTAAATGCGGGAACCTGATCCTGTAGTTTCGAGAGTTCTTCCACATATTCCAGGGGAAAAAGATCGGCGCGGGTGGAGAACAGTTGACCGACTTTAATAAAAGTCGGTCCCAATTCTAGCATGGTTTCCCGAATCCAAGCGGCTTGTTTTCTGCGTCTGCCGGCGAGTTTTTCCTGGCTATAGCCGCCGTTATAGCTCCATTTTTTACCGTTGAGCCAGAATTGATAAAGTACAGTCAGAACGAATCGCCAAATATCTAGACGACGACGATTGATGGAATAGTTTTCTCGATTCCAACGATAGCTATTTTTGGCGACTTGGAGGGCCGGCATTGCTGGGTTTAACTCTGGGGTAACGGGGACGGGTAGAAGGGCTGACACGCAATTTTTGGGGCTTTAAAGCGACTAAAAGAGGGTTTTTGGTTAATTACGGTAGTTTTTTAGTTCCGAGCGCAATTGGGCAATTTCGGCGCGCATTTCGTCGATGTTTTCCTGCACATCAGCACTGGAGGAACCACTGGAGTCTGTCTCAGCATATACTCCCTTTTCCATGGCTCGATCGGCTCTCATTTGCACTTCTTCGACGAATTGCCGCAGGTTTTCCCGTTGTTCGGCATCAAATTTGCCTAATTCGCTTAAAGCGTTGGTCAAGGCATCTTCTAGCTGTTCACTGACCACTTCAGCGATCGCTCGTCCGAGGAAAAAGGCGTGAATAACGGGGTTAGTCATAATCTTAAATGGATGTTTTCGCTTGCTGGGGTTTGTGGACGGGAAAGGCGATAATAGATTCCCTAACTACTAGGTTAGGCGACAGAACCAGAAAAGGCAAATCGTTTTTCTGAAAACGGAGGTGAGACGGGGAGGTTAATCGACAAAATTAGAGGAAAGAAAGGGCGCTAAGGGAGCAAAATCCGGTCCGATCGCGTCGATAATTATCGCTGAAATCAACCCGATTAGCGAAATAATAGTGTCATCAACAATATATATCAGTCTCTGGAGAGTTAAGATGCTCAGAAAACGTTTATTAATCCCCTTAATACTATCCCTAGTCACTTTTGGTCTAGTGGTGGCCTGTAATTCCGGCACTCCCACCGGTCAAACTAACCCCAGTCCCGCGGAAAACGCCGCCACTGGTGCTATTCCCATCGGTGCAGCTTTGGCCCAAACTAGCAATCTCGCCCTATTGGGACAGGAACAGGTGATCGGTGTCAAGATGGCTGAAACATATTTTAATAAAAAGGGCGGAGTCAATGGAACACCGATTAAAGTTATTATCCAGGATGTGGCCGGGGATGAACAGGGAGCGATCAACGCCATCAATACCCTAATCACTCAAGATAAGGTGGTGGGTATTCTCGGTCCGTCCCTGTCCCAGCAAGCTTTTGCCGCTAGTCCGATCGCCGATCGAGCCAAAGTTCCCATTCTCGGTCCGTCTAATACCGCTAAAGGTATCCCCCAGATCGGTGAATATGTGGGTAGGGTGTCTGCTCCTGTGGCTGTGGTCGCTCCCAATGCGGTTAAAACCGCTTTAAAAATCGATCCCAAGATTAAAAAAGTGGCTGTCTTTTTTGCCCAAAATGATGCTTTTAGTAAATCGGAAACGGAAACTTTTCAAGAAACCCTGAAGAGTTTAAATCTCGATATTGTCACCGTGCAGAAATTCCAAACCACCGATACAGATTTTCAAAACCAAGCCACCGCCGCTATCAATATTAAACCGGATTTAGTGGTTATTTCCGGTTTGGTTGCTGACGGGGGCAATTTGGTCAAACAGTTGCGACAATTGGGCTATCAAGGGTTAATTATTGGTGGCAACGGTTTAAATACCTCTAATATTTTCCCGGTTTGTCAAGCTCAATGTGATGGTATTCTCATCGCTCAAGCTTATAACCCGGAATTAGATAATCCTATTAATCGGGATTTTGTCGCCGCTTATACAGCAGAAAATAAAAAAGCACCGCCCCAATTTACCGCCCAAGCTTTTACGGGAATTCAAGTTTTTGTCGAGGCCTTAAAACGGGTAGATGATAAAAATAAACTCAGGACACTTTCCCTCGAACAAATTCGCCAACAATTAAATCAGGAAATTTTAGCGGGTAAGTATGTCACTGTCTTGGGAGATATTGCTTTTACTCCCGAAGGGGAAATCATTCAGGATAAATTCTCCGTGGCACAAATTAAAATGGATGCCGATGGTAAAAATGGTAAATTTACTTTTGTGAAAAATTAATCAGTAAAGGGTTCTTCTCGTTTCTACCTCGTTGCAAGGGATACCCTTGCAACGCACTTCCAGAGGTTCTAGCTTTTGTGTAACCCATCAGGGAAGGGAGGGAGGGATATCCTCCCTTTTCTCGTGCCAATGTAAAACCTTGTCACGAGAGAAGAAAAATGTAGGTTGGTTTTCACTTTCTTCAGAAATTCTTCTTAAGTTTTCGTGTTCCCTAATTTTTGCTCTCAGCTAGTTCTGGAATTTTTGGCGATTATTAGTAGTGAAATTTACAGGAAATGATCACAATTTCTTGATCAGACACGCTATAAACTAGGCGATGTTCTTTTGTAATGCGTCGTGACCACAATCCTGATAGTTCATGTTTTAATGCTTCTGGTTTTCCTAATCCAGAAAAAGGCTCTCTTTGAACATCCTTAATAAGGCTGACAATTTTAGCCTAAACTTTTCTGTCTGCGATCGCCCATTGATTAAACTCATCAAAACTTCGGGTTAGAAAGGCGACTTTCCTCATAAGTTAGCAGCATCTACATAAATATAACTATCAGGATTTTTCAGAGATTCTCTTGCCTCTTGGAGATGTTGACGGTTAGCTTCTGTGGAAAGCAGATAGTCGGTTTCATCCATTTCAGCAGCTTCTTTAATCAATAAAATCGCTTCGACAACTGTTCCTTCTGGTAAGTCGAGGGGAGGTAAACTAAGTTGACCATTTTTGATGATTTTTTGGTATTTCAGTGCATTCATATAATTTTACTATTCTTGAGATTTTATTAATTATAGCAGTTTCAACGATAACTTGGCTCTTCTCGTTTCTGTATAGTCTTACCTCGTTACAAGGGATACCCTTGCAACGCACTTCCAGAGGTTCTAGCTTTTGTGTAACCCATCAGGGAAGGGAGGGATATCCTCCCCTTTCTCGTGCCAATGTAGAACCTTGGCACGAGACAAAAGGAATAGGATCAAGGTTATTTTGCTCTTCTAGGTTCTGTGTGCAAGGAAGAAGAATAGGGATGATTTTACAGAAACAGGGTCTTCAATGCCTTGCCTAGCAAGACTTATCCTAATGATCAAGAAGAGCGTCAGTAAATCGGTTTATTTTGGCTAATTTGTTGCCGTTAGCAATTATAGCTCTCAAAAGGGAGTGGGAATGATGAGATCAAGTTTAGTTTCGGTCTGGGGATGACGAAAAGCTAATTGTTTAGCGTGTAGGTATAAACGGTCGGACTGCTTACCATTGTACAAGCGATCGCCTAAAATTCCTATCCCTAATCCCTGTTGACTATGAACACGAATTTGATGGGTTCTTCCCGTGTAGGGAATAAATTCGAGGCGAGAATAATTGCCTTCTTTACCGACAACTTTAAAATAGGTTTGACTAGCTTTTCCCCTTTGCCAATCCACAGTTTGATAGGGTCGATTTTGCGGATTTCCCCAGAGAGGTAGGTCAATTATACCCGATTCTCGCTCAACAATTTCTGATAATATAGCTTCGTAGATTTTCTCCACTTGTCGCCGTTGAAATTGTTGGGATAAACAACGATAAATATCTAAACTTTTAGCTAGTAATAATATACCCGAAGTTTCTCGATCTAAACGATGAACGGGAATGACATTTTTTCCTTGACGACGAAAACGATTAACCACAGCATCTTGACTATCTTGATAACGTCCTGCTACCGATAATAATCCCGCGGGTTTATTAATAGCAATTATTCCCTCGTCTTCGTAGATAATTTCTAGGGATGAACGTAAACCAGAAAGTAAAAAACCCATGAGAGGTTGACATCTTTCTTGACAAGCACCATAAAATTCTCCCTGTTTTCTATCTCGATTCGATTCTCCCCACCAAAATTCGGCCATAGCGATAGGTTTTAATCCTTTCATGGCGGCATAATTTAATAATTTTGGGGCGCAACATTCCCCTGTTCCCGTCGGTAACAAATTACTGCCCATCAATTTAGCTAAGGAGAGAGATTGTCCAGAAAAATTGTTTAAACAGTAGGATTGATACAGCAATTCCTGTAACTGTTTGGAGAGGTTCCTACGCTGTTGCTTAAGTTCAACAATTCTCTGATTGGCTAAGTTTATTCTTTCAATCAAGGGTTCTAAAACTTGTTTTTGTTCCTGTTTTAATTGCTTTCTTTCTCTTTTTTCTTGACGACTGAGATTATTTAATTTTTCTAATCCTTCTGAGTTTAAATTCCCTAAATTTCTTAATCTATCTCGTTCCTGTTTATTGCTTTGATGTTGTTGCTGTAAAGCTTGTATTTTGCACTCAAAACTTGCTTGATTGAGTTGATATAAATTATGTTCGGGAATTAATTGTAGGGTGATAATTTCCTGTTTAATTGTCTCCAAAAGTTGCAAAACTCGCTTTTCTTCCAGCATAATTTTTTCTCTCCCCACTAGGGACGGAACCCAGCCGGTGGCTTCTCCCTGTCCAGAAAAAGCTTTTAAAATTTCTATTTCGCCAGCGGCATTTTCTCCTAACAAAATGCCATACATTTTGCCTTGAGGATTGGTGATAGTTGTCATCAAATGTCGGGCGATTTTTTCAGCCAAAAGAGTACGGGGCAAGCGCAATAACTCCCCCGTTTCGGGACAAATTCCTTGATAATAATAGGTAACTTCCTTCACTCTTTAAGAACAGGAAAAGGGCTAGAGATACCCCTAAGAAAAACAATTGGCAAAGAAATCGATAGTTTCCTGTAAGGCGACAATAAAGCGATCGATTTCTTCTGGGGTATTATAAAAATATAGACTTGCCCGCGCGCTGCCGGAAGCATCAAAAAAGCGGTGTAGAGGTTGGGTACAGTGATGACCAGAACGAATAGCGATTCCTTCGTGGTCTAATAAAGTGGCTAAATCACTAGCATGAATCCCTTCCACATTAAAGGCGGCTAAACTAGCCCGACCTTGGCCCGTTAAACTAGGTGGCGGCCCGTAAATTCTTAACCCCTCAATTTCTCCTAATTTTTTGAACAAATGGGCGGTTAATTCTTCTTCGTAGGCATGAATATTATCCATCCCTAAACCGATTAAATATTCTACCGCAGCACCGAGGGCAATCGCTTCGCCGATAGCGGGGGTTCCCGCTTCAAATTTGTGGGGCAGTTCGGCACAGGTAAAATGGTCTAAATAGACTTCCGCAATCATTTCGCCACCACCAAAAAAGGGCGGCATTGCCTCTAAAATGGCCTCTTTGCCGTACAAAAATCCAATGCCGGTGGGGGCGCACATTTTATGACCACTAGCCACCAACCAATCACAATCTATGGACTGCACATCAATGGCTAAATGGGGGACACTTTGACAGGCATCAATTAATACTTTCGCCCCGACTTGATGGGCAAGGCTGACTATTTCGGCAACGGGATTAATACAGCCTAATGTATTGGAAACATGAAGGACAGCAACTAATTTAGTTTTGTCCGATAACAAGGATTTATATTGTTCTAAATCAAAGCTTTCTTCGCTGGTTAACTGCACATATTTAATCACCGCCCCCGTCTTTTGGCAGACAATTTGCCAGGGGATTAAATTACTGTGGTGTTCCATCACCGAGAGAATAATTTCATCCCCTGCTTTTAGGGTATTTAATGCCCAACTGTAGGCGACTAAATTAATCGCTTCCGTGGCGTTGCGAGTATAGACAATTTCCTGACGAGAAGCGGCATTAATAAACCTAGCCACCTTATCTCTAGCCCCTTCGTAGGCTTCCGTTGCCCGAACACTTAAAGTATGCGCCCCCCGATGCACATTGGCGTTATCTTTTTCGTAATAGTTTCGCAGGGTTTCTAATACTTGAATTGGTTTTTGGGAAGTGGCGGCACTATCGAGATAGATAAGGGGTTTATCGTGTACGGTTTGATGGAGGATAGGGAAATCGGCGCGGACTTTTTGGGCGAGGGTTTTTTCTTGGATAATTGTCATTTTAGTCAGGAGTCAGAGGGGTACTTTGGGCAGGTTGACACCCACCCCGGTAGAGTTATTCCACACTGCGACAGGCGACGCATTGCCCCAATCTTTGGCGGAGGGATTCTAGAGGAATTTTAGCTAAAATCTCGGCCGAGAAAGCATCAATTAACAAACTGCGGGCGGTGTCGGCGCTTAAGCCCCGGCTTTGCAGATAGAATAAATCATCGGCTTCCAGTTGGCTAACGGTTGCCCCGTGGGAACATTTGACGTTATCGGCGGTAATTTGTAATTCGGGTTTGGTGTTGACTCGTGCCTTGTTAGAAATTAACAAATTCCGATTTAACTGGGAGGCGTTGGTTAATTGGGCGGGTTTGGGAACAAACACTTTACCATTAAAGATAGCTTGAGCGCTACCATCAACGATACATTTATGCAGTTGCTTGGTGATGCCGTGGGGATGGTTGAGATAGATGGCGCTGTGGGTATCGGCGGTTTGTTGTCCGGTAATCATGGCTAATCCGTGCAGATTTGTCTCGGTTTGTTCTCCTTTTTGCAGGATATCGAGGTTATGACGGTAGAGTTTAGCCCCTAGATTTATCTCGTTGAGAGTGTAATGGCTATTGCGCCCTTGTTCAATTATCGTGCGTCCGATGTGAAAACCATCTCCCGATTCCCGTTGTACTCTGGTATGGATGACTTCGGCGTTGGCTTCGAGGTAAATTTCCGTGACAGCGTTGGTAAAATAAGAGTAATTTACAGGTAAATCGGAGCAATATTCGGCTAAAGCCCCGTAATTCTCGATAATATTGACACTGGCTCCCGTTTCCGCCACGATGAGGCTATGGGGCTGATAAAAGCGGGGAATTTCCTCCACAACGGTGATAAATAAGAGATGTATCGGGGTTGTGACGACGGTGTTAGCGGTGACGTGAATTACTGCCCCATCGCTTAAACCAGCTTGGTTGAGTGCGGTAAAAAATTCGGGCGTTTTTTCTTTGCCTAGATAGTTGACAAGAACATCTTTTTGTGCATTGGCGAGATTGCCGACGCTGACACCGGCGGGTAAAGCGGAGATATCGGACAATTCGGGCTGATAAATGCCGTTAACGAAGACTAGGTGGCTGTTTTTGGCTTCGGGCAGCAAAAAAGTAGCGAGGGCATTTTTATCGATTGTAACGGTTTGGGGGACGCGAAAATCGATCGCCCAGAGTTGACTTAAATCGGTGAATTGCCATTCTTCGTCTTTTCTGCCCGGGATGGCTAATTCTTGAGCTTTACTGGCTCCCGATTCTCTTAATTCGAGAATTTTACCGTTATCGATAGTGGGAACCGTTTCGCGAGACAATTTTAACAATAATTCTCCTGATTGTTCAGGTTTCGTGATTATGGCTGTCATTGGTAGGAGGGGGGTGGAGGGTGTAGGGTGTGGGGTGTAGTGCGATTCGTTGGCTAGAAACTAGACAGTAAGACGTTTAGAGGATTAGCCGCTTGGTAAATGTAGTACCTTGATAACTTTATAACCTTACAGGTGCGGGTT
>SFCA01000227.1:0-4274 GCA_007095475.1 Microcystis aeruginosa Ma_QC_C_20070703_M131 | reverse complement strand
TTCTGAATCGTAAGTTATAACTATTATAATCTCATTTCTCTTTGTGATCAGGTTCAAGATTTTCTCGTTTTTGACTGCTATAAGCATTAATACTCATTGCACAAGTGAGATGCTCCCAGATAACAGCTGAAGTTTTACAGTTAAGTAATGCTTATATCAATGAAGGAGTTGGGTTCTTCGGTTTTTGTTATGCAATGGACGGGGGTTATAAGGGATGGAACCCTTATATAGAAAGGCATTTGGCGATTTTTGTCAATTATTTTTGCTCTAGAGCGAACTAATCAATTAAGTCTCTTGCCAGATAAGGATTTAGTCGATTTATGCCCCCCTATCGAACCATACCAGGTAACGAAGAACCAGGAGTTGTTACATCAAAGTCTATTAATGATGCTACTCATGTACCGGCTGCTACAATAGCTAGAGCGGCTGCAATCATATCATGGAATTTTAAACATATTGTGCGCCTAGATAAAATGAAAGGCTATAATCAAATTAATTTACTCAATGGCTACGGGATTTTGACTATTATTTCTCCTTTAGAGGTAACAATTGATGAAGCCAACGACAATTAAAAAAAGTTTTGACTGTTTAGCTTTTAAACAAACCAGTCAAGAAAAAATGGTCGAAGACATGAAAAATCTCAGCTATTCAGATCAGATTGAATATCTTCAAAAAAAGATTAATGAAAGTGATTTAAAGTTATGGTGGGAATCCATCAATAACAAGAAATAAGGCGCACTATACTTTGTTAATGCACCCGAAAAAATAAGCGTGCTGCTACGCAGTGCCTTCAGTATCACACTCAGTCTCCAAAAATGCTCTCAAATATCTCACGCTTGACTCTAAAGTTAATTTCTCTAAGTCTTTGATAAAAAATCTCCAAATTTTCAATTTCTATCTTTCCTTCTTTGAGAAGTTTACGAATAATCGCTAAAGTTCCTTTAACATTTAAGCCTAAGCGTAGTGCTTCTTTTCTTGCTGCAAAGTCATCAAGGATGATATAATCAGTTTGTAATTCTATTCCTAAAGTAATGGCATCAGATTCACCTTTCCCTAAACGTTCATTTAAACTATTTGCTAGAGAGATTAATTTAATATTTAGGATAATTAATTTCTGTTGATTGATCAGCTTATTAAGAGTCTCTGAAGATTGATCTTGTTTGGCATTAATTTCTTGTTGTACGGTTGCAGGCAAATAAAAATTATCATTAGAATCTAGGGATTTTTCTAAAAATCCTAACTGAGACAAAAAGATTAAAGGGGAAGAATTGAAAACAATTTTCATAGAGATTACCATTTTTTTTCTCTATCTATGTCTTCTGTAGTAAGATAAGAAAAATCGATTCTCATTAATTCTAAAATTTTCAAGAACATTTCTGTATCCATTTCCATGATTTCTGCGGCTTTATGAAGACTGATGATGCGAGAAACTAAAGCACCCACCACAAAAATAAATTGTTCTTTTTGTTCAATATTATCAAATAATTGAATTTCGGCGGCGATTTCTTGAAAAGTGGTCGAAGTATTCATTGTCTTGCTAAGTTTCATCAATTAAGACATATCTAACTTAATTTTAACGCAAAATCAACCCAACAAACTGCCCTTATCTCAATCTTTTAAATTAACGTCTTTGGATCATTTCATCAATAGACAATAAATAAAGTGCATTATACTTTGTTAATGCACCCAACAATAAAAGCGATCGCAATTGAATATTTTAATCAGTTATTTCTTGAGTTTCTTCATGCCAAAACCTAATCCTAATAAACCAAAACTTAACAAGCTTGAAGGTTCAGGAATATTTACTACAATGGGATTTTGAGTAACATTCACCGTACCACTACTGGTAAAGCTTAATCCAGTTACGAAAGCAAGAGGATTAGTAGGATCAAGCATTTCCATTGTGTCAATACCGCTAATACGGAAGCTACTAAAGCCCAGAGCATTATAGTCTAATAAGTTGAAGGTTGTTCCAGCTGTCAGAGGAAAACTACCAACACCGCCTGGTAATTCTAGGGTGAAGCTACTGTCTCCATTGGGTAAGGGAGCGGGAATTAAAACGGAAGCAAATAAGGCATCTCCTGTAACGGCATAATCATAACCTACTGCGACATCGGGATCGAAGAAGAAGATTTGACCCTGGACTATAGCAATACCGAAAAAACGAAAACCATCGGGATTAGTGGGGTCTAGAGGTAAAAAGGGACTTTCAAGAGTACCATCATCTATTGCTATATCTATTGGTACTACAGACATAGAGGCTTTGCTAGGTAATGCGGTCACTCCCAATAAGAGGGCCGATGTCATAGCGACCGATAGAGATTGTAGCAAGGGTTTAGTTGATTGATTGGGTTTAATTGCCGTTTTCATCCTAGAATAATCCTTAGTTGAACTTAAGTTACGTTTAAGGGTACTACAGGCTTTTAATCGTTGACAATCCTTTAAAATAGGATTTTATCGGGAGTTTTGTCGGGGAAATTTTCCTGAAAGTTGGGAAAAGTGGGATTTAGTTGGGCTATAATAAGCAAAAGTCTTTTGCTGTGTCGATTGTATGAATGTCACAGAAGTTTTACAACTGATTGATGAACGTCTTATTGAGCGAGATAAAAAGCCGCTAAATACTATCCAGAAGGCTATTCTTGAAGGGAGTTGGCAAGGACAGAGTTATCAAGAAATAGGTAACGAATATCACCGCAGTGAGACTCATATTAGAGAGGAAGGCGCTAAATTATGGAAGCTTTTATCAGAGGTTTTAGAAAAAGATATAAAAAAATCTACTTCCCGTTCTGTCTTAGAAAGAGTGTATATTAAATCTTCAGAAAATTCTTGTGTAATTTATAATGTCAATAGTAATCATAACCAATTTTGTCCTACAGAAAATACAAGATTGTCTAACGAAAATGACTTAAATAGTAATAATAACTCTCAATCTGAATCAATCTATCATGAGCTAACTTTTGCTGCCCAAATTATTGACTTTTATGATCGAGAAAATGAACTGGCAACAATCTCGAACTGGGTATTTAAGCAAAATACTCGCTTAATTGCCGTTTTGGGATTAGGGGGAATAGGAAAAACCACCCTAGTTAAACGATTTATTGATCTCAATTTAGAACAATTTGAAGTGGTGATTTGGAAAAGTTTAAAATTTCCCAAGTCTTTAGATTTATGGCTAAATGATTTATTGAATACTTGCCAAAAAGAACCAAAAGAAAGCACCGATAACAAAATCCAGCAATTGTTAGAAGTTCTAAGCAATCATAAATGTTTAATCGTCTTAGATGATTTTCAGAATCTTTTTGCTGTTGGTCAAATGGCGGGTAATTATCAACCTGAATATAGCAGTTATCAACATTTTTTAAAACTGATTGCAGAAATCCAACACCAGAGTCATTTTATTCTCATTAGTCAAGAAAAATCCGCAGAAATGAACTATCTTAATCAAGAAAATTCTCCCATTCAATGCTTAGAATTATCAGGATTTGAAGCCATTGATTTTCTTAAAAATAAAGGGTTGCAAGATGAAGAAAGATGGTTAGAATTAATTCAATTATACGAAGGTAATCCTTTTTATTTAACCGATATTGCCGTTTTGATTAAAGATGTTTTTGATGGCAAGGTTAATGATTTCTTGGCAGAAAATAGCTTAGTTATTACTAACAAAATGCAGTCTCATTTAAAACAAATTTTTGGTCGCTGTTCTCCCCTTGCCCAACAAATCGCCTTAGAATTAAGTAAAGTTGATCAACCTTTATCGAGAGAAGATTTAAAAAATAACTTAGATTTATCTGCCAGTGATTTAATCAATGGTTTACAATCCTTGCAACAACGTTATTTAATTCAAAGGGAGCAAAACCGATTTCAATTATCATCTATTTTTAAAGAGTATATCAAAAGCGATTGATTGTAATACTTCTTCAAGAAGATCGAGTCTGAAAAAGAACCCTTCCAACCTCTTAAACTGATTGGTAACGATTGGATGCAATCAGCGATATTGATAGCGATGTATGAGATTAGTCTTGAGATAATAAATGGCTGGTTATAATTAAATTAAAAATGAATTTTAGGTTCGATCCCCCCTGCCCCCCTTGATAAGGGGGGTGCCGGTAGGCGGGGGGATCTCCCTTGATAAGGGGGGTGCCGATACCCCCTTAGTCCCCCCTTAATAAGCTATCCATTAGTCACATCTTTCTTAACATAAAATTTGACAAAAAGAGAAAAGTGTGCCAGATGGCTCAAGGGGGTTCTATAGGGGGACTAATTTGATGAGATAG
>SFCA01000226.1:0-4525 GCA_007095475.1 Microcystis aeruginosa Ma_QC_C_20070703_M131 | reverse complement strand
CCTGCTACCGGAAAATCAGGCTCAGTTAATTCTCGATAAACTGCTTCAGGAATAAAAACTATTTCGTCAAGTTGTTGTAGCAGATGAAGTTGATTAATGGCGGCAAGATTGTTGATAGGGGATGTATCACTGACAACAATCACAATCTTCCCATCTCCCGCAAGTTCTTAATATCCTGTTCAAAATCTTCGACATCGTAGTGTACCGGAATTTGACGACTTGCAAGTAGGTGTTGAAAAGCAATACGATTCATTCCTGCAAATCGACTCGCTTGAGCAAGGGTGAGCTTCTCTTTTTGAAAGAGCATGACCGCAATTTCCTGCCTCATCTCAGCTTCAGTCATGCGTGTTGCACTGAGAATTTCATCGGAGATATCAATACTCATGGCTATAACCCTATCTATCCCTTCCTATTGGAATGATATCATAACCCCCTTCATTTAGTCAGTTGAGCAGGTTTATTTTTTGCGTCTCTTCCCCTTACACATTTTACACATTAAGAATCGGTTTTATGCTATTGAGTTACCAAAGCCAATAGAAGAGGCTTTATTATCAGTTGCCAACTAAACCCCTCCCAATCCACCGAAAAAGAAACCACAAAGGTAGGCTAAATTGCCTCTAAAAATACCATCAATGCCCCTTCAATCAGTCACTTGAAGGGGTTTATTTTTTTGCCTTCCTCCCTCAAAAAATTCTCAGTGACACTAGAAAATAGCTAAAAACTCTGCTGGAGTAATAATTGGAATCCCTTGATAAGTATTGAGAATTAAAAGATCCTTATCGCCTGTTATGATGTATTGTGCCATTCCAGATACAGCTAATTCTAAGAATTTATTATCATCTAAATCGGAACAAACTCTCGTTTCATGCGATATATCAACAAATAAGCTCCTATTTCTAAGAGACGACAAGAAATCTAACCTATCATCTTTTTCTAAATATTTGTCAAATTTCTTTTTACTTATTCTCGTTGCCAATTCTTGATAAGTTGCCTCGCTCTGGAGAATGGTAAATTGACTGACTGCTATATTGATTACTTTTTTGGGTGTTCCTAGTGGATTGAGTAAAGCACTAATAAAAACATTGGTATCTATAACAACTCGATTAGGATTCATCTGCTAATAGTTCTGTTAGTTTATCTTCTGTCAAACCTTTAGCTTGAGCTTTTTTGCCGACTTTATCCATAATTGAGATAAGATTTTCTGAATTTTCCTCAATCGTCAGATTAACTTCTTGTTCAGGAGAAAGACCTAACTGAGCGATTAGTGTAGGAATCTCCGATACCTTAATATTTTTGAGAACTTGTTTCATGGCTTAACTAGGTAACTAGGTGTATCTTCAACTTTCATTGTACTCTATTTAGGGCTTGCTGAATAAATCTAAAAACCTTGTTGGGTAAGACTTTTAGACTTTTTGGAAACCAAAAAGTGCCAGATCTGGGAGTGATCGGGTGGAAAATTCCTGGACTTTTTCCCTGAAAATTAGGTAATTGACCCCCTCAAAATCGCTAAAACCCTACACCCTACACTCCACACCCTGCCCCCAGGAAAAACTTTTTGCCGCAAACCCTATTTAATCACATTTAACAGTGTTCCTCAAATCGTCCTCGACCTCTTCGCCACAACTTCAACCCTGAAGCGTAAACTAAAACCCTCTAAATCCACCGAAAAAAAAACCACAAAAGTCGGCTAAATTGCCTCTAAAAATACCATAAATGCCCCTTCATTCAATCTTGAGTGGGTTTATTTTTTTGCCCGTGTTTCCAATCATTAATTTTTCTTAATTAATTGCTCGCAAGTAGTTTTTGTGATACAATAACGGCTCTCTGTTTAATATCGTAAAATTCAATGACTATTGTGATTCCCAACGAAATTATACAAGCAACAGGAAAAAACGAGCAACTGTTGCGACTAGAACTGGCAATTATTATGTTTAGAGATTATCATATCAGTAGCGCAAAAGCGGCTGATTTTGCCAACTTATCTTTAATTGAATTTCGTCAAGAAATCGCCAAGAGGAATATTTGCGTAAATTATGATAGTGTAGATTGGCAACAAGAATTAGAAACCTTAAAAACTTTAGGTGATCTGTGATTGTTGTTAGTAACACCTCTCCTATTACCAGTTTAGCTGCTATCGGCTATCTTAACTTGCTCCATGATATTTATGGAACAATTATTATTCCAGTAGCTGTTTGTGAAGAAATGACAGGATTAGGTTATTCAGTTCCAGGTACTATTTAGGATTGTTTTTAGGTTTATCTGGCTTATTTTCTCTTTTAGGACTCAATTCCTAACTCCTCTTTCAATTCAGCTAATGTTTGAGGAGTTGCATCTTCTGTCTGGGCCCATTCTAAAGAGCGAAATAAGCGTTGGGCATTTTCCGGAGATCGCAATAAATAAACACACTCTAATAAACTGGAAAGCTCATCTTCAGCAATTAACGCCACATTTTTCTGATTGCGACGCTTAATGACGATAATTTGAGATTCGTCACACACCTGATCTAAGATACTGGCTAAATTCATCCTCGCCTGAGAGTAGGTGGTTTCTTTGCTTAACATGATTTTTAGGGGAGACTTGTACAACCTCATTGTACAATTTCAAGCTCTTGAACTCCCCAAAAACTCCAAAATCTGAAGGGAGAGGAATGTAAAGATTTATTAAATTGTAGCTTTTGATACAGTTGTGGGGGGGGGAGTGTGTATTCTTCTGTTATCTTCCTTTGGTGTTGGGTTGGGTTGTTGCTTGATCTGACTGCGAGAGGGCGATCACAATTACGATATTGTCATAAGGAAAATATAGAGTCATGAAAGCAGTAATTACAAGAACAATAGAAATTACATTACTAGGTAGTCTAATATCAACTGGATTTGGTATAAATAAGGCTAATGCTGTCAGTTTAGGTACTTTTGATTTTAATGGCAGTCAGTTTGGAAATACTTTAATTGAAAGTGATGGGGGTTATTTCAGTTCAGAGAATTGGCTCAATGTAAATAATTCAAATCCTGGAAATCCAGCCTATCTAACTGGAGCTAATTTTGATACAGGGATTGCAAATATTGGACTAGGTGGTGGTAATCCCATTTATACTGTCGGTTATGGTACTCCAATTGTAAATGGGAGTGGGGACGATTTGGGAATTGTATCAGCAAGATACAGTACAGGTGATACTTTCCAATTATCAGTATCAACTGACGGCATTAACTTTACATCTCCCATTAATTTCTCCCCCACTGCTGCAATAGCAACAGGTGTTAATAAAAGCTACTACTACGGTGGAGGTGGTCCGTTTAACTCTGAACTATTTGTAACGCCAGTTGACTTAAGTTCTTTTGGTATTTCAATAGGGATTTCAGTGTCAGCGATACGAATAACTGGTTCGCCGGAAGCTGATTTAATCAGAGTTGCAGGTTTTGGCCAACCTCGACCTGTTCCCGAACCCACCTCAACCCTCAGTCTCCTTGCCCTCGGCACTCTCGGCGCAGCTTCAACCATCAAGCGCAAACTAAAGTCCTCTCAATCCACTGAAAAAGAAACCACAGAAATAGGATAAATTGCTTCTAAAAATACCATAAATGCCCCCTTAATTCAATCTTGAGGAGGTTTATTTTTGGCATCTATTAATACTTCTAAAAACTGTCAAACTTATTAATGATGTCTTGAATTTGCTGCGCTGGGATGTCTGTTTGGTCAGATTTGGCATAGATTAGGATCATCAAAACACAACTATTGTCTTTAAGTTGATAGATAACACGATAGCCGCTACTTTTGCCCTTTTGAATATCGCTGTTTTTGAGGCGAACTTTCAAGACAGTGTAGCCTATTCCTGGTATTTTATCGCCGATGAATTTGCCTATCTGAAGGTCATCAATTAGGGGTTGTATATCAGTACGAATGCTCCGATAGCGTTTGGCGAGGATGCGAAGTCGATCCTTGAATTCATCAGAGAAAAGGATTTTAATAGAGAGGATTCCTTCAGTCATCTATGCCATCCCACAGTTCAGAGATGGGATGTACTTTGCCCTCTTTAACTTGCTGAAGAGAAATACGAAGACTGGTGAGGATGAGTTCTTTTGGTTCGTCGTCGGGGTCCGTGGGTGGAGTGAGGATATTACGCGATACTAGCAATTGGTAGAAATCATCGAGCGCCATTCCCGTTAGTTCGGCTGCTTGTTCAAATTGAAGACGTTGCTGCTGATAGAGCATGATAGCGATTTCCGTGAGCATTTGAGCTTCAGTCATTTGTACTGTTTGCAGAAGTTCAGAGGGAAGGATGAGGCTCATAGAGGTTTCATTAAGTGGTGGTAACTTCATTGTATCGCCATTAAAAAGAAACCACAAAAGTAGGCTAAATTGCCTCTAAAAATACCATCAATACCCCTTCATTCAATCTTGAGGGGGTTTATTTTTTTCTTCATCAACAATCTGTAAAACACTGCTGTATAAAGGTGCAGCCACCCAAAATCCTGCTTGATTGATCAAAGCGTCTAGCAAGGGTTTCACCTCAGAGATTAACCGTCGATTC
>SFCA01000225.1:0-4422 GCA_007095475.1 Microcystis aeruginosa Ma_QC_C_20070703_M131 | reverse complement strand
GGTACGCTCATTTTAGCAATATAGTATTACTGAGGTCTGATTTCATAAAATATTAAAGAAATGAAAATTCAGCAGTGAAATATGTTTAGTATAGGAATATAGTAATTCCAGAAGAGTAACATTAAAAAGAAAGGTGAGCTATATATGGATGCCTAGGTACACTTATAGTAGATAGACGTAAACTTAACAACGAAAAATCATAATTAGATGTCGAGAACTCAGTTATGATTGTCTATTACAGAAAACTGTATAATATAATAATAAGTTATTATTAATAACTTATAAAAACTTAGCGAACTGAAACATCTTAGTAGCTAAAGGAAAATAAATCAACCGAGATTCCGTAAGTAGTGGTGAGCGAACGCGGATTTAGGCCTAAAATAATAGATAGTATAAATGTGCAGAAAGTTATTACCAAAGAGGGTAACAAGTCCCGTATGTGAGCATTTTTATTTATTATTGTGAGTAAGGCGGGATCTGTGAAGTCCTGTTTGAATATTGTGGAACCACCCACAAAGCCTAAATAATAAGTGTAACCGATAGTGAACAAGTACCGCGAGGGAAATGGTGAAAAAGAAACCTAAAAAGGGTATTGAAATTAGATACTGAAATATATAGCTTTCAAGCAGTTAGAGTCCACAACGTGGATGATAGCGTACCTCTTGTATCATGGGTCAGCGACTAGATTTATTTAGCGAGTTTAAGATATTTAAATGTCTAAGGCGTAGCGAAAGCAAATTTTAATTTTAGTATTTAGCTAAATGAATCTGACACGAAACCACTTGATCTAATCATGAACAGGATGAATTTGGCTTAAAAAACCATTGGAGGTCCGAACTCGTATCTGTTGCAAAAGATTGAGACGATTTGTGATTAGGGGTGAAAGGCTTATCAAAAGTGGAGATAGCTTGTTATTCGCGAAATCTATTTAAGTAGAGTGTCGTAATTATTAAATTTATGGGTAGAGTACAAGGTGGTTGCGAGGGTTTTTCGGAATCTGTCAAGACCAACGTAACTCCGAATAATAAATTTTTTTATACGGCGAACAGACAGTGAGTGCGAAGATTCATTGTCAAAAGGGTAACAGCCCAGATCGAAAGTTAAGGTCTTAAAATGATAACCTAGTGTGCGTAAGGTTTTATTATCTTCTAGGCTCAAGAGTAGCTTTAACAGTGAGCATCTCTTAAAGAACGTGTGCCAACGCATGAACCTGAGTGTAAACTTGGTATAGAATCGTCGATGAAGCGAGACTCTCAGTTATCTAACCGAAACTTCGAAGGATATTTCCTGGTAGCGAATTGTTTTGTAGGTCTGTGAAGGTGATACTTAAGTATTGCTGGAGATATCAAAAGTAAGAATGCTGACATGAGTAGCGTAACTTAATGCGTTAGTTATAATTTATTTTATAATTAGCAAAAAAACATTATCTCCTTAAGAGGAAGGGTTTCTACGCTAGGTTTAACCACGTAGAGTTAGTCGGTATCTAAGGTTTTTGGCGAAAGCTTTAAACTGATGGTCATTAGAATTTAAACTTCTGATTAAGTGTAATCGATTTAATTCGGGTTTACGAATCTACAGGCGTTTTAATTTATATAAGTATTTAGCTATTTTAATTGATTATTGTTTTCATATTGCTTTGTTGGATCTTTAATTTTTTGGAGTATTGGCTTTATAATTGTTATATAGGTTATAGTAATGGGTTTGTTATTATTTTTTGATTTAACTACTTGTTCAAGCGCTTCTAGAAATAGTTTTGTAAACTAAAGTTACATTTAACCGTACTCAAACCGCCACAGGTCCTCGTGCACTATTTATGCTCAGGAGTTTGAAATAACTGTACTGAAGGAACTCGGCAAACTCACTCTGTAACTTCGGGAGAAAGAGTGCCTTTTAGAGCTTTATAGTTTTTCTAGTTAGATTTGAAAGCTTGACAAAGGTCGCAGTGAAGAGGGGATAACGACTGTTTATCAAAAACACAGGAGTCTGCTAAGTCTTACGACGATGTATAGGCTCTGACGCCTGCCCAATGCGGTAAACTTAAGAGGCGCGATTTAAAAAGTTGCAAATCTATGGGTCCCGTGAATGGCGGCCTTAACCATGAGGGTCCAAAGGTAGCGTAGTACCTCGTCTGTTAATTGCAGACTTGCATGAATGGCCGTCCGATTTTCCGCTGTCTCCAGTACAGGTTCAGCGAATTTGAATTCTCCGTGAAGATGCGGAGTATTACTCTTAGTAAGACGGAAAGACCCCATGCACCTTTACTCTATGTTTACTTTGTCGATACAAATAATCTGTGTAGGATATGCGTTAGCTTTTGATGTCTCAACGCTAGTTGATTGCTGAAGCACCCTTGAAATAGCGCTCTGATTATGAGTATGGACTAATCTACGATAAGCATGTAGAGACACAGTATGCTGGGGAGTTTAACTGGGGCGGTTGCCTCCTAAAGTGTAACGAGGCGTGCAAAGGTAAGCTCATCCTGGGGATCTCCGTGATCTTTCAAGAGATGTAGTATAATGGCATAAGCTTGCCTGACTGTAAGAGTGACAATTCTTGCAGGGACGAAAGTCGGCCATAGTGATCCAGTGATATAGAGTGGAATAGTCACTGCTCAACGGATAAAAGGTACGCTGGGGATAACAGCTAATGGTCTCCAAGAGTCCACATCGACGAGACCGTTTGGCACCTCGATGTCGGCTCATCCAAGCGACGGAGTGTAGTAGCTTCGAATCGTTGGTCTGTTCGACCATTAATGGGGTACGTGAGCTGGGTTCAGAACGTCGTGAGACAGTTCGGTCCCTATCTGCTAAGAGTGTTGAAAACTGAGGGGATTTCTTGCCTAGTACGAGAGGACTGCGTTTTTATATGTATTTGGTACATATAATATAGAGATGATTTCTAAGACATAATAGAGGAGCTATCGATTGTAATCCAGCTATAGTGCAAAACGTACGCTGGGTAGCTACATAGCACAACATAACTACTGAATACATCAATTTTTGTAGGAAGGTTGCCCCAAGACTAGTTTTCTTAAATCCGTAGTAGACTATTACGTAGAATAGGCTAGGTGTGTAAAGTTCTTAAGAATCAGCTTACTAGTACTAATTTTTTGATTTAACTTGTTTTTTATTTAAATTATTTTATATTGTGTTGCTTAATAAGAGGATGAATTTAGGCCTTACGGCACTAAATTCAGGTAGAAAAAACAGTATTTTACGTTTCATTAGTTTCATCAGCAAAATTTATCGGTGCTGGTTTAGCAACAATTGGTTTAGCAGGAGCTGGTATGGGAATCGGCGTACTATTCGCCGGTTTTTAAATGCCATTGCTCGTAGTCCATTTTTTGTAGATGAGCTTTTTCGTTACGCTTTATTAGGCTTTGCTTTAACAGAAGCAATGGGTCTTTTAGCTGTAATGATGGCTTTTTTAATTTTATATAGCTAGATTAATGTTTATGAAAACAGAAAAAATAATAAAAACCAAGGTTAATAAAATGTATATTATTATATTAATGGTAATACATACATTTAGATATAATAGTTTTATTTTGGGTTTAATACTTATAATCTTAAGTTATATTTTGTTATTTATATGTAATTCTGGAGTTTTAGCTTATGCGGAAGCGTCTTTAATTTCTTCTGAAGAATTAAGTTATTATTTAAGATTATCTGCTAATAATTATAAAGTTTTTGAATATAATAATTATGTTTTACCTGAAGAAATTTATCCAGGTATGTGTGATCTTGATCATGTCGTAAAACAAAGATTTGATTCTTACTGTTTAGACCCTAAAGTGATAAGCGATCATGTTTCAGGGAAAAATCCAGCTTATGAATGTTGTCAAAAATATGGTATAGATTGACATAGATCTTATATAATTTATTCTAGAAATAACGACATAAATAAACCTTTTTATCCGGGATGAGAAGTCGCTCTTTTAGATCCTAGAATTAATCCTGATTTTTTACCTGTTCCGCAAGGTCCTCGTTATGGTTTTTCTGATTGGGAACGTGGTGGTTCTTCTTATCAGTGATTACTTTACACTGAAGCAAAAGATTTGGTTACATGATATGATTCTGGCAAATTTTATCAAGTATTAGAATTTATAAATTCTAATACGAATAGTTTGATTACTGAGGGTTCTATTTATGAGGATTTTTTAAATAGAGTATTAAGCGGAGAATTGTTATCCTCTATAGAAGATGCTCGTAAATTTTTGGGTGAAATCGAGGTTCGAGGAATAAAGGTTGAAGCGCCTAATAATATACCATCTAATAAAGAATGTCCTACGTGTAAATAAAAAGGTACGCTCATTTTAGCAATATAGTATTACTGAGGTCTGATTTCATAAAATATTAAAGAAATGAAAATTCAGCAGTGAAATATGTTTAGTATAGGAATATAGTAATTCCAGAAGAGTAA
>SFCA01000224.1:0-8214 GCA_007095475.1 Microcystis aeruginosa Ma_QC_C_20070703_M131 | reverse complement strand
GTTCTGTCAGTTTTACTTCCGCTTTACTCATCCATTTTCCCAAACGAATCCATTTAGGAAGTTGTAGGGGGTGATGGGAAATGATAAAACATTCAAAAACACTTTCGGGAGCGATTTCTCGTATTCTTCCAAATGTTGGTAAGTTAACACTACTCTGTTCCATTCTGACTTGATACCGCAAATCTGCCCATTTGTAAGTGTGCGTAACATAGGCAAAATTAACAGGTTGTGCTGGAGTAACATAAATTCCTTTTTGATTTAGGGGTTCTAAATCTTCTTGATAATGAGGAATATGTTGTGAATCGTGATAACTACTTTTAGCCAATCCTAAAGCATAAGTCAACGCATAATTATGTAAATAATTTTCAGTTGCGTATAAACGACCTAACTCACGGGTTGCAAAGTAAACTATATCTTGTAAAGTTAATTCGAGATGATAAATGTGCATAGTTTACTATTTCTTTTTGATGACTTTGGCATTTTCAGCATAAGCTAAAGTTTCTTCAGCAACAGCATTTAGCCACTTTTTAAATTGATTTTCATCAGATAAAATAGCTTCAGCTTCTTTTTCAAGAGATGTTAATGATTCTCCCTTAACTAACTGATATAACACGCCATCTTGTTTGATTAAATATTCAATAGCTTGTTCAGTTTTTTCTCTCATTTCTGCTACTCCATAGGGCGGTTTTTTTTCATGAAATAAATCATAGATTTTTTGAGTTAGACGTAAGTTAGCAAAAATATCACCATCAGCAAAAATGATACCAATTAAATGATTTCTCACTTGTCCTGTACGAGTTGTTTGTGCGCCGTAACGTTTAGTACGATAAATGTTATTTAACACATAAAGAAATGTGTTAGGAGTAGGATCTCTTAATGTAACAACAGTGGGAAAAGGGACTTGGGGAATAACATGATCTTGTTCACTAAAACGGTTAGTTGTACTTGTTCCACTTGTCATTGTTCCATCTTCATAAGGCGCATTAAGAGTCATTGTTTGGTGAGATTCTTCATAAGCAGGAACAGCATAAGCAGAGTCAATAAAAACCTTTGATTTTTCTGAACCCGACTCACCTACTGCATAACCATAAATAACACAATCTGGACAACCTCCACAGGGTTCACCGTTGTAAGTACAATCTTCAATTATTTTGTCTTTTTCTTTTTTGGCAATTCGTTCATAGTTGGTTGTAATCTGTTCATAGATTCCATAACGGCGTAATAATTCCCGTCCTGTTAATCTTTCAGGTGTGGTTTGTTTACGTTTAAATAACACCAGACGAGTAATAATATCAGTGCTATCTAACCCTGCTCTTACCCGTGCTACATTTAGCTCACCATCAGTTTTAAAAACTGCATAAGAGTCTGTTTCTCGTAATAGGATAAAGTGAGCATATTTAGCACCTGGAATTTTAGGAATAGAGGTTTGGAAATGAGATTTGTACTGATCAAACATGAGTTTTTTCTCCTATTTAAAATTTATTCTTGATCTTTTTTCTTGCTGTAGGTTTTGACGTAATGAGCTTCGGCGGCTTTACGCAATAAATTAATATGTTGTCGTAATAGCGATCTCTCACCTCTACAGTAATCATAGAAAACTTTATCTAAAAAAGATTCAGCAAAGATTTCTATAAGTTCTTGACGTTTAGCTATATCTTTTCTGATTTCTTCAGGAATATAGCCATCGGTTTGTTTATCAAGTACACCATCAACTAAAGCAATTAAATGACCTTCTATCATTAATTTAAGATCATCTTTTGATATTGTTGGTAAACTATCTAAAACCACTTTTGCCGCTACATTAAAAGGTCTTAGCCTAGCATAAGCAGCAAACCCACTTGCTCGATAAAAGCAAGCATACTGATCTACTAATGTTTGAATCATTGACATTGTATCCTCTCCCCCATAGTATTTAATTAACAAGTAGTAGTAAGTGATCAGTTTATCAGCCAACCAATCTGGTAAACTATTAGATTGAGATTGATCTATTTGGGATTTTTGAGCTTTTGTTTTTTTATCATTTTCTTGAATTCGATCAGCATAATGAAAAACATAAAGAGGACTGGTATCTAAAGATTGACAAACCGTATTTAACTGGTTCCATACAGGATAGTTACGACTATCTCTGTAAGATTGTGCAGTTAGTGAGTAAATACTAAAAACAGCAGGAATCGCTTTTTCTAGTTCATCTAAACGAAAAATAGTTCGTTTTATTCCGTGTAACCAATAGGTATGGACTCCATCAATAATTACAGTTTCTTTGAAGTCTGCACCTGAGTCATAAAGAGGAATAGGATTACGACTAGCAACTAATTTTACTCCAAAAGTAAGAGGAGCTAGTAAGGCTTTGATTGCTGACATAAACCATGATTCTGTATCTGTCGGTTTTTCTCCTAAATAGGGAATACCTAACAAATAATAACCGTGCATTTTGCCTGTTGCATATTCTTTTTTAGTGCGTCTTTTTAAGTTTTCATTGGGATCATT
This sequence comes from Microcystis aeruginosa Ma_QC_C_20070703_M131, assembly GCA_007095475.1. GTDB lineage: Bacteria > Cyanobacteriota > Cyanobacteriia > Cyanobacteriales > Microcystaceae > Microcystis > Microcystis aeruginosa_I. Next base: position 5,727 of record SFCA01000224.1, on the reverse strand, counting down.
TCCGATGCGAAAAATATCCATACGAGGAACATAATTAGGATTATAATTTTGCTCAGATAAATCTTTATCTAATTCAGCAAAAGAACTTTGAGCAAAATTTTGGTAAGCTCTCTCCATTATTAAAACTGTTTCTGGAGTAAAGTAATATGCAGGATAAAAATGAAGATAAACAGTTTCATCTTCTGCTGATAAACTAGCATTCATTCCATAGCGTCTTAATAAACTTTCTACTTGACAGATAGTACATTTTCCTCGTTTTGATTCTTGTGTGCTTGTAACTCTTTTATTACTATAACTAGAAAATTCCTCACGAATCTCAAAAGCACTATTACAAATAGCACAAATTGGATTTCGTTTACGTTGAGCTTTATTCAGATGATAACGTTGTAGTTCTCCTTTAAAATCGTGTTTTTCTGTTGAATCTGTTATTGTTAATATTTGAGAAATATATTTCTCTAAAAAAGCAAATGGTGGTGGACGATCTGGTTTTCCTAACTTTTCTAAAATCTCCTGAACGGTAGTTAACATTATTTGTTCTAATTCGGTTGGACTCAAACTAGAATGTTCTTTAATATAATGTCCTGCAAGATAATACCAACCATAGGGAGTACCACCTGTTTTGGGAATCATTTCCCAGTGTTTTAAGTATTGACTCATATTAAGAGTTTCTAAAATCAATTCAGTACCTTCTTCTAATCCATAAAAATCCTTAATTAGTACAGTTATTGCGTTAAATCCTTCTGCAAAACGATCAGTTTGCAAATTAGCAGGATACTCCCAATCTAAATGTTTTAAATCAGGGTTTTTACTTAAAAAAGCGTTGCTTAATACCTTATCTCGCCTCTCTCCAGTTTTAGCATCTTTTTTATCGTTAATAATAGTAAATGTTCGTCTAATTAAAGTTTCTGATGCTAATTTAATATCAGCAATTTCAATTAAATCAGGTTCATAATAAACGCCTTTTCCAGCACGATCAACTAAATCACCAACTCCTTTGGAAACTATTTCCAAAGTATTATTTCTAACCACTTCGGGAATATCAGACAAATCAGGTTCAGCAGAATCTTTAGGTACAAAATAAGTTACACCATCGGGAAAAAATAAAAACGGTTTCCAATTGACTTTTTCAGTTTGTAGTAAAACTGCGTTGTGAATTGCTTGAGTTAATAAACCTCTATTTTCATTAGTTTTATGACTACGAATTACATATTTCCCTTTAACAGTACGTCTTAAAATTGCTCTCATACTATCTTGTTCTAAATCATCAGGATGATGAGCAATAGACGCAACTAAATCACCAAATCTGACAAAATCAGTTAAATTCATTAGTTGATCTGGTGGTAATTGTAAATCAGGAAAATTAGCAACAGTTAAATTTGCTCCCCTTGCATCTTCTGCATTTTGTGCTAAAAATGCTACATCTTGCCAATAATTTTGATCAATAAAATCCCACAAATGCAAAGCATCTCCCCAAGTCAAAAAAGCATTTTTATACTGTTCCCATTGTTTTCCATCCATACGAGTATTACCCAAACGAGGTAACACAATTTTATTGAGATCGTGCATGGTAATAGCACTTAAATAAAGTTGCTGTTGAAACTGATCTAAATTAGCTAATTTAGCTAACGTCCATCCTCCTAAAGCAGCATTAAGTAAATGCACTGCTAGACTTTGATCTTTTAAATTAACTAGCTTGTTAATAATTTTTTGTCGCTTTTCAAGAGGAATATCTAAATCAGCCGTTAATACTTCAGCAACTTGAAAACTCGTTCCCTTAGCATTTCTTAAACTAAAGTAACCTAAAATATAAGGAAAAACTATTTTAATCCAATCGTTTAAAATTTGATCTTCCTCATTTGTCAATGTATCAAGTGCTAATCTTACTAAAGGTGGTTCTTTAGTTTTTGTAGGATCAGGTACATTATAATTATTAGGCATTAACCAATCGAAATTTTCCATGACTTTCTCCTTAACAAATCATTGTTGTGTTTGTTTTTTGCCAGTATAATAGAGAATCCAAGAGTAAAGCATCCTGACCAAATGCTACACTATAAATCGCACCACGACTATCTTTAATAGGATATAATTCAAAAAGAGCAGGAAGTTTATAAAGTCGTTTTAACTTAGGAATATCATACCTAGTCGGATCAGCGACGCAAGTAGTTAATTTTAAATATTCAAGCTGTTCATTGATTTTTCTAATCTCAGGATGAGGTGCTTGAATCCTAAAACCTACTCTTTGTTGTGCTTGATTAATTTTTTGCTTGTCAAAGTCGTAAGTAAATTGTAATTCTACTTTTTTGTAACTATCTAAATAATTACTAATTATAGCATATAAATTTAAACTATTTTTGTAAAAAGGTTGTTGAAATTTATCACTAATTTTTTTTGCTTCTGATCCAGAAACAAGTTTAAATTCAGTCCCGGATAATAACCGAATTAGACTCGTATTAGTAATAGCGTTAGTCTCTGGTTCATAAACCCATAAATCTAATTGTCCCGTACCTCTAAAAGTTTCTAAATCTTGAATAATGCTAGGGTGTTCTTTTAATTCATTTAATTTGCACCATTTAGGAGTTTCTCCAATAATATTTGATGCTTCATTCCCATAGCGTTCTAATAGGGTTTGATATTGCTCTTTTTGAGTAGTTAATCTTGCATAACGGACTGTTGAAAGTATTTTACCCCAACGGCTTAAATATCTATCAAATTCTTGAGGTTTTTGATAGATATTATTTCTAACTACGTCAAAAAAACTCTCTCGATCAATTTCTGAGTTATTTGCATAAATTTCAGCAAATTTTTCTTTTACCCAATCAGGAACTAAGGCGATTGCTTTATAAATAGGGAAGCCTTCATGTCTTCCTAAACGTCCTAATCTCTGAATAAATGTACCCGAATCTAAAGATTCATAAACCAAAAAATTAATCTCGAAATCTACTCCTACATCTACCGTAGATGTGGCAATAATTAGCTGTTTACTTTCAGAATCTTTCCGAATTTTTAAACTGGTTAATCCTGTATTCTCACCAATAGTAAACTTACAACTATAATTGTTTTTTAAGCTTTTAACAATTCGTTTTGCGGCAAATACACTATTAACAATTAATAAACCTTTTGATGTCGGATAATCTCGAAAAAACTGATTTATTGTTTCTAAATTGTCATTAATCCAGTTTTCAGCACCTCCGCTAGTTTGTTGACAAGCAACTAATTCTAATTCTACATCACGCAAAATACAACGATGAGTTTTACTATCTTTTAAACCATGTTGATAATTTCCCTTAATAACTTTAATAGAAATACCTGCTTTTTCTAAAGCTTCCTGAATTAATTTATCAGGAGTATCTGAAAGAAAGAGAAACTTAACAGGATATTTTTGAGTGGCATTAGCACGACTGAAAGCAATGCTATCTAATACGTTCGTAACTTGCGCTGAGTTAAAAATATGAAATTCATCAAATACGACATAACGAAAGTAAATAAACCAAGTTTGTGATAAATGAGCAATATTACCTCGATATTGATTATAGAAAAAACGATGAATTAAAGTAAAAATATCAGGATTAGTTAATACTAAATCTGCGTCGTTAGCAATTGTGCGTAAAGTTTCAATTTTGCTAATTCCCTCATTTTTAATGAATTCTGCTAAAGTTTGGCTATTTAATTGATGGGATTCAATTGCTAAATTTAAGTATTGACTCCATTTTTCAACTTGTTTAGCCTGATCTCTAATGAGTTCATTTGTAGGATAAGCAAATAATCCCTTTCCTAAATTTTGAGATTCATAAAACGCTGGTAAAAGTGCTGCTAATGTTTTACCATCTCCAGTTAAGGCAGTATCGAATATAATTTCAATACCAGGATTACAAACAGCGTCCCAGACTTTTTTTTGGTGAATGGCTAATTTAATTTTAGCAATAGGATCGGTTTCCTTTAACAGTTCTGACCACGTTGATAAGAGTTTGATTTTCATTAGTCACCTCAAGATAATCTCATCACCTAACGAGTTATTGGCTCTTGATGCCAGCGTCCATCAGACATCAATCTTAGTAAACTATTGGATAAGTTATCACTCATTTGTTTATAGCATATCACTTTAAAAAGTTAATATTGTAATAAAGAAAGAAATTTACAGATCGAGAGGTTGATCAGCAGCCGACTGTCCGCTAAAATGATAGTCCGGCGATAAAAGCCTCTAAGGAATTGAAAAAATATCGCAATCAAGACTGTAAATAGTCTTTTTTAAGGAATTCCCTAATAGGGATAGCTTGATAATCCCACTTTCCTCCTTTAATCAGCTTTAGGCTTGATTAAATTTTGTTTACTTTGACCGACCCATCGCAAAACATAACGGTCAACTCATCCCCGATTCGAGATTTCCTAAAACGAATAGCGGAATCAGCAATAACCCCGATCACTTCGTTATCCTTCTCAACTATCCTTTGCTCATCGTCCTTTGTCCTCATTTATCATTACAATATAGGTATTGTAGCACAAATATTCTAAAATTACAAGTACATTTTTCAGGTGAATCGCAAAAAAGAAACAATTACACTGTCAATCCCTCCTGGCACGAAGGAGAAGCTAGAGGCGATCGCCCGACGCTTTGACATCTTTTGGGGGAAAAGTCCTAGTCCGTCAGGTCTAATCGCCGCCATCGCCGAAGGAGAACTGGAGATCGGTGAACCTTTTACCCTCTCGGCAAAGCGGGTCGAAGCGATCAAGGAAGCGATCGACCGTCTGGTGCGATCGGGTAACATCGAACCGGCCCAGACTCTTTCTAATTTTCTTTTAGAGAAGGGAAATCTCTCCCCTCAAGAGCGTCGGGAGATTTCCGAACAGGTGAGTCAGTACGATCGCGATTGGCGGCTCACGGTGGAGCACTATATCCATGACCGGCAAGCTTTTCGGGTAATGTACAAAAATTCTCAGGGACAGACCCTAGAATTTACCGTTCGCTCTGCCGAGATCATGTTTCGGGAAAAAGAATTCTATCTAGAGATCTGGTGTGAGGAAACGGTTGACCTGCCAGAAGAAGATAGGCGAGACTTTCCCGAGCTTGTTCACAATCGCTGTCTTAAATTCTCTCGTATTCAAAGCCTGATCCCGATCGAAGAACCATGGCGAGACAGTCTCGATTTTATAGAAGTACAATTACAATTAGAAAAAGACCTCGTGAAGGCCTATGAAAGGAACACAAGGGATATCGACGACCGAGAGGTAAACGGAAAAAGGATTATAACCCGTAAAGTCTCTAGTCCTTTTTGGTTAATTCGGGAGATTTTACCCTACGGAGATCGCTGTATTGTACTTACACCAGAGCCATTACGCAACCGGATCAAACAAATTTTATTTAAATCTCGTCAACAGTACGAATCGGGGTAAAATGTGCGATGCGACGGTAATATCGCCCTCGGGAGCGGTTAGCGAGAGAAATTCTGGTAAAGTCAGGGGTTTAGAAGATATAAGAGTCATGGTCAATTTTCAACCGAAGTGATAGGACAATCGAGCGGGAATTTTGAGATCGGGGCGATCGCTTATTTGGTAATATTCCCCGCGCATTCTCACATTACGGATTAAACTAACGGGAGGCATATTAATCACATCGTAGCCAATCACCTGATGGGTAAACATAACATCGAGAGGATTTAAAGGATAGGGATAAATAAATAAATCCTCTTTTTGTTTTGATAGGGAAAGTTCTGTCAGTTTTACTTCCGCTTT
>SFCA01000223.1:0-9602 GCA_007095475.1 Microcystis aeruginosa Ma_QC_C_20070703_M131 | reverse complement strand
ATTATAGATGATTTCCTGACCTAAGATCACATTTTATTCTTTTTTCCACTTCAATCTAAGAATTGAGAAAAAAGCAAAACCCTCCATTATACCATAAAAAAATTATGCAAGAGGTCTATTGTTGGAGATGACGAATTTTTTCCGATGGGCAAATCACAACAGAAGAAGCGGAAGAATTTAAAAAATTTTTCGCTTCTGGTAGCTCTAAATTTTGGCACAATTGTTGCAGATAATTATCATGAACGTAAAGCTGAAAACGATTGGAAAAGGGATGTTGAAAAATGGAAATTTCTGATTTAGGGGGGACAATCCCAAGATAGTTATTTTCTAATGAATACAAATTTTGGAAGAAGACAGAATTCACCTGAATAGGAATCGCAAAAACCCACATTTTAGAATGGACTACTCCCACAAGATTTATTAAACAATTACGTTGCGATAATTCTAACATCACTTCATCGATGATGATCCTTGAAAGATACCCTTCAAAATGATCACCACTGAGTTGTAAAGCATCTCCGTTGACAAATTCTCGATTCTGAAAATAGCGAGAAAAGTCACAAAAATATTCACTTTTAAAGGTTAATTCCTGAGAATTAATTAAAATATCGGTTTTACTGTCAAAAATAAACATCTATGTATAACTATTTGGTTATTGAGTAAAATCAAAATTTTTTTTGCCCATCAATTTAAAAACTTGCGTTTTTTGGATCATCTTAGCATAGAGGACTGAGTAGTATTGAGTTACAGCAAAGTTGATTTGTTAATTTTGTCCATCAGTGTAATCCCAGTTAAATCTCTCACTTTTTCCCGTTATCAATTAGCAAGGAGATTCCGATGGCTAAACAGTATATGCCACTTGAAGATTGCTCTGGGGTATTGGGTGCAGAAATTCCTCAATTACGTCCCCCAGCATTTTCTGATGACCCACAATATACCACATTTAGCTATACCTATTATCCAGAGGGATTGGAAATTTCCGATAGCTATACCTATGATCCAGGAGGATCAGAAATTTCCGAAGCTGTTGCTAGGGAAATCGCTACGTTTGACGTTCTCCCGACCAATTATCCAGGGGGATTGGAAATTTCCGGTAGCTATATCTATGATCCAGGGGGATCAGAAATTTCCGAAACTGTTGCTAGGGAAATCGCTACGTTCGACGTTCTCCCGACCAATTATCCAGGGGGATTGGAAATTTCCGAAGCTGTTGTTCCTAACATTAGCACTCGTCTCTATGCGATCGAAGCAACTATTGATTTCTCCAAAGCTAAAGGGGACTTACAAGGTGTTCTGATGGCGCAGGGTGGATGTTTTGGTGGACATAGTTTCTACATCTATCAGGGAAAACTATGTTATGTCTATAACTGGTTAGGACAACAGCAGAAGATCACTTGTGATCTTCCTCGTCTTAGTGGCGAGGTGACACTCAAAGTTGAATTTGCCAAACCAAAGATAATCGTCCCTTCCGATGAAAAGTTGGGTGACAGCACAATAGATAAGATGAAACTGTATATTAATAACATCGAACAAAATGTCGATATTATCAGAACTTTATCAAATCATACTCCTAACTTCCTAACTCAATATAAACACGAGATTCCTTACGAGTTTCAAGGTGCGAAGCTGCAAAGAATTATCGTTACTATTGCTAATGATATAGTGCGATAAATGATGATCAATTATGATCGATTAAGCACCTAAGCAAAATTAATTACACATCCATAGTTAATCAAGTTACTAGAAAACGGGTTTCTTAAAGAAACCCGTTTTCTGGTTTAATAAACTTACTAAACAGCTTCGGTGATCAAGAATTTTATGAGGGTGTAATATTGCCAAATGGAGATCTTAAAACTAACTGGCAACTGACGCCTTCCAATCCTTCTTATGAACCTCGCCGTCGTTACCAATTATATTTTTGGTTTCGTCCTCATCGTTTTTGGCAGCGATAGTGCGATCGCAGATTGGGGAGAGAGTTTCTAGGGTGGGCATTGCCCACCCTACATTCAAGGTAAAATAGAGCCAAGGAAGTTAGTAGAGAGAGAATGCTATTTTGCCAGCTATGAGCCAAACCTTACCTAAAACTGTTAATTTTGAGGAATTCGTCCCTTGGCTGCCTGAAAATTCGGGAGTGCGTTATGAGCTACACAAGGGAAATATTATTGAAATGGCACAACCCGCAGGAGAACACGAGGAAATCAAAGGATTTTTAACTGTTAAACTCAGTGGAATAATTGATAGACTGGGTCTTCCTTATTTAATTCCTAACCAAGCGATTGTCAGACCTGCTGGTAAAAACTCTGGTTATTTTCCTGATGTATTAGTGCTAAATCGAACCAAGCTCGCTCAGGAAAAATTATGGAAAAAAGAATCAATCCTTAGTGAGGGTGCATCTATCCCTCTGATCATTGAAGTGGTATCGACTAACTGGCGTGATGATTACTACTTAAAATTTGCTGATTATGAAGAAATGGGTATTCCTGAATATTGGATTGTCGATTATGCAGCCTTGGGTGGGCGTAATTTTCTTGGTACTCCTAAACAACCGACCATCTCTGTTTGTCGCTTAGTTGAGGAAGAATATCAAATTCGGCAATTTCGAGACAGTGATCGCCTGATCTCCCAGACTTTCACGGAATTAAATCTCACTGTCAATCAGATTTTCTTAAGTCTGTAGGGTGTGCATCGTCCACCTTACTCTTTTCGTTTTTTTCTTCAGTTTGAGGGGTTGATTTTGCCGCTTAAAATCCGCAATTATTGCCTTTATTTGCTCCATCTGCTTGGGTTTTAAGCCATTAAGCTCAATTTCTTTTATCACTTTCGTGTTCATGTTCTCAAGGTCGTTACTAAGACAAGATCGTAAACTAAGACGCATTTTAAATGAGAGAAATTTGGGGATCCTTATTTATTTTTTTAGTCTGTCCCATAATCGGTGGACTGCCTCTGATCGATTGGATAAATTATCTCGTAACTGGACGTAAATTATCCCAATTAGGTACTGGTAATATCGGTGTAACTGCCGCCTTTTACCATGGGGGTAAATTAGTGGGAATTTTGGCGGTAATTTCGGAAGCAGCCAAGGGAATTATCGTTATTTTTCTAACCCGTTGCTTTTTTCCCACCGGCTCCACTTGGGAATTATTAGCTTTAATTGCCTTAGTCGTGGGGCGCTATTGGTTAGGAAAAGGTGCGGGAACTACTAATGTTTTCTGGGGATTAATCGTTCACGATTTTGTCGCTGTTTTTCTCACCTCAATCATTAGTGGGATTAGCTTTACTATTTTTCGGGAAAAATCTACGGGTAGATTGGTAGGATTATTTTTATTAGCTTTAATTCTCACCTTGCGCCGTCCCCACGATTCAGGTTATATTATAACTGCCATTGCTTTAGCCTGTTTATTAGGGGCAATTTTTCAAAAAATCGCCGACGATTTAGACTTACCTGAAGCAAGTGTTAACAATGAATCAAAAACTATGTTTCGTTTTTTTCGTGGAGATCGATCGATCCAAACTCTTGATGACAATCTGGTAGCTTCAAAAGTGGGACAAAAAGCCGCCACTCTAGCCTATCTTAAGCGTGCCGGTTATCCCATTCCTAGGGGTTGGATTTTACCACCGGGGGATGATCCACAACCGTTAATAGAATCTCTTAATCCTGATATCAATCATCCCTTAGTCGTGCGCTCTTCCGCTATTGGAGAAGATGGTGAAACCGCTTCATCTGCGGGACAATATACCACAATTCTTAACGTCATCGAGCGAGAAAATTTAGCGGCGGCGATTTTAAGTTGTCAAACCTCCTATAATAGTCCTAATGCTGTTAATTATCGACTCGATCGAGGCCAAGAAAACACGGCCATGGCTGTGTTAATCCAAGAACAAATTCGGGGAGTTTTTTCGGGAGTTGCCTTCAGTCGCGATCCGATTAATCCTCTCAGTTTAGATGTAGTTATTGAAGCTTTACCCGGAGATGCCACCAGAGTTGTATCGGGAAGAATCACCCCCGAAAGTTATCGAGTTAATTTAGAAGAAAATATCATCATCGGAGCGGGAGATATTCCCCCAGCTATTATTCAACAGGTAGCTAATCTTTGTCGGCAATTAGAAAACCTTGATCATGGCATTCCCCAAGATATAGAATGGACTCATGACGGACGAAAATTATGGTTATTACAGTGCCGTCCTATCACTAATTTACAGCCAATTTGGACAAGAAAAATCGCAGATGAAGTTATCCCTGGGGTGATTCGTCCCTTGCCTTGGTCAATTAATCGCCCCTTAACCTGTGGAGTTTGGGGAGATATTTTCCAGTTAGTTTTAGACAAAAAAGCCCTCGATTTGGACTTCAATGAAACAGCGACTTTACACTATCAAAGAGCCTATTTTAATGCTTCTTTATTAGGAACCATTTTCCGTCGCATGGGATTACCTCCAGAAAGCTTAGAATTCCTGATCAAAGGGGCAAAGTTTACCAAACCACCTTTAACGGCAACCTTGGCTAATTCCCCCGGTTTATTAAAACTTTTAGGACGGGAATTACAGTTAGAAAAAGACTTTAGCCAAGATCAAAAAAACTATTTTACCCCGACGCTCGAAAAAATTAACGCTACTTCCCTAGAAGCTTTATCTTCTGGGGAGATTTTAGAGCAAATTGAAGAAATTTTAACCGTCTTAAAAAAAGCTACCTATTATAGTATTCTTGCCCCCCTTAGCTTCGCTTTGCGTCGCAGTATTTCGCAAGTACCTTTTGAGAAATTGGATAACTCCCAAGCACCAGAAATAGCCTCAATGCGATCGCTATCTGAACTGAGAAAAAATACGATCGATCGAGATTTTGACTCAGCTTTTTCCCTCTGGTTAGAAACCTACGGTTATTTAAGCGAAGTGGGGACTGATATTTCCATACCGAGATGGCGAGAAAATCCCCAAGAGCTGCTACAACTCCCCTTAGATAGTCCGGGTAATAATAGCCATAAAAAAGTCAAATCTTCCCATACTGTCCAAAAAAGATTAAATATCAAAAACCAGGTAACTGAAATTTACTCCCGTCTTTTAGCTCACCTACGCTGGCATTTTCTCGCTTTAGAAACCCTCTGGTTACAGCAGCAAATATTATCGGAGACGGGAGATATATTTTATCTAAATTACTCAGAAGTTACCCAGCTAGGTCAGAATAATAAAATCGCCAATCTTAACCAGATTATCCGTCAGCGTCGCCAACAATTCCAAGAAAACTCCCAATTAACCGATATTCCCTATATCGTTTATGGACAACCCCAGAAAAGAGAATTTTTAGTTTCAAATTTAACTGCCAAAAAACGCTTACAGGGAATTGCCGCTAGTGGGGGGACAGTGGAGGGACGAGTCAAAATTATGCCAACCTTACAAAATCTAGAAATTGCCCCCAATACTATTCTCGTTATTCCCTATACTGACTCAGGATGGTCCCCTTTATTATCCCAGGCTGTGGGAATTATTGCCGAGGTGGGGGGACAATTATCCCATGGTGCTATCATTGCCAGAGAATACGGAATTCCCGCGGTTATGGATGTGCATAATGCCATGAAATTGTTAAAAGATGGTCAATTAATTCGTCTCGATGGCAGTCAAGGAATTATTGAAATTCTCTAGGCATTAGGGAACAAGCTGTTCCCTATCTAATAAGTAGTCATGCAAAATAAATTTCCTAGTGAAGAAAGGCAAGAGGCAAAAGGCAAAAGGCAAAAGCTTTATCGAAATGTGTAATTAATTTTGCTTAGGTACTTACCAAATCCTGTTTAAAAGCTATAGGAGAGCAGGGAGTGCCAGAGTTAGGAGAAGGGAGAAAAAAGCTGTCTCCTGACTCCTGACTCCTGACTCCTGACTCCTGACTCCTGACTCCTGACTCCTGTCTCTTGTCTCCTGTCTCCTGTCTCCTCAATAATGACTTCTAACCCAATGTTGCTCAAAGATAAGCAAAAATTATCTATGAACTCCAAAAACTTGAGAATATTTAAATTAACATTTCGCAATATTTACAAATTCTTAAGAATTAATTGAGAAAGATTTTTATTTAACAACGATGTTACAATGGTTACAGCGATTTTACTGAATTTCATAGTGGGGTATTCTATGCTTTTTTAGAAGGTAATCCTCATTAAGACAGGTAAATGAGTCAATTTCACCCACAACGATGATCTTTTTTTTGTGTAGTTTTATTGCAAAAAAAAAGTTTTTTTGACAAAAAGCACAAAGTATGAATTAGGAAGTGGGGTAGTGGGGTAGTGGGGTAGTGGGTTGATGGGGTAGTGGGGTAGTGGGGTAGTTCGGAAGTTATCTGCTATTTTCCAATAAAAATCTTCTTTCGGCGCGAACAATTGCCTCTCTAGTGGCTAAAACTGCTTCTGTATCCACCGAAAGAGAAGTCACGCCCCAAGCAATCAAATCATCGATAAGTTCAGGATACTGAACGATGGCCATGCCGCAAACGGAACAGGGAATCTGTAAAACTTTTGCCTGAGTGATAATTTGTTTTAAAGCTGCCCTGACTGCGGGATGACGGGCATTAAAATATTCTGAGAAATCTTCTCGATCGCTACCTAAAAGTAATTGAGTTAAATCATTAGTACCAATAGCGATTAACTGTACGCCCGCTTGCACATAATCCGCTAATTGAAAGATTACCCCCGGTACTTCCACCATTATCCCCAATTGGAAAGAGGGGACTTGAGTGAGTAAAGCCGATTGTACCCGTTGCCGGCAGAAAATAAATTCTTCAACCCCGCGGACAAAGGGAAGCAGTAAATTAATATTAGTGGCGCTGGTGGTTTGTACCCGTCGTAAAGCTTGCAATTCTAGATCAAATAGAGTCGGAGCTAAAACATAACCATGGGTTCCCCGACTGTCTTGAGCCGAATGTTGAGCATCAAAAGAACGGTAAAATAAAGGCTTAGGTTGGATACTAAGGGCAAATTGTGCGATTAAATCACTTAATCTCTCGATCAATGCTTCTTGATGCTCTGGAGTTAACCATTCTTCTAGATTACGCTGAGAAAGTAAGTCTAAAATCATCCATTCTGAGCGCAATAAACCGATCCCATCAATAGGCAGTTCTCGGATTCCGGCAATACTTTCAGTTTGACTGAGATTAACCATCAAACGGGTAGCAATTGCCGTCCCGTCGGTTTCTCTGGGGGGTGGTGGGGGCAAGGAAATCTGTTCCTGAGATGCTAGAGAAATAATTCCCCTCGTACCATCTACTAAAATTATCTCGCCTGAGCGGATAATTTCTGTGGCATTTTTCACCCCGACAATAGCAGGAATGGCTAATTCCCGGGCTAAGATGGCTCCATGGCTAGTTAATCCCCCCTGTTCCGTGATCATTGCCCGAATTTGGCGTAAATGGGGCAGTTTTTTCGGAGGTAAATTAGTAGTAACCAGAATGCAATCCTGAAAATTTGCCTCTGGGGAGTCAAAATTGCTGATCACTTTTGCCACTCCCGATACCAACCCCGGGGATGCTCCTAATCCTCTTAAGGGATAATGGCAGGTAGTAGCGGTGATTTCCTGACTGTGACAGTTAAGAATATAAATTTGACCATCCAGCATCATCAGCCATTCTATGCTGGTTAACGTCGGTTTTTCCGTCAGCAGAAATTGAACCAGTTGACAAAGGCGATCGAGGGCGAAATTATCTAAACAGTAGCTTTCCTGTAAACTGGGTGCTAATAATTGTGGCGCGAGCAGATTACTGTCACTATTGAGATAATAAGCGCGGGATTTATTGCCTAATTGCCGACTGCGTAATTGACCGGAGCGATCGATAATATAGGTATCCGGTGCCACTTCTCCATTAACTAAACTGTGTCCTAATCCCCAAACTGCCTGAATTTGCCAGTTATCCTCATTAATCAACACATTTCCCGCACAATTGGCCGGTAATAACGGTTGTACCAGTAAAGATAATTGAATGTTTTCTAAACCAATTCCCACTTTTCGCCAATAAAATAGACTTCTGGCGTTGAATAACTCCGCCCAAGCTTGTTTTAGGGCATTTTCTAGATTATCTGCTTTAATTCCACTGATGGGGGCGGAAAATAAACCGAGAGTTCGCCGAGCCAGATTTGCTGGTAGGGAAAAGCGCCATACTAGGGTAGCCATGGATAATTGTGCCACGGCCGCCGCTAGTTCTTCTAACCAGAGAGGAGGAATTTCTGCTTGTAAAATGGCGCGCCGACTTTCTTTGGCGACTAATTGCAGAGCTTTGGCGTTATCTACGTCTAAATAGAGGGAAGATTGCGGAAAATCAGTCAGGAACGAGTCAGTATTGTTGATAGTTTCCAAAAATTCCGCAAAAATGCGGTTAAAAATGGCAAATCCCCTGATAATTGGGTATCCTCGCTGGTGTAATTCACTGGCAATAAAAGCTTTTTCCCCCACCAGGGGGCGATCAGAAGCACTAATGCGATCGAGCCAGCAGAGAATGGTCACGGGATTTGTTAAGAATGGTGAAAGGATTCTAAAATCATTGTGTGATTTTTGTCGCTTTTTAGTTCTATCTGCTAGTTTAACTCACCGTCACTATCTTGAGGATGATCTGGGGTGTGGGGTGTGGGGAATGGGGAGATAGGGGAATTTCAACTAATACCCCAAAACCCTAAAACCCGAACTACTGCCTCCTGTCTCCTGCCCCCTGACGACCGGCTCCTGATAGCTGATAAGATAGGATTCGGACAATATTCGAGCGCTGCGAGAAATTGATGGACACACCTGCGAAAGTTTTGTTAGTGGATGACGAACCGGGGGTTCGTGAATCTGTGCAAGCATATCTACAGTACGGGGATGACTTCGAGGTAAGAACTGCTAGTAATGCTAACGAAGCCTGGGATTTACTCAATCAAGAGGTGCCGGAATTAGTCATCTCCGACATTATGATGCCGCAGGTGGATGGCTATCAGTTTCTGAAGAAATTGCGTGAAGATGCTCGTTTTCAGACAATTCCCGTGGTTTTTCTCACCGCAAGGGGGATGACAAGCGATCGCATTCAGGGTTATAATGCCGGTTGTGATGCTTATCTATCCAAACCTTTCGATCCCGAAGAATTAGAAGCATTAATCAAGTCTTTAATCGAGCGCCGTCGTCAATCTTTGCAAGCCACCAGCGAAAACGCTAGATTAGAAGAAATTGCCCGAGATATCCGGGAATTAAAACAGCAGGTGGGACAACAGAACACTTTTACTACCACTCCCCCCCCGATTAAAATTGACCTTACCCCCCGGGAACAAAGTGTTTTAGATTTAGTGGCGGAGGGACTGATGAATAAAGAAATTGCCAGTCGTCTAGAAACCAGCGTCAGGAACGTAGAAAAATACGTCAGTCGCTTATTTAGCAAGACTGGTACTAATAGTCGCACGGAATTGGTGCGTTTTGCCCTAAAACACGGTTTAACCAGCTAATATAGGAACTAAGTATAAAGTAGCGGACGGGAGTAGTTTATTAACTGACGTTGACATCCTCGCCGCCGTAAAACGGACGGCGATTCCCAAACCTCACGATTTAGGTTTCTGCTTCTTTCCCTTGCGGGGTTCCGCACCTGCCTTAACAGATTTACTCTGTTCTGGTCT
>SFCA01000222.1:0-19037 GCA_007095475.1 Microcystis aeruginosa Ma_QC_C_20070703_M131 | reverse complement strand
CGAAACGAATAGGCTTTTTCCATGTCTCACATTTAAGCATATATTTCGTAAACGATGCTCATATTTAACAGTAAAGCCGTCGTAGAACGACGGGGTTTCAGACCCAAAATTTTCGATGAGGCTAAAATCTACCGACGGGCCAATCGCTCTTTGATTCCCAGATAGGCGACTAATATCAGCCTGCCAACTCTAATCCCTGATAAACATCCTCAGAATCAGCATTCAAATAAGGACGCTGCCAATCAATCCCCAACCCAGAAAACTGCTCAGAAATAGCAGTAATCCGACCCGCCGCAGAATTGTCCTCCTGTTGCCAAGCCATCAATAACCCATTGGCTATAATCTGACAGCGATTCATCCCAAAACTCTCCTCACTGCCAAACTTTTTGTCCGGTTCCTCCGCTAACCCCAATCCCGGTGCTAACTCCAGAGTAAACAAAGGTACCTCTGGCTTAAAAACAGACAGATTTTCTTGATAAACATGAGCCACAACCTGCCTGACCAACTCATAATCTGTTTTGCCAAAATAAAGCACCCCAGCATCATACCGTTGATAATCAACCGGATTATATAAAGCCTTAAAACTAAAAGGAATCCCCCTCTGATTTAACCTTTCAGTCAACCCAGTCATCACAGCCACCGCGCCTTCGGGAGTAACATTAAAATAGAGCCGCACCATAGCTTCTTCTCTCTGTAAACCGGCATTACCCACCGCCATATAAAAGCCATTTTGTACAAAATTCTTAGGCATCAAAATTGACACAACACCCCCCACTGCCGCCGCTTGCTCAGACTCTTGAAGATGCTTTTCCCGTTGGATATGCAGTCGCAAACCGCCCTTAGTCACAGCCAAACTGCCATCGGTTTCCTCTCTCAAAATTGACCAACCCGAATCAAAATATCCCTTCCCCTTGTTCGCTTCTTCCAACTGTAAATAAAAGTCCATAGCTACGCCAGCAAAACTATTATTCTCCAAATCTAATTGCTGACCCTTATTCTCAGAACCTAATGCTTGCGATGCTTGCATCGACCCATTATAATAAATGCCATAAAGAAAACTCCTCAACTGTAAGCTCATATATTTATCCTGTATTTCCTTCGGTAAAGCCTGAATCCGAGACAACATCTCAGCCGGCATTTCCCAGGGTTGATAGTTAGGATGACGAATCGAAAAATCAGCGGAAATTTCGAGATTTTCAACAATATCTAACAAAGCTTCCTTTAACCGACCTCTAACCTCAGGGGCTAAATGATGGAATTGAGAATTAAGTAATGACATAATTTTTCAAGATACTCAACGATATTAAACTTGGCCAACAACAGAAGAATTCATCTGATTTAACTGAGTAGCAGTAGCCCCAAAAATCGTGGACATTGATGATTCAGGACGACATAACAAAGCCTTGGCTACCTGAAGCATAGCAATTCCAGTATTATTAAAGATTTTTTGATACTGAACCATGGCCAAAATTGCAATAATTAAAGAAAAACCGGCCAACTGGACTACTTGCTTTAAGAAATCAGGACGATATTCTAAGATTTCTGGGAAAGTTTCTAAATAAGCTAAAGTTAACCCACCGATAGATGGCTGCAGTAATTCTAGGGGAGTAGTGGCTAGTCGCAAAGATTCTTCAATACTGAGAGAATTACTAATCACCAAGCTACCCAACCAAATTTGTAGATAACTAGCGATTGCCATTCCCAAATCAAATGCTGGATCTCCCCAATCAGACCTTTCCCAATCAATCAACCGGATCACATTTCCATTAATATCTTCCCAGTTTCGATTCAGAAGAATATTATTCAGCTTGATGTCATTGTGAGTCAGACAAATAGGAGAAATAGTTTCACTGGCTCGATGAACTGCTTCTCCTAAGCTATCATATCGTTGATAAAGTGCAAAAAATTTCAATCCATCCATCGGAGCCATGCCAAAAATTTCAGGACCGATCCTTTCCAAACTCTCTAATAATAGCGGAGATACTTTCGGTTTTCCAGCAAACTCTTCTTTAACAAAAAATTCCCGATAAATACTCTGATTCCAGGTATCACGGTGAATTGTCGCCAAACAACTGCCGATTTGAGTAGCAACCTGAGCCGGAAAGAGATTCTCTTTAGAATAAAACTCTGCTAAATCCTGATAATTATCCAGATAAGTAGAAACTAAAATTGAGTTATCAGCATCGTGGAGCAGTAATTCTGGCAGAAAACTACGCCAATGGTCAATTTCAGGAAAGTTCTCTAGAAATTTGGGGATTCGCCATTCCCCAAAAAACTCACCCACCGTTTCCTTTTCTAAATTAATAAATTGTTCTTGTTTAACCAGTAACTTTCGCCCCTCTGGTAAAGTCACCAATAAATTAAAATTTTTAGCCTGAACCTGCTCTACTCCTGGATTTTCTAGGGAGCGATCGCAGATTTTTTGGTCGATTAAATAGTCATAAACATTTTGAGAACTTAACACAAATTTCATAATTACAATTATTCTCAAATATCGCTGATCTGTTTTTATTGATTTTAATTATAATTGATGATAGCCTTATTGCCAAGCTATTCATCTGCATTAAAAAAACATAATTAACACAATTATGTCTAAACTTCAACTAATCGCGCCAGTCAACCTACCTGTTAGATTGGTTTAGGGCTAATTGCGATCGCTCCAGAGACAAAGAAACCAGGAGAAACCGGGTTTCTCCACAGGAGACAAGGCGGCTTTTGCTGCCTTCCATAAATTCGGTAAGTATGTGGTACAGTTTCGTTATGATTGGTTTTTAAAAGTACCTTTTGCCGAGCGATTATTTATGGCGAGATTTTTGCATCGATCAATCCCAAAATCAGAAAGAATTGCTTTTTTAGAAGATTTTTTAGCGGCAGATTACGAGGCCGTCCTAGTCACAATTTATACATCTGTGAGTGAAAAAGCAGTGAAAATTATGCTGGGTAAATTTGCTGAGATTAAGATACCAACTCTTTTAGTATCAGGGGAAAAAGACATGATTATTACTGCCAAAATGGGCAAAATGGCGGCGGATTTGAATAATAATATCCAGTATGTGGAGATGGCTAATACTGCTCACTTTCCCCTGTTAGAAGATGCCCCTACTTATCTACAAAAATTGCGAGATTTTTTAGAAATTAATTAGGGCTGGTTGAATGGGGGAATAGGGGAATAGGGGAATTCAACTAATACCCCAAAACCCTAAAACCACAACACCCAACACCCCAACACCCCAACACGACTGCTAACTCCTTACGGTTATTCCTCCTCTGCTGCCAACACTTCCACTTCGGCGGCTGCTAAAGTTTCTTCTGTTTCCTCCTCCTCGCTTGTTTCTTCCTCTAGGGAACCTTTGGGGACGAGGGTAATAGTAGCTTTTTCTTTCAGCCATTCCAGGGTGTTTTCTGCCAGCATTTCTTCGGTGATTACCGCTTCTAGACGCTGCCTATCTATGTCGCGATCGGACAATTGCGCCATAATTTTAGCGATTTTTTCCGCTACCGCTTCGGGACTGACTTCAATGCCGGCGACTTTAGCCAATTCCTGCACCACGAGAGTCTCTTTCAGACTTTCGATCGCATCGGGACGGGCGCTTTCCCGCATTTTGGGAATATTATCTTTTGTAAACAACTGGTTGACATCTAGCCCCATTTGTTGAAATTCCATGAAGCTTTGGGTCAAAATATGCGTCACTTCCTTTTCGATCAGCGTCTCCGGTAAATCTAAAGTCGCACCCTTGACTAATTCCTTGGTTAAAGCGTCATAAATGCTTTCTTTGGTTTCCTTCTCCGCTTGTTCTTGGAAGCGTTTCTCTAAACTTTCTCTTAATTCGGCGATTGTCTCCTGATCGCTGACTTCTTGGGCAAAATCGTCGTCAAGCTCTGGTAATTCCTTCGCTTTTAACTCTTTCATCGTAATCGTAAAAATTACCGCTTTTCCTGCCACATCTTCCTTGGGATAATCTTCCGGGAAAGTTAAAGTCATCTCTTTGACCTCTTCCGGTTTCATGCCGATGATTCCTTCCACCATACCCTCGATAAAGCGTCCGGTTTCCATATCCACCCGCAGATCTTCGCCGTCAATATCCGGGATATCTTCGCCAGTTTCGGCGGATTTTCCCCGATAATCAACGATCGCCACATCTCCCAGCTGCGCGCCGCGATCTTCCACAGGAACCTGCGTCGATAACTGTTCTTGACGCTCTTTAAACCAATTTTCCACGGATTCGGGATCATAAACGGTTTCTTCGGCAGTAACGCTCAGATTTTCGTAATCTCCGAGAATAATTGTCGGGGCCACATCCACGGAAACTGAAAAAGTCAAAGCTTTACCCGGTTCATAGGCAGCGATCAAATCCTCAAACTTAGACAATAGCTGCGGATTCCCCAGGGATTCGATCCCCTCCTGTTTTAGGGCAGATTCGAGGCAATTTTCAATTAATTCCTCAATTACCGCCGCTTTTACCGCCTTAGTTCCCAATCTTTGCAGAAGAATCTGACGGGGAACCTTACCGGGGCGAAAACCGGGCATATTGGCCGATTTCGCTAAATCCTTTACCACTTTCTCGTGGGTGTTTTTCGTGGTTTCGGCGGGAATTTCAATTTCTAAACCTATCTGACTGGCAGGAAGCTTTTCCTGAATAACTTTCATTGATTTTTCTAGCTCTTACGACAAGGAACGTTTATAATAGGGTGAGCGGTGTTTACGCCTGCGGTGGATCCGTCCCGCTCATGATATTCTAGGGGAATAGCTGCAGTTGCTCCCCAAGCTCTCACAATCTTTTTATTTTAGCGGTCAATGGGGTATATTTAATTTATTCCGTCCTTGGGGCAGTTAAGCCCAATCAGAAGATTTTGCTGATCAAAAGCCGAGCAATCCAAGCTTGAGAATAACTCGGTGGACAAAAAAGATTTTTTACTGTAACGATTTCTTCGGATCATTATCATCACCCAACTCGTCAGGAGGTAACACAATTTGAGTCAAAAAGTACGGGTCGCTATTTTAGGGGCCACCGGGGCCGTAGGAACGGAATTACTAGAATTATTAGCTAGTCGTCAATTCCCTCTCGCTAGTCTAAAATTACTGGCTTCTGAGCGTTCTGCTGGAAAAACCCTCGATTTTCGGGGCGAAAGTCTCCTAATCGAAGCGGTAAACGAGCGCTCTTTTCAGGACGTGGATATCGTTCTCGCTTCTGCGGGGGGGGCCACCTCGAAAGCTTGGGCGAAAACTATTGTCGAGTCCGGTGCGACGATTATCGATAACTCCAGCGCTTTTCGCATGAATCCCGAAGTGCCTTTAGTTGTCCCGGAAATCAATCCCGACAGTGTGGACAATCACCGGGGCATTATCGCTAATCCCAACTGTACGACAATTCTTTTAGGAGTGGCGATCTGGCCTCTCCACCAAGTACAGGCGATCGAGCGAGTAGTAGTTTCTACTTATCAGTCCGCTAGTGGTGCTGGAGCGCGAGCCATGGAGGAGGTAAAACAGCAAGCACAAGCAATTCTTGACAATCGGCAACCTCCCACTAATTCCTTCCCCTATCCCCTCGCTTTTAATCTTTTTCCCCACAATACCCCGATTAATGGTCAAGGGTACTGCGAGGAAGAAATGAAAATGGTCAACGAAACCCGCAAGATTTTTGCTTGTCCAGAGCTGCGGGTTAGCGCCACCTGTGTGAGGGTTCCTGTCCTGCGGGCCCATTCGGAATCAGTTAACCTAGAATTTAGTCGGCCTTTTTCTGTGGTGAAGGCCAGAGAAATTCTTGAGTCTGCTCCGGGGGTAAAATTAGTGGAAGATTGGGACGCTAATTATTTTCCCATGCCAATTGATGCCACCGGTCGCGATGAAGTATTAGTGGGACGCATTCGTCAAGATATCTCCCATCCTAACGGTCTAGAATTATGGCTATGCGGCGATCAAATTCGCAAGGGTGCGGCTTTAAATGCTGTACAAATTGCGGAACTTTTAGTTAAGAAAAATCTTGTCGGTTCAAGATTAGCAACAGTTTGATAATTAAGCTATCAGCCATCAGCTAGACCAAGGCGATGATAACTATAAAAATAGCTAATTAATCGGATAAGTAAAGTCTGACAGCTGATTGCTGATCGCTCAAAAACTGATAAAAAAGGACGAATCTAAAACCTAATTTGTTAAGCTAAAAGCTTGAATGTACTTAGTTTGTAACCTTCTTTTTAGGTAGGAGGATTGCCAGATTCTTTCTGTTGCCTCTTGCCTTGAGCAGCTGATAACTGATAACTGATAACTGATAACTGATCAATGAGTGAAACATATTTCGGACGAGTAATTACGGCGATGGTGACTCCCTTCACCGTCGAGGGTCAAGTTAATTATGGGATGGTGGAAAAATTGGCCGATTATCTAGTTACTCACGGTAGCGATGGTATAGTGGTCTGTGGGACGACGGGAGAATCACCCACCCTAAGTTGGCAGGAAGAATACGAACTATTTAGTATTGTCAAAAAAGCGGTTAATGGTCGGGGAAAAGTGATTGCGGGGACGGGTTCTAATTCCACTTCCGAAGCGATCGAAGCGACCCAACAGGCTGCTAAACTGGGTTTGGATGGTTCTTTACAAGTGGTTCCCTACTACAATAAACCTCCCCAAGAGGGTTTATATGAGCATTTTCGCACCATTGCCAAAGCTTGTCCCGATCTGCCGGTGATGCTTTATAATATCCCCGGTCGTACTGGTCAAAATATGACCCCAGAAACGATTATTAAACTGGCAGCAGTTGATAATATTGTGGCGGTAAAAGAAGCTAGTGGTAATTTAGAACAAACCTGTAAGATTTACTGTCATACTCCTGAAAATTTCGCTATTTATTCCGGCGATGATTTTCTCACCTTACCCCTGATGACCTGTGGTGCGGTGGGAGTGGTCAGTGTTGCTAGTCATCTAGTGGGAGAAGAAATTCAAGGAATGATTCAAGCTTTATTAACTGGAGATGCGGCCAAAGCAATCGAGATTAATTTGAAATTATTTCCCCTGTTTAAAGGTTTATTCTGTGCCACTAATCCAATTCCAATTAAAGCGGCCTTAAATCTAGTCGGTTGGGAAGTGGGGGGTCTAAGACTTCCTTTATGTTCCCTAAGTCCCGAGTTAGAAGAAGGATTAGCAAAAATTATGCAAGAATTGGCTTTAATCTAGAAAAATACTAGAAAATTTCGCTCACTAAACTAAGATTTTTTCGAGAAATAGGTTATAATGTTAATAGCTTAACTAGAAAAGAAATATAGTTTAGACCTGCTAGAAAGTATTGATATAAGTGAATTTAGCTAGATGTTATTCCCCTAGCAAGAATTGTTCTAACTATTCATTTTTTGAGATTTCCCGTCCACAAAACCAACCTGAAAAATCACCATAACTTACCATCAAAGGATACCTAATGAGTCAAGATAAAACCCAAGCAAAACTAAAGATCATTCCCCTAGGAGGATTACACGAAATCGGCAAAAACACCTGTGTTTTTGAATACGATGATGAGATTATTCTCTTGGATGCCGGTTTAGCTTTTCCTTCCGATGATATGCACGGGGTCAATGTAGTGCTTCCCGATATGACTTATCTAAGAGAAAATCGCCATAAAATTAAGGGTATGATCGTCACCCACGGTCACGAAGATCATATCGGTGGCATTCCCTACCATCTCAAACAATTTGATGTACCAATTATCTACGGTCCGCGTCTAGCGATGGCTTTATTGCGGGATAAATTGGAAGAAGCAGGATTAGCAAATCGTACCAAATTAGAAACCGTAGTTCCCCGGCAAATGGTGCGTTTAGGTAAATCTTTCATGGTGGAATATATCCGCAATACCCACTCGATCGCCGATAGTTTTTGTGTAGCAATTCACACTCCTTTGGGGGTAGTTATTCACACAGGAGATTTTAAAATTGACCATACTCCCGTCGATGGCGAATTCTTTGATCTACAAAAAATTGCCGAACATGGCGAGAAAGGGGTGCTATGTTTATTGAGTGATTCCACTAACGCAGAAGTAGCCGGTTATACTCCCTCGGAAGCTTCCGTTTATCCCGGTTTAGAGCGGGTTTTTAACCAAGCAACGGGACGGATTATGATTACTACCTTTGCTTCCTCGGTGCATCGGATTAATCTGGTGTTGAAATTGGCCCAGAAATTTAACCGGAAAGTGGTGGTAGTGGGTCGATCGATGTTAAATGTCATCGCTCATGCGCGTAACTTGGGGTATATAAAATGTCCCGATGATCTATTTGAACCCTTAAAAGCGACCCGCAATTTAGCTGATGAGAAAATCGTTATTTTAACCACAGGCTCCCAGGGGGAACCTTTAGCGGCCATGACGCGGATTTCTAAGGGTGAACATCCTCATATTCGAGCGCGTCAGGGGGATACGATCGTCTTTTCCGCTAATCCGATTCCGGGTAATACGATCGCTGTAGTCAATACAATTGATCGCCTGATGATGCAGGGTGCTAACGTGGTTTACGGACGCGATAAGGGAATTCACGTTTCCGGCCATGGTTCCCAAGAAGACCATAAATTGATGCTATCTTTGACCCGGCCGAAGTTTTTTGTGCCAGTGCATGGAGAACACCGAATGCTGGTCAAACACGCTCAGATGGCCCAAAGTATGGGTATTCCCGCCGAAAATATGGTAATTGTCAAAAATGGTGACACGATCGAGTTAACTGGTGATCGCATTGGCCTCGGCGCGCCAGTACCTTCGGGAATCGAGTTAGTTGATCAAGCGGGTGTGGTCCACGAACACATTATGCAGGAAAGACAACAGTTAGCCGAAGATGGTGTGATTACGATCGCCGCCTTCGTTAACGCTGAGGGACAATTAAGCGCACCTCCAGAGATTAATTTGCGCGGTGTGGTGACAAAAGTGGAAATCCCGCTGCTGAATCAGTTAATTATTCGGGCGATCGAACGCTGTTTAAGCGATCGCATTGGTGAATTTAAAACCGCCACCGGGATCCAGGATTGGGCCGGTTTACGCGCCGAAATCGAGACGACTTTGCAACGTTTAATCAAACGGGAGTTAAAGAGTCAACCTCTAGTGATTTTCCTCCTGCAAGCGGCGGCAACGGAACCAGCGAACAATCGTACTTATCGCCGCCGCCGTCCCGCAGCTACCATGGCCTCCTAATAGCAGTAATCAGTGAGCAGTAATCAGTGAAAAGTAATCTCGGAACTTGCCACTTAATATTGTTCACTGAAAACTCAAATCTGATGACTGATAACTGATAACTGATAACTGACCATGTTGCATCCTGCCGATTTGCGATCGCTGCTGACCGCCGTTGCCAGGGGAGAAATTAACCCGGAGACAGCCTTAGATAAACTTAAACATCTGGCCTTTGAACCGGTGGAAGACTTCGCTAAAATTGACCATCATCGTCAATTAAGAACGGGATTTCCGGAGGTTATCTGGGGGCCGGGTAAAACCACCGCTCAAATCGCCCAAATTATCAATGTTTTGCGTCAAAATAGTCCCGTGGTTATGGCCACCCGCATTGAAGCAGAGATAGCAGCCCAGCTACAG
This sequence comes from Microcystis aeruginosa Ma_QC_C_20070703_M131, assembly GCA_007095475.1. Classification (GTDB taxonomy): domain Bacteria; phylum Cyanobacteriota; class Cyanobacteriia; order Cyanobacteriales; family Microcystaceae; genus Microcystis; species Microcystis aeruginosa_I. The sequence goes on along the minus strand of SFCA01000222.1, from coordinate 9,486 downwards.
GAACAGGTGACAGACTTAGTTTATTATCCCTTAGCCCGCATCTGTGCCATTGCCGCAGCTGCCCCAGAAAATCCCCCAAAAGGGATAATTTCCATCCTAACGGCGGGAACTGCCGATATTCCCGTAGCGGAGGAGGCGGCGGTTACTGCTCAATTATGCGGTTTTTCCGTGCAGCGTCTCTGGGATGTGGGAGTAGCGGGAATTCATCGCCTCTTGAATCATCGCCATCTACTGGATGCTGCCGATGTGTTAATTGTTGTTGCGGGAATGGAAGGAGCCTTACCAAGTGTGGTAGCGGGATTAGTTGATCGCCCGGTGATCGCCGTTCCCACGAGTATCGGTTACGGAACCAGTTTCGGTGGTATTGCTCCTTTGTTAACTATGCTCAATTCCTGCGCGGTCGGTATCGGTGTGGTTAATATCGATAATGGTTTTGGGGCTGCCATGTTAGCCGGCCAAATTTTACGCACGGCGGCCAGATTAGCCTAGATTTTCCCTCATCTCAGGCTGAAAATCCTATACAGTTGGTATAGGGATAAACTACTTTGAAAAAGAAGCCGATATGCACCTAAGTGAAATTACTCATCCCAACCAGTTACATGGTTTATCACTCCGTCAATTAGAAGATATTGCCCGTCAGATTCGCGAAAAACACCTCCAGACGATCGCCGCTACCGGTGGACATTTGGGACCGGGGTTAGGAGTCGTAGAACTAACGATCGCCCTTTACCAGACCCTCGATCTCGATCGAGATAAAGTCCTTTGGGACGTGGGACACCAAGCTTATCCGCACAAACTCCTTACCGGTCGCTATAACGATTTTCACACCCTGCGCCAAAAAAACGGCATTGCGGGCTATCTAAAACGTTGCGAGAGCAAATTTGACCATTTTGGGGCTGGACACGCCTCCACGAGCATTTCTGCGGGGTTAGGAATGGCTTTAGCCCGGGATGCCAAGGGGGAAGATTTCAAGGTGGTATCGATCATCGGTGACGGCGCTTTAACCGGGGGTATGGCCCTAGAGGCGATTAACCATGCCGGACATTTACCGAACACCAACGTCATGGTTATCCTCAACGATAACGAGATGTCCATTTCCCCCAACGTCGGGGCAATTTCCCGCTATCTCAATAAAGTTCGTCTGAGCGAACCCGTCCAGTTTATCGCCGATAATCTCGAAGAACAATTTAAAAATCTACCCTTCTTCGGTGACTCCCTCACTCCCGAAATGGAACGAGTCAAAGAAGGAATGAAACGGTTAGCAGTTCCCAAAGTCGGCGCGGTCATCGAAGAATTGGGCTTTAAATATTTTGGCCCGATTGATGGTCATAATATTCCCGAATTAATCGCCACTTTTAAACAGGCCCATAAGGTCCACGGACCGGTTTTCGTCCACGTTGCCACCGTTAAAGGCAAAGGCTACGAATTAGCCGAAAAAGATCAAGTGGGTTATCATGCCCAAAATCCCTTTAATTTAGCCACGGGTAAACCGATTCCCTCCAGTAAACCGAAACCTCCCGCTTATTCCAAAGTTTTCGGGCATACTCTCACTAAATTAGCGGAAAATGACCCGCGCATTATCGGTATCACCGCCGCCATGGCCACGGGGACGGGATTAGATAAATTTCAGGCAAAACTGCCGAAACAGTACATCGATGTGGGAATTGCCGAACAACACGCCGTTACTCTCGCCGGTGGTCTTGCTTGCGAAGGAATGCGCCCAGTTGTCACTATTTACTCTACTTTCCTGCAGCGGGCTTTTGATCAGATTATTCACGATATCTGCATTCAAAATCTCCCGGTTTTCTTCTGTATGGACCGGGCCGGTATTGTCGGGGCCGATGGACCGACTCACCAAGGGATGTACGATATCGCCTACCTGCGTTGTATCCCCAATATGACCATTATGGCCCCGAAAGATGAGGCAGAACTGCAAAGAATGGTGGTGACAGGGATTAATCATACTAGCGGTCCCATTGCCATGCGTTACCCCCGGGGCAACGGTTTGGGGGTTCCCCTGATGGAAGAGGGTTGGGAAGCTTTACCCATCGGTAAGGGCGAAATTCTCCGCAGTGGCGATGATGTTCTCCTGTTAGGATACGGCACGATGGTCAACACTTCCCTACAGGTGGCCGAAATCCTCAGCGAACACGGCATCGAGGCCACAGTGGTTAATGCTCGTTTTGTCAAGCCCCTTGATACAGAACTTATCTTTCCCCTTGCCCAACGTCTTGGTAAGGTGGTGACTTTAGAAGAAGGTTGTTTGATGGGTGGTTTTGGTTCTGCGGTTTTGGAAGCTTTACAGGATGCTAATATTCTAGTTCCAGTCAAACGTTTCGGGGTTCCCGATAAATTAGTGGACCACGCAACACCAGAGGAATCCTTCGCTGATTTGGGTTTAACCAGTCCCCAGATTGCCCAACAGGTTTTAGCGGCATTTTTTAGCCAAAAACAAACCGCTAACGTCGGTTAAAATCTCAAGATTAGCTTGGCCAGTTTTCCCGAAAAATTAGGGAAGACTGGTTTTTTTTTGCTCTAGATAGTCAATGAAGACTGCCAGCAATAAATAGTGAGGGGAACGAACCACAGAGACACAAAGGACACAAAGATCGATCACTACTATATAAGTTAAATTTATCACACAAAGAATAAGAGAGTCCAGTAGCTTTAAGAGCATCAGCCATGAGTTGGTCATCAATGACAGTGTTAGTTCTCGTAGTATCCCTAGTTGTGTATAGTAGATTAAACCTCTTGCATAATTAATTTGTGAGGGTTCAAAAATGAGAAAAAAGGTTAAATTTTGTCAAGAAATTGCTGGCAGTTTTCTAAAGCCACTTGACTTAAAGACAGAATTGTGTACGACCGTTCATCAGTAATTTTACGCGGGGTGCTGTGTATGGTTTCATCAGTTCATCTTATGGCTTCTGGCGTTGAAACAAATTTTGTTTTAGAGCTAACCTTTGAGCAAGAGCAGAATAGGAGGATATGTCAACCATGTTAACCACTGATCTAGAGATAAGACTAGCAGCTTTAGAAGCTGAAGTAGCACTGCTTAAGCGTTTGCTACCTACTGTCAGCGAAACTCCCTGGTGGGAAAAAATTGTCGGCACTTTTGCTGACGATCCGGTTTACGAAGAGGCAATGCAGTTTGGTCAAGAGTACCGTCAGTCCCTAAAACCATTAGCCGAGGAAGCATCCGAATCCTGAAATGTATCTCCTTGATACCGATCATATTAGCATTCTCGATCGCGGGGGACAACCGGCACAACAATTGCTGAAAAAACTGGCTGCTATTACAAGCAGCGAAGTTGCCACCACAATTATCACCTACGAAGAACAAATGCGGGGATGGCTCAGTTACATAGCCAAGACCAGTTCGATTGAAACCCAAGTTGTTGCCTATCGAAGGCTAGAAAAGCACCTCGCTAATTATCGCACGATTCCCATTGTCGGCTTTGATGAAAAGGCAGGTCAAGTTTTTCAAGAACTTCGGGTAACTTACCCTCGTTTGGGTTCGATGGATTTGAAGATTGCTGCTATCTCAATGGTTAATCAGGCTATCCTGCTGACCAGAAATCTCTCAGATTTTGGGCAAATTGCCGGTTTAAGAGCAGAAGATTGGACGATGACAAGTAACTGAATTACCGATGGAAAAACAACTTTGGCAGCGAATCACCCCCAGAGATAATTTATGTTTGTTTTTATAAATGCACGTCATCAGCTATCGAAGACTACGAGAATTTACGAATACACACGCTGATTCTCGAATAGCTTTAGAGAATTGGTATAAAATTGCCAGTCAAGCGATTTGGTATAATTTAGTTGAGGTTCAAACAGTATTTCCTAAAGCAGAAGCAGTTGGTAACTTTACTGTTTTTAACATTAAAGGTAATAGTTATCGTCTCATAACCAGTATCGATTATCAGAAGCGGCTAATTTATATCAAGTATGTTTTAACTCACGCTGAATACGATAAGGAGCAATGGAAAAATGACCCTTACTTTTAATCCAGAAAAATACAAAGAATTACTAGCTCGCCATTTACCTAAAGTTATTAAAACAGAGTCAGAAAATGAAAAAGCTTTGGCTATTGTGGAAGAATTAATGCACCGTCAGCAGCGAACTCCCGAAGAAGATCAACTTTATGAGCTTCTAATTTTTTTAATTGGGAATTTTGAAAAAAGCTTTTATCTACAGGAATCAACCACACCTCATTCTATGTTATTGTTTTTGATGGAACAGCAAGGCGTTAATAAGAAAGACATAGCCAGAATCCTTGGCTCTGACAAAATTGCCTCTAGTTTAATTGAAGGAAAAGGGTCAATTACCCAAGAACAGGCGAAATTATTAGGACATTTCTTTCATGTAGATTATAGTTTGTTGATGTAGATACGATCCCCTCAAGCTTGTCGGTTGGGTTGAGCGCTTTAATATTTAGGAGAAAACTGCTCAATTCAAAAATTTGAGCTAAAATCCAACATTCATTTTTAAAGACATCGGTGCAGTTGGGTTTCCCGCAAGTGTCGCTCATTTTTGATAGACAAAAGTTATTGCTGTCACCCCCAACACAAGTTTACTGTCCCACTCGCCAAATTTTGATACCACCGTCACCATTCCCACTAGCTAAATAGCGGCCATCTGAACTATATATCACTGATAAAACTGGGCTAGAATGACCAGTAAGGGTACGCAATTGTTTTCCGGTTGCTGCCTCCCAAATTTTGGTAGTATTGTCCCAACTCCCACTGGCTAAATAGCGGCCATCGGGACTATATACCACTGACTGAACCCAGCAGCAATGACCAGTAAGGGTTTTATCTAAGGGGGAAACCGAAGAATTAATCTTAGGAATAACCTGCGGTTGTTTTTGAGTTACGACAGGCTGCGGATTTGGTGCTGGTGGAGATGGCCTATTAGGAGTTGCAGGAGGTAACTTTAACTGCCTTTCAATCTCATCCAAACTTTGTAAAATAACCCTAGTATTAGCTGGTCTGTTCCTGGGTAATCTTCCCATTAACTCGTCAATAAAATCCAACAATAACGGGTGAATATTTTCTGTTTCTTCTCGCCAAGGTAAAACATCATTAATCGGATCATAAATTTCTAAAGGATGTTTTCCGGTTAATAAATGCACAAAAGTTCGTCCTAAAGCATAAAAATCTGATTGAATCACCGCTTGACCATGTTGTTGTTCATTGGGTGTATATCCGGCTGAGGTAATACCTGTTACCTGTTGACCTTTTACCTTTTGATGATAGGTTTGGGTTTCTTCCCTTGCTGTGCCAAAATCAATTAACACTAACTCGCCACTATTCCGCAGCATGATATTAGGAGGTTTAATATCTCGATGCAGCCAATTCTGTTGATGAATTTTATCGAGAATTAAAGTAATTTCTCTCAGCCATGTTAAGGCTCGTTTTTGACTTAAAATATCATACTGGTTTAGCCACTGTTCTAAATTAATCCCCTCCACTTTTTCCATGACTAAACAGTGTAATATTTTCCCCTCCCTTGTGGAATATTGAAAATAGGCATCTGCTCGAGGAACACCGGTGACATTTTGACGACTCAACTCTAATAAAACGTCATATTCCCGTTTAAATAATTCCACTGCCTTCGGTTCATTATTCCATTTTTCTTGTAATACCTTGAGGATTTTGGACGTAAAACCTTCAAAAGCCTCATAAACAACCCCAAAACCAGTCGTATCACTCAATAACCGACTCACCCTATATTTACCATTTAACAACAATTGAGAGCCGCAACTTTGACAGTAACGAGTATTCGAGTTATTATTACTCGGATGCCCTGGTTGAGAACAATCGGGATTAATGCAGTAACAGGGTTTCATCTCGGCTATTAGTTATTTTATTGGGTGAATAATTGAAGGTTCCCTTTACCTGTCTTTGAAGGCATTTTATCATAAGTAAGTAGGCGTTAAAAATTATCAGATGCCCCCTTTATTAAGGGAGATCCCCCCGCCTATTGGCACCCCCCTTATCAAGGGGAGCAGGGGGGATCGAACCTAAAATCCATTTTTAATTTAATTATAACCAGCTACTTAAGTAACCTAAAACAGATTTTAACCGCCTATCCTTAGATTAGCTGTCTCAGAGTCTCGGAGTCTCGACTAAGAAATTAATTTTGCACGACTACTTAACTAACACTCCATTCAGAAAAATTTCGGCAATACCTTCGGCCATTTCTTGTAAAGCTAAGGGGGAAGCATTGCTATCTAAAATAGTTTCACTGGAAAAACCGGCAATTGCGAACATTCCTAGAAAAACCTGGGCCACAATTTTCGGATTCATGGGACGATAGATACCACGATCGATCGCTGTTTGAAAAAAAGCCTCGGCCACATCGGTCATTTTGGCAATTACTTCCGATTGAATTCGCTCTTTTAATTCGGGGTGAAATTGCGCCTCTATAAAACAAACTCGCAATAAATCGCTATTTTCTCGCATTCTCAACACCCTACGTCGCATCACCTGCGCTACCGCTTTATAACTGCCCATTTCGCTCAATTCCGTCAGCAAGTCGGTGAGAATATCCACCCATCCCCTAGTGGCCACTTCGATTAAAATCGCCTTTTTGTTGGGAAAATAACGAAATAAAGTTCCTTCTGCCACATTTGCTTTTCCTGCTAGGTCTTTAGTCGTGGTTCCTTCATAACCCTTAGCGGCAAATAAACGTAAAGCTGCCTGTAGAATACGACTACGGGTATCTTCTTCCCCAGAATTGGTCTCAGTTAGGGAACGTTGAAAAAGACTTTGCATAATTATTGACAGCTAGAACGGGATAGAGCCATTGTCATCGATCAAGTTAGGTGTTTACTCAAATGCTTCATAAAATTTTGAGTAATTGGGGTTAGAGATTGTTCGGTTATCGTTCCGCAGACTTCTCCAGAAATCAAGCTAGAAGCTTGTCCACCTAGCTAAAATCTTAATTAGTTTCATACGGTCGCTGTGCAAGCGGATAGTTAGACCGTAGCTCACCCCTTTTTATACAACCGTTCTGGGGCGAACTGCAAATTCAGACTGCGAACGGGAAAAACAAACATCAAACTCAAAAAGGAAATTAGCCTGCCCCAAAATTAAAGGTGTACTAGGAGCTTGAGTCCAGGCAAATGCTAGATTAACGGTGGGGAATGGGTTAACTTGGCCTTCAACAACGACGGCACGAGCTTGACAATGGGCTAAGTTCCCAGCCAAGATAACCGAGAGATTTTCATTCTCCCAGATAAAGCCTAGTTGTAGGCCCAACTCGTAGGGTAGAACGTTGACACTTGCTCCCGTATCAATCAAACCTTCGGTGTTTAAGGAGCGCCCATTCAGACCCAGCGTTATAGGCACATATGGCATTCGGTCAACCATGCTGGAACTGGTGTCAATAATTTTGTAGGGAAATTTTTGACCATCAAGCATTCTGTTCTTTTTGTTTTGTAGCCATAAGGTTCATTAAGGTGTTGGCCGCTTCAGAACAGCCATAGGGAGACCAGATTGGGTACTCTTGACCTTCTACAAAAAAGTCTCCGTTCTCTTCTTTGACAAGCTCAGTCGCCAAGAATTGCATTAGTCGCAGCTTGTCAATTTTTGAAAGTTCCTGGATTTGAGATTTGAGTTCAGCCAAGGACATTTTGAGAGCCTCTTTTCTGAAATTTGGTGCCAAGGTAATGATACCGGCTTCCGGTTCAGGTACAGACCAGCAATCAATATTCTACCATCCAGACTGCTGAAAAATATCGTCAGTGCTGGGTTGTAACCAGTATTTGCCCCGATTTTTTTGACTTTTTACTTTTCTCTTGGGATAAGATTGTGATCGATCGAGTTTAGGGAATTTTTATGACCACGGAAAGTTTAGCGACTTCAGAAGCAATAGAGTCAATGACCGATGAATTTCTGGCTAGTACGAGCAGTCACCAAGAAATGATTGAAACGGTTATTTCTACTCTGCAGCAGAATGATACTGCTATGGTACAACACACAGAAAAAGGTTATCTGTGGAAGTTTCAGTATGGTAGCGTTGAGGTGTTTGTGCAGTTAACTGGGGAAAGTGACGATGATTTTCTCACGGTGTGGTCTTCTGTGCTGAAATTGCCCGTTAAGGATGAATTGGGATTAACCCGCAAGTTATTAGCGATGAATTGTGCCGAAACCTTTGAATCTCATTTTGCCATTATGAATGATCAGGTGGTGGTGATTTCTCAGCGTACTGTGGCCGATTTGTCTCCCGGGGAGATTTCGCGAGCAATTACTCTCGTGGCGACGGTAGCAGATAATAATGATGAAATGTTACGAAAATCCTTTGGTGGCAGCTAAAATTTGGCGTTATATCCCTCCAATTATCTCATCGGCAGAGCAACAAATGGCGATCGATTCTTGGTTACTAGAGCAACACCGTTGTGGTCATCATCCCCCGACTCTGCGTTTTTATCAATGGTCGCCCCCGGCTATTTCCTTGGGCTACCATCAACGGCAATATCCCGATTTTTGGCGTAATTTGACTTGGCAAGGTCAAAAAATCTCCCTAGTTCGTCGTCCTACTGGTGGCCGGGCCGTACTACATCAGGGGGATTTGACTTATATGGTGGTAAATTCAGGGATGAAGGGGAATGTTAGGGAAGTTTACTGGCAAATCTGTCAATTTTTAATCACAGGCTGGCAAAATCTCGGTCTAGAATTGTCCTACGGTGCTGCCGGCCGGGGATATATCCATTCTGCTAACTGTTTCGGTACAGCTACTGGTGCGGATTTAGTCGATAATTGGGGAAATAAATTTATTGGCAGCGCCCAACTGCAACGGGGTTCCTCGGTTCTCCAACATGGTTCGATGGTGCTAGAGCAAGATAATTCACTGTTTGAGCAAGTTTTCGCCAGTGCTGCCCCTCAAAAGCTCAATTTAGCCACAGATTTGACCCTAGAGACAATTATCGCTACCCTGAAAACCGCCGCCGAGGAATGCTTTGATTGTCAATTGCTAGAGCAACCCCTAGGGGATTGCGAGTGGCAATCGCTTAAAAAAATGAATATAAATACTCATTGACAAAAGAACTTTTATATGTATTAAAAATCAATTATGAGTCAAGTTGTATAGATTTGTAATTTTTTGTTAATAATGGTTAAAGGTAGATAGAGGCGACAAGAAACCAAAGTCTTACCGAACTCGAAATTATTGTCTAGCTTGTGCTAGTTTAAGAAACGTTAATCTTTTACAGTTTGTGAGGATTAACGAGCGATCGCAGCTAGTTTAGTCAAGCTAATCCAGTCAATCGATCGCGCCATCTTATAAGACAATGGGAGTAATCCCAGACTCAAAAAAGTTAAGAAATCTTGCCCGTGATTTCAGTTAAGCAAGAGGAAAAATACCCATGACCATTGCTGTCGGACGCGCCCCAGAAAGAGGGCTGTTTGATGCTCTCGATGACTGGCTCAAAAGAGACCGTTTCGTCTTCATCGGTTGGTCTGGTTTACTACTCTTCCCCTG
>SFCA01000221.1:0-13944 GCA_007095475.1 Microcystis aeruginosa Ma_QC_C_20070703_M131 | reverse complement strand
TCCGATAGGTCTGGCTCTGTAATTTCTTCGGCGATGTCCTCTATCATTCTTTGAATCTCTTCTTCCGTTACGTCATTTATTCGACTAACATTTAAAATATCTCCTTCTTTTAATTGTTCCAGTATATTTGCGGCTAGTCTTTTCGTATAGGTTCGTTTCTTGGCGACAAAATCTAACTCTTCACTAAAGGGTTTCTGACAATTATCGCCCTTAAATTGACGACGATTAACTTGTAGGTATACTGGTTGACCTGAGATTGGTAAATCTTTGACTAAATGTCGATGATTTTGGTGGAGTTTATCGCTCTCTAAGCCACAATGAGGACAGGTTGCTTTTTGATTTTTCGATTCGATTCGGCAAACTATACCGATATTTTCTAGGTGTAGATAGCCTTGAATACAGGTTCCTTTTAGGTTTTAGGTTTTAGGGGGATGGAACGAAATAGAGGCTTTTAAAGACTGCGTACATGGAGAATTAAAACAAGAATTACCCTCGAAAAGCCTATTTTTCCACTAAGTATTTATGCTCATTGCAAAGGTGAGATGCTCCCCTTTTAGGTTTAAAAATTTGTCAAGTATCATAAGTAAAATAATCTCGTTTTTGGCTATTATATCACATCTTAACTCAATTGTCTATCTTTTGGTATTAACCTGTTTGTGCCTTAAGTCCTTCCCTATATGGATTTCAGCTACTTTTGAGCGTAGGCACTCTCATCGAATTTTATTTTAAGTTAATTATTTGCATAACAATTCCCGAAGAGCCAGGATTCCAAGGAGCAACCACATATTCAAAAGTGTAACCTTCTTTAATTTTCTCTTGAATTTTCGGTTCTTGACTATAATCCCATCCTTTCTGATTATGGGAACGACTCTCATAACCACTAGCAGTTTGAACATCTTTTTTATTACCAGTATAAAGATACTCAACGACAATTCTTTTTTGTTCATCATTGATATAAACTACATCGGGTCTATTTTTGCCTCCCATTGTTTGATCAATTGCTTCAATTCTCCATCCTCCTCCCATTTCTGGATTTTGTTTAAGTTCAGAAAAATACTCGGCGTGAGCTTTTTGTCCGATTCTAGCTGACTCTAGATTTCGCTCTTGTTTGACAGTATCGAGAGCTTCTTTACCTATTTTCGGTTTTTCGGCAGAAGTTTCTAGTTTTTGAGTAACATCTTTTCCTTCTTTTTGAGCTTTAACAATGTCGAGAGCTTCTTTACCAGTTTTGGGTTTATCTGACTCTTGCTGTTCTAGTTTTTGCTGACAGGGGGACAAGCTGGCTGAACTCCTTACAGCACAAGCTTTTTGGGGTGTTCGAGCGAAAAAGTTCGATGCAGATCACCCCCCATTGTTGATAAAGATTTCTAATAAGCTCGCCCAAATCCCTGATTCTCTCGTTAGCTTTTTGGCTGAAAGGGATGTATCTATTTGTAACTGAGGAGCCTAAAAACCTTTGTGGACAACGCTTTGAGATGTCTTGTCCCCCTGTCAGTAGTTTTTGTTGTTCAAGTTTTTTGCTGTCGTTGTCTTCAACACCCATTTTTAACTTGTCCTCCATGCTTTATTTTACTTAGACTAAAATACAAACTTGATAATGGCATTTAGCCTTATTTTAAATCGCTCATAATTTTCCTCCTAGTTAATTCGTAAAAATTTCTAAAAACTGAGAGACAGTAACAATTTTAGTAACTCCTAAGTCCGGTACATCCTCAAAATCCTTATCACCTGTAATCAAATAATCAGCACCAGAGGATATTGCACAAGCTAAAAATTTAGCGTCTTTTCTATCTCTAGGAAAGTCAATCGTTAGATTAACATCAACAGAAGTTGTAAAGAGTGTAAACATCCTCAACCATCTTTGTTTTTTCTGATCAGTAACTTTCAATTTTTTGCGATTAAGCACATCTTTATATTCTGTTAGAATTTCAGAAGAAACTATCCATTGATAATCGCTCTTACTGGCAACCAAGATAATTAGCCTTTCTGGATTGCGATCAGCTATTATTGCCGAAACTACAATGTTAGTATCAATAATAATTTTCATTCACCCCTCCGATAAGCGTCTATTTCTGCTTGGATTTCTTCATCGGTAATGGGATTATCTTTATATAGTTCTTGAGTTTCTTTGAATAATTGTTTCAATTCATCCACCAAAGCCATCCTTTCCTCATCAGTTTGTGGTCGTTTAACTTTTTGGTTTTCTTCAGACAGATTCTCTAACTGTTCAACAAAAGATATAACTGAATTAAGTTGCTCTTCAGAAAGATTGTTAATCTTTTCAATCAAACGCTTTTTAAGTGTTATTGTGTTCATTTTGTAACCTCCATTGTTCCTGTGTTTTAAGTGTTTAATTTAGGTAAACTGGTTGAATGACTGCTTGGTATTTTTTATGTTTTAGATTTTAGCATATCCGTTGATAAAGCAGTGTCAGGAGATAAAAAGGCTAAGACAATATCTTCGGGTGCTATTCCAAAATGAATTAAGTCTTGAGTGAGTCCTGTCTCCATGCCATCATATTCGATATAGATTTTTTCATGATTTAAAGTCAGATAGATTAAATTACCTTTAACCCTTTTTCCTCGATCCCAACCGACTTGCATTAAAGCATAATGATCCCTTTGTTCATCGAAAACAGGCTCTAATTAAATTGGGCATATTTTAAAATGATCTTTTTGATTATTTCTCGGTATTGACTTAGTTTATTCATTGGACGATTTCCTCCTGATTAGTGTCAACAATTAACAATAAAATTTGATACTTTTGCAAGATTATTTGTATGGCAGCTTGAGCGAAAAATTTTTCATAAATTTCTTGTCCAATCGCTAAATAAACTCGTGTTTCCGGCAGGGCAAGCACATCTTAACAATCTTTGACAAAATGAACTTTATGTGAGTTGCTTGCCCAGAGAGCGATTCAGGCATATTTGAGGAGAATTGGCTATCTCAATTGTTAAGCAAAAATCGACCAAATGGGTCGATTTCGTAACTATTCTGATTGACTGGTATCACCTGAAATGCCCACACAGCAAGCAGATAACAAAATTGACCAATTGTCAATTGAGATGCGCTCACCCTGGTAGAAAGAGCCGTAAACTTGATTAACAATCGTCCTCGAAAATGTCTTGACTATCGTACCCCGAATGAGGTATTCTATAATCATAGATCAGACAGGGATGCAATTCGGACGTGAATTGGCGTTGTGATAGCCACCGTTTTCCTATATAATTAATTCCATATAATACGAAAAAATGACAGATTCTATGCGAAAAACTCTGTTAGTTTTTACCGCCCTACTAATTTTAGGAGGAATTGCTCCAAAATCAATATCTTCTGCTACAGACTTAGAGGTAGTGGAAGTTTCCTTGACGAGCGGAGTTGATCGCAAAACCCGTGAAAAATATGATAGCATCGTCCCAGTGCTCTGTGAAAACTCCAACTATATTGATAACGAATCTCCTATTTTGTACTCTCGAATTAATAGCAAAGTTTTTTTATGGACTCGAATCAGATCTAATAAGGCAGTAAATTTACTACATAGGTGGTACAAAGAAGAGATTTTTTATGAGACACCATCTTCCTTTTATGATTCCGTACAAAGTATTCTTATTCTTTTAAGATTCGTTCCTCCAGGCACAAAATGGGCAGAACTATCTCAGGTTAAACTTCCTGTGAATTCTTCAACATCTTGGAAAACATGGAGTAACTATGATTTCTCGAAACCTCCCAGTCCTGAAGGCAAATGGAGAGTTGACGTAGTTGACTCTAGAAATACCTCTGAAATACTCTGCCGTGTTACATTTAAAGTTAATACCAATGATTAATTTTCAGGTTCTTCCGAACTTACACTGTAGAAAATTCCCCAAGCTCCCTCTCTGTCCAGCAATGCTCTAAAGTTGATAAATATCAATCTAACAAAAACTCAAAGCCCTAGTATACAAGCTTTACAAGCATGAGTTGTTGATAGTTTTGCATGACAGGTTCGGTAGAGCCAATTTTCAATAGTCGTGACTAACATCTCAGAGCGCAATTCCGCTCTGAGAGAGGAGTCGCACTTCGGAATAATCAACTAAGTCTGTCATCACTTTTGAAAAATGATATAAGGTCAATTGAAATTTAGTTTTTGTTATTCAATACCCATTATTAGTATTGAGACTACTTTTTGTATTCACTTTGTTTTATCTGCACTTTGATCGCTAATTTCATTAATTTTAGATTGATTGATTAACAAAGTAATAATCTTGAGTTGATATTCAATAATTTTCTCATTTTCGTCACTTTCTTCCGCCTTGCTTTTAATATCTTCTAAAAGACTTTGAGCCAGTTTTAATGAATTGTCTCTCTCTAAAAATTGTGAATATTTGCTTGATTGTTCAACAGCAGATTTATACAAGAATAAAAAAGTGGCTCCGATAAAATTACCTATCATTCCAGATACTGCACCTACGACAGAAGGAATGTAATTAGTGGAAGATTGCTGATTATTTTGGGGTTTATTAACGACAATGATCATACTCCAAAGAAGAGAAACTATTATTAAGAAAAATCCTGCAATCATAGCTGCCACACTAAAATTAAAAATAATCTGAATTTGAGACAAATTTACTCGGTAGTAATCTTCTAAACTAATTTTCTCTTCTATGGGTGTAGCAATATTTTTGATATCGAGGTTTATTTTTTTTACCGACATTACAATAATCATAAAAATACCAAAGCAAAGGAAGAAAAGTGATACCGTAAAAAATATTATATATATACTCCTGCTCAAAATTTTATTTAATTGTAAAGAAGTCAATTCACTTTGAAATAATTGCTTGTCTGTCTGTACTTGTTGAACATTTAAGCTTTGATGTGCTTTACTTTTGTCAGATAGAATAGTTCCTTTATATCCTTCGTTTTTACCTTGAGGCAATTGACCAGAAAAATAATAAGATAATCCTATATCTTCTTCTTTTTCCGTTTTTTCGCCAGTAAATCCTTTCTCTTTTGATCCTAAATCTAAAAATCTTTCGTTATTAATTCTTATAATGTTATCTCTCCAATTAGCAAACTCATCATCTTTTAAGTGAGTAATTTTTTCTAAATTAGTAAGTATTTGAATATATTGGTTTTTCTTTTCATAATCTTTTGATAAAGACCAACTCCAAACTAAGAAAACTAAACCACCAACAAAAGAAATGCCAGAAAGAAATAAAAGCAATGTTGTCAAACTCAAATTTGTTGGCGACTTAGACTTAGACATAGACATAACTTTTATTCTCCGAAGACTGTTTTTCAATAATTTGTGTATAATGCCACAATACCTCATTATGCTTACAGCATTTCTTATAAAGATGAAGTGTAACCTAATTTGGTATTGACTGCTGACCACCGACACCCCAAAAGGAAAACTTAACTTCTTACCTCACCATTAAGACAACTAATATACAGCGGTTCTCACCTCTGTGTGGCACACTTAAATTTTTGCCGATTAAGCTTTTCAACATCGATAATGTACCTCTTGCGAACACGAAACGCTATAAGTTCATGATTTTAATCTCCTTGGTTACAAAAATCGTCAATAAGGTGAGCTTTTCATAGCTCACCCCAAACTTCATACTAACTCAAAACACCAGAAGGAATCCCTAAGATATCCTCAATCTTAGGTAAATCTTCTAGGGGAATTACCCGGCCTTCATCCTCAAAACCAGCGATTTCATTAAAGTTCAAATAGCGGTATAAATTGCTGGCAAAAGGATTAATTTTCTCGGTGACAATTGCCAGGTATTCCTCGACGGTGGGAATGCGTCCTAGCAGCGCACAAACCGCCGCTAATTCGGCGGAACCGAGATAGACTCGCGCATCTTTTCCCATGCGATTATTGAAGTTACGAGTCGAGGTAGAAAATACCGTTGCTCTGTCTTCAACCCGCGCTTGATTACCCATACAAAGGGAACATCCAGGCATCTCAGTACGCGCCCCAGAAGCGGCAAAAATGCCGTACATTCCCTCATCGCGCAATTGTTTTTCATCCATGCGGGTGGGGGGACAAATCCACAGTTTAGCCTTAGCAACTCCTGCACCTTCTAATATCTTAGCGGCGGCGCGATAATGACCAATATTAGTCATACAAGAACCGATGAACACCTCATCAATTTTATCCCCGGCGCATTCCGACATTAACTTGATATTATCGGGGTCATTGGGTGCGGCAACAATTGGTTCTTTAATCTCGCTTAAGTTGACGGTGATAATATCCGCATATTCGGCATCCTTATCAGCCTCCATCAGGACGGGATTAGCTAACCATTGTTCCATTTTTGCTACCCGACGCAGGATAGTTTTGGCATCACTATAACCCCGGGCCGCCATATTCTTTAACAGGGCCACATTAGAGCGTAAATATTCCGCCACTGTCTCGGTACTTAACTTAATCGTACAACCGGCGCAGGAACGTTCCGCCGTGGCATCGGTTAACTCAAAAGCCTGCTCTAATTTCAAATCCGGCAGCCCTTCCATCTCCATAATACGACCGTTAAAAACATTTTTTTTGTTCTGTTTTTCCACGGTTAATTTGCCTTCTTGCATGGCAACGTAGGGAATAGCATTAACAATATCGCGCAGAGTTACACCGGGTTGTAATTCCCCCGTAAAACGCACTAAAACCGATTCCGGCATATCCAAAGGCATTACTCCCAAAGCGGCGGCAAATGCCACTAAACCCGACCCCGCAGGAAAGGAAATTCCCAGGGGAAAACGAGTATGAGAATCGCCTCCAGTCCCCACCGTATCCGGCAATAACATCCGATTTAACCAGGAGTGAATAATGCCATCTCCCGGACGTAAAGCCACCCCACCCCGGGTAGAGAAAAAGTCGGGTAATTGGTGATGAGTTTGAATATCAACCGGTTTGGGATAGGCTGCCGTGTGACAGAAACTCTGCATGACTAAATCGGCGCTAAAACCTAAACAGGCTAACTCTTTTAACTCGTCCCTGGTCATCGGACCGGTGGTATCCTGAGACCCTACCGTAGTCATAATCGGGTCACAGGAAGTACCCGGCCGCACCCCGGGTAAACCGCAAGCTTTGCCGACCATTTTTTGCGCTAGGGTGTAACCTTTACCCGTGTCATTAGGCATAGTTGGACGAGTAAATAGGGTACTCGCCTCAAGTCCCAAGGCGTGACGGGTTTTATCCGTGAGACTGCGACCGATTAAGAGGGGAATACGACCGCCGGCCCGCACTTCATCCAGAATTGTCTCAGGTTTGAGGCTAAAGGTGCTAATAGTTGCGCCCGCTTCGTTGGTGATTTTGCCTTCGTAGGGATAAATTTTAATCACATCCCCCGTGTTCATTTGGCTAACATCGCATTCAATCGGTAAAGCGCCGGAATCTTCAGCAGTATTGAAGAAGATAGGGGCGATTTTACTGCCTAAAATATAGCCACCAGCACGTTTATTAGGCACAAAGGGAATATCATCGCCAATATGCCAGAGAACCGAGTTAATCGCCGATTTTCGGCTGGAACCAGTCCCAACCACATCCCCCACATAGGCGACCGGATGGCCTAATTTTTTCAATTCGGCAATGGTTTCTAAGGACCCGGGTTGACGGGTTTCTAACATTACCAAAGCATGGAGGGGAATATCGGGCCGGGTGGTGGCATGGGGAGCGGGAGATAGGTCATCTGTATTGGTTTCTCCCGGGACTTTGAAGACGGTGACTGTAATTTCTTTAGCAAGTTTCGGTTTAGCGATAAACCAAGCGCCATTGGCCCAAGCATCGATAACCTGTTTAGCATAGGGATTGGTATCGGATAATTCCAAAACCTCGTTAAATGCGTCGAATACCAGCAGGGTTTTACTTAAAGCACTGGCAGCGGCAGCGGCGATATTAATATCTCTGGATTTCAGCAGTTCAATCAGAGAATGAACGTTATAACCGCCGACCATGGTTCCCAGTAAGCTAACCGCACCCTGGGGGGAGATAACGTTAGATTTTATTTCACCTTTGGCAATTCCTGTTAAAAATCCCGCTTTAACGTAGGCCGCTTCATCAACTCCGGGGGGAACACGGTCACGCAGCAGGGTCAGCAATTCTCCCTTGAGTTCTTCGGGCGTATTTTTGAGTATTTCGCATAATTCCGCCGTTTGTTGAGCATTGAGGGGAAGGGGAGGGATACCTAATTTCGCTCGGTCGGCAACGTGCTGATGATACGCTTCTAACATAGGTCTATTTTCTCCTAGTCTTCACTTGTGACGGTTTCTTCCTAGGTTACTGGATTTTTGCTAGTCTCTCAATTTCTAGGTTAGCGAGACATGACTTTGCTGTGCGACTTCCATAAAATGAGAAAATAGCGATCGATTGACTATATTGAGGCTTAGATAATGGCTATCACCGATTCTGATCTAGATTTAGCACAATATATCGACCATTCTCTCCTCATCCCCACCGCCACCAGTGAACAATTAGAGGCTTACTGTCAACAGGCCGAACAATATCGTTTTCCCACCGTCTGCGTTTATCCCGCTGCCGTTAAGCAAGCTGTGCAGTTACTCCACGGCAAAAAAACTTTAGTTTCTACCGTGATTGGTTTTCCCGCAGGGGCCACTACCTCCGCAGTTAAACGTTATGAGGCTTTAGAAGCCGTAGATAATGGTGCTAAGGAGTTAGAGGTGGTTATTAATCTCGGTTGGCTAAAAGATGGGAAATCTGAGCAATTATTCCAAGAAATTGCTAGTATTTGTCAGGAAACCGGCCAGACGGTGAAAGCGATTCTGGAAACCTCGCAACTGACGGACACCGAGAAACGTTTAGCGGCGGAGATTTGCATGGATGCAGGAGTGAGTTATCTAAAAACCAGTACTGGCTGGTTTGGAGGTGCAACGGTTAGCGATGTGAAGTTTCTCAAGGAAATTAGCAAAGGCCGGGTAGGAATTAAAGCATCCGGCGGAATTCGCACCCTAGAACAAGCGATCACTCTTATCCGGGCCGGGGCCACCCGTCTGGGAACTTCCCGCGGTGTCGATTTAGTCCGTCAGCAAAAAGCTGCTTTTGAGGAATAATACTAAATCCTGTTTAAAGGGTACAGGAAAGTGGGGTGTGGGGTGTGGGGAGAATAAATAAAAAATAATCTCCTGAATCCTGTCTCCTGAATCCTGTCTCCTGACAGCTAAAATGATGGCTGACAATATAGATAAAAATAAGGAGGTTTATTTGCCGATAATTCGCTGTGGTAATCGAGAATTTAGAGATATTCAAGGGATTGTTTTTGATAAGGACGGTACGCTAGAGGATTCGCGGGCTTTCTGGTATGATCGGGCTATAGCCCGGATACAAGCCATTGAATCGCAAATCCCTGGTTTAGAGTCTTTATTAACTAAAACTTTCGGTATTGGGGCAAATAGTCTCAATCCTGCCGGTTTAATGGCAGTGGGCAGCCGCAGAGATAATCATATCGTCGCTGCCGGTTGTATTGCTTCCACCGGCCGGGATTGGTTAACGGCTATGGCGATCGCAAAAGCGGCCTTCCAAGCGGCCGATGAAAAGGTTCCCCCCCGCTTAAATCCCCTCTATCCCCAATGTTTAGAAGTAATTCGTTATCTGCACGCGGCCGGTTTACAATTGGCGATTCTTTCCTCCGATACCACAGCACGAGTTGAGCAATTTGTCAAGGAAAATCACCTATTAAATTATATTAAAATTGTTCGGGGCTGCGATCGAGGTTTAAGTAAACCCGATCCCCTATTATTGCAAGAAACCTGTCAAGCTTTGGGGACCGCAGTGGACAAAACCCTGATGGTAGGGGACACTAGGGCCGATTGGGAAATGGCTAAACAGGCAAAATCAGCAGCTGCGATCGCAATTAGTTGGCAACCGGAAAACCATCAAGATTTACAATTAGCTGATGTGGTCATTAGAGAACTGACTGCCATCTCGGTTATCAGCTATGATTTTAGCTGTTAGGAGACAGGAGACTCCCAGTCGGTCGTCAGGAGTCGGTCGTCAGGAGTCGGTCGTTAGGATTCAGGATTCAGTCCCGATGAAAAAATTTTCACTACCAGAGATGAAAAAGGTTTCCTTCCCTACATACACCCCACACCCCACACCCCACACCCCACTTCCCCACACCCCAATTCATAATTCCCTCTATGCTAACAATTGCCTTACCGAAGGGTGCTTTACTAAACGAAAGTATCCAAATATTTCAGAAAATTGGCTTAGATTTTAGTGCCTTTCTTGACTCAAAAAATCGCCAATTACAGATTACCGACCCCACTAACCAAGCGAAAGCGTTATTAGTAAGAGCCACAGATGTACCCGTTTATGTAGAATACGGTCAGGCACAATTAGGCATCGCCGGTTATGATATTTTATTGGAAAAATCTCCCGATGTGGCTAATTTAATTGACTTAAAATTTGGTTACTGTCGGATGTCGGTAGCTGTCCCTGCTGATAGTCCCTATCAAAGTCCTCTAGACATTCCCCATCACGGTAAAGTTGCCTCAAAATTTGTCAATTGTGCTAAGGATTATTTTCGTCGTTTAGATATTCCCGTCGAGATTATACCTCTCTATGGTTCCGTAGAATTAGGCCCGATTACGGGGATGTCAGAAGCGATAGTTGACCTAGTTTCCACCGGTCGAACTTTACGGGAAAATGGTTTAGTAGAAATTGCCGAATTATTTGCTAGTAGCGCTCGATTAATCGCCCATCCCCTCAGCTATAGACTAAATCGCGATCAGATTTATAACTGGGTAGAAAAGCTCAGAGAAGCAACTACATCAATGGCAAAAGTTTAAGGAAAATATAGGTTAGTTTGGGGCAGTATTTCCCCCTAACCTAATTATTTCAATAGCAAACCAATGAGCGCACCAGCCAGAATTAACCAAGTAGAATTAACTTGAAAACGGAGTAAAAGAATAGCGGAGACAAGAGATAGAATGATAGCCAATAAATTAAAAGGTAAATTCCCGTAGGGTTGTAACCAAGTAGCTAGGGCTAAATTAAAAATCACTGCTACCATTAAAGCCACAGCACTAGCATTAATTGCGTCTAAAAAAGCACCCGCCCAAGCGGATTCTCTCAGTTTAGGAATGAGAGGATTAAGTAATAAAACAAAGATAAAAGAAGGAAAGAAAATCGCTAGAGTCGCCACAATTGCCCCCGATACTCCTAATATTTGATAACCGATAAAAGTGGCTGTAGATAACACCGGACCGGGGGTAAATTGACCCACAGCAATAGCATCTAATAATTGTTGCTGGGTTAACCATCCTCTCCCCTGCACTAAATCCCCTTCTAAAAAGGCAACTAACACATAACCACTACCAAATAAAACACTACCCACCTTGAGAAAAAATAGCCCTAATCCTGTTAATGTCGGTGGGATATTGCTAGGAGTAGCAACCGCCGTCGCACTGCCTATTCCTGCCACAATCAGGGGAAAAGTAGCGAATTTTTTTAGGATAAACATCCCGATAATTCCGCCTAAAAGTAAAGCGATAAATTCATTTAAACCTAAGATTAATAATCCGATAACTCCCAATCCGATGAAGAGTAATTGACGGGTTTTCAGTGCCTTTTTACCTAAGCGCCAGAGTGCCTGAAAAATCACCGCAATTACCACCGGTTTAATTCCCGCAAAAATCGGAGCCACATCCGGTAAAGTCCCGTAGGTAGTATAAATCCAAGCTAGAAAACCCGTAATTAACACCGCAGGAGTAATAAAACAAACCCCAGTGATTATTAAACCCGCTAAACCACCAAAAATATAACCGATATGAATAGCCATTTCCGTGGAATTAGGACCGGGAATCAGATTAGTTGCCCCCACCAAATCGAGAAATCGCTCCTTAGTCATCCAACCGCGACGCTTAACCACTTCTTCCTCCATTAAAGCGATATGGGCAGCCGGACCACCAAAACCGATAATCCCGATTTTGAGAAATAAAAGGGCAAGTTGCGAGAGATTGGGAGGCGATGAAGTCAGCATTTTCTGATTACCAATAGTTTTTCTAGAATCAAGTTTATATCCAAGAATATAGGCTCAAGTGGGGAATCATATAATTACGGGGGCGAATGCAATTCGCCCCTACAATAATATTATTGCACCAATGGTAGGGGCGCATCGCCTGCGCCCAAATGGTATGAGATTTAACCGTTTTACACAAACTCAATCATAAATATTTAATGCTCCCGTTCAAGTAAATTTGATACAAAAAAAGTTAAGAAAACTTTATAAATAATATTGATTAATTTGTTTATAATGACCCCCATTAATGCCAACTGAAACCATAATAAACCATAGACAATAATCAATTTTAATAATCGATTTTTGTCTATACCAAAAAAAACTCTATGGACAGCTTGCCGCCCAAGACTAACCAGTTTTCAGATACTCAAGAGCCAGCAGCGAGTCCAACTCAGCGCCAAGCAGTGCCGGTCAATTATGAGTACAGCCTCAATCTGCCGGAATTACTCAACCAGTTTGACTTGTCGGTGTTGATTTCCACCTACCAAGCGGGACGAGTGGCCAGCATTGGCACTTATCAAGGACAAATGCGGGTGAGTTTCGCCCATTTTGACCAAGCAATGGGTTTAACCCGAACTGCTACCGGAATTGCTGTGGGCGCTCGTCAGGCAATTTGGAATTTACCCGCTAATCGAGAGATTGCCCCCCAGATTAAACCCGAAGGGGAACAGGATATCGCCTTTTTGGCCCGCTCCTCTCACCTCACCGGCCCGATTATGGGTCATGATTTGGCCTTTGGCAGTAATCGCCTTTGGGTGGTCAATACCCTGTTTAACTGTCTGGCAACCATCGAAGGAAATTGGAGTTTTCTACCCCAGTGGAAACCGCCTTTTATTACCGAGTTAGTCCCCGGAGACCGCTGCCACCTCAATGGCTTGGCTATGGCTGAAAATAGTGGCACTCCCGCCTATGTGACGGCATTGGGGGAAACCAACCAGGAAAGCCTCTGGCGAGAGAATAAGGCCCAGGGCGGATGCTTAATTGATGTGGCTAGAGGAGAGGTGATTCTGCGGGGTTTAGCTATGCCCCATTCTCCCCGCCTTTACCAGGGTAATCTCTATTTCCTCAATTCCGGTTATGGAACCTTGAACCGTTGGCATCCCCAAACTGGTAGCACGGAAATCATCGCCGAATTGCCCGGTTTTACTCGGGGTTTAGACTGTTGGGAAGGTCACGCCTTTGTCGGGTTGTCCCAAATCCGAGAAACGGCGATTTTTGGCGGTTTACCCCTGGATGAGCGGCGTAATCAATTGCGGTGCGGGTTGGCTATTGTCAATCTAGCTACCAGTCAACTGGTGGCGACTTTTTGGTTCAATAGCGGCGTGGAGGAGGTTTTCGCTGTCTCCGTGCTACCGGGCTACCGCAACCCGGCGCTAATTGGACCGGATACCGACCTCGATGGCACTCAATCCGTCTGGATGGTGCCTTCTTTAGGGACTTAATTTTGTAATTTTCACCCTATTATTCAGGAAAAAATCATGTCAACTCCTTTTTTAGTTAAGGATATCTTCCCCGGTTCCGTTGGTTCCGACCCCCTTTATCTGACGGCATTATATAGTTTTAGCAATAAATGTTAGAACAAAGATGTAGATGTAGGTTGCTCTAATGGGAAGTTTTGTGACGACAAGTAGCATTGATGATAAGTAGTCGTGCAAAATTAATTTCCTAGTGAAGATAGGCAAAAGGCAAGAGGCAAAAGGCAAGAGGGGGTTAGATATGTGTAATTAATTTTGCTTAGGTACTTATTTATGGGGAATAATAGATTTAGATGAGTGCCTAACTTTCCAATTGGTAGCGACTTGCCATGAACCAAACAACCGCCAATTATGATGAACCCTGGAAAGAAGCATTAACCGAGTATTTTGAAGCGTTTTTATACTTCTTTTTTCCTGAAGTTCACCAATTGATTGATTGGACAAAAATTCCCGAAT
>SFCA01000220.1:0-22561 GCA_007095475.1 Microcystis aeruginosa Ma_QC_C_20070703_M131 | reverse complement strand
GACCAGAACAGAGTAAATCTGTTAAGGCAGGTGCGGAACCCCGCAAGGGAAAGAAGCAGAAACCTAAATCGTGAGGTTTGGGAATCACCGTCCGTTTACGGCGGTGAGGATGTCAATGCGCTGCTAAATGAAAGATTACATTCAGTTGCCATGAGGCGATTAAACGAGCCACTAACTCGGCCTCTCGAATATCCCCCATATGGTGACTCAAATTTTTAGCTAAGTCTAATTGTTCAAATAAAGCGGGGGTGGTATTGGCAGCTAAACTGAGGCCTTTTACCTCTACCCCCAGATGGAGTAACCAAAAAGCCAGTCAGGACTCCTTAAAGCCAGTATGACCAGTAATAAAGACCTTTTTGCCCCGCTAAAATGCTTTCTTTACCATATTTTCCATCTAGCTTGTCCAGTGTCATAAAGGTGATTGAGCATTTCCATTTCTCGGTAAGTATCCATACACTGCCAAAACCCTTCATGCTTATAGACGGCGAGTTCTCCTAAAGCGGCTAGGGTTCTTAGGGGTTGTGCTTCAAAAGTCGTCGCATCTCCCTCAATTAAATCCAAAACCTTGCGATTTAAGACAAAATACCCCCCATTAATCCATCCTTCAGCCGTTTGGGGCTTTTCTTGGAATTGACTGACTAGATTATCCTCAATCACTAACTCACCAAAGCGAGAAGGAGGACGAACCGCCGTCAAGGTGGCTAATTTCCCATGAGAGTAATGGAAATCCAACAGATCCGCAATATTCACATCACAAACCCCATCCCCGTAGGTGGCCAAAAAGATATCACTTCCGCTTTGATCTATATAAGAGGTGAGACGTTTAAGACGGCCTCCTGTCATGGTTTCCTGTCCCGTGTCAATTAACCAAATACGCCAGTCTTCTTCATCATGTCCACTATCGAGTTTGGTCACTTTTTTATTGCCTAACTCTAAGAGGACATCACTTTGATTCCAATCATAGCTAAAGAAATAGTCCCGAATCATTTCCCCTTTATACCCTAGACAGAGCATAAAGTCAGTTAAGCCATAGTGGGCATAAGTTTTCATGATATGCCAAATAATCGGCCGATTTCCGATGGCAATCATCGGTTTAGGTCGAAACTCGGTTTCTTCCCGCAGTCGGGTTCCTTTGCCACCACACAAGATGGCCACGGGAATGTTAGACTTATAGTCCTTAACTGTTAAACTGACCGATTGTATTACCATTAGATTATATAGTGAAGGGTCTTGAGAGTGACATCGTCTTATCGAGGCAGTTTAACACGGGATTCCCGATTGTGTGCAATATCAGCTTACTAAATTAGTCGTAAAATTAAAAGCTAATAGAGTACCTAAGCAAAATTAATTACCCATCTAAGTCCTCAGCTAAAAATTGCCTTTTGCAAGAGTGCCTATTTGATAGTTAAAATTCTCGGCTTTTTACTGATTGGCCGAGGACTTGCGACGACGACAGCGTTCTGAACAGTATTTGACCTCATGCCAACAGTTTTGCCACTTTTTGCGCCAAGTAAAGGATAAACCGCAAACGGGACAAATTTTACTGGGAAGATCGGACTTCGAGGGCTGACGTGCCATGATTAAAGTTAAAAAGTCAAAAACTGCGCCTTATCTATGAGTGTAGATGAAAATAATCAGAGTTCCCCACTCGATCGCCTGAGAATTATTTTAGTTGAACCAGCCGGAGCCTTAAATGTGGGTTCCACTGCCAGAATTATGCGGAATATGGGCTTAAGTCGCTTAATTATCGTCAATCCCGCCTGTGATATCCTTGCAGAAGAAGCGAGACGCATGGCAGTACACGGTATTGAAGTCCTAGAAAACTGTTCACAGGTAGCCACCCTTGCGGAAGCTTTGCAGGGATGTCATCGCATCATTGCCACCACCTCGAAACCCCGTCACCTGAATACTCCCCTCGAAACACCCCGGACCGCCTTACCCTGGTTACTCACCCCTAACCTAGAATCGGCCTTAATTTTCGGGCCAGAAGACCGGGGTTTAAGTAACAGCGAACTGAACCACGCCCAGCGTTTTGTCGGTATTCCCGCTAATCCTCAATATTCCTCCCTCAATCTCGCCCAAGCGGTAGCGGTTTGCTCCTACGAACTGTACCAAATGGCCACGGAAAATAGGCTCGAACCCCGGTTAGAAATGCTCCCTAATGCCACTTTTGAGGCTCTAGAAGGCTATTATCAGCACTTAGAGAGCTTTTTGCTCAAAATTGGCTATCTTTACCCCCACACCGCCGCCGCTAGGATGGAGAAATTCCGGCAACTTTATCATCGGGCCCGGCCCACGCTGGAGGAATTAGCCCTGCTGCGGGGTATTATCGGTCATATTGAAAGTATCGGGCAACTTTTTCTCGGTCTTGATAGTCTCAAGGGCAAGAAAAAAAATTCTCCTAGCGATCGATAATAAATCTGGATACCCTTGAGGAAAACCGTGACTCGTCAAGTAACTCGTCGTCCCACTAAAGTCCAATCTGGTCCTGGATACTCTAGGACGATGGACTCAAACAATAAAAAAAGGTCTGTACCCGTTAAAAGAGCAAAAAAACAACGTAAACCTAACCTAATCGCTTCTTTTCTCCTTCAGGTTCTTCGCTTCTCTATCCTTGGTGTCGGTTTAGGTGCGATCGCTGGTACGGTTTTAACGGTGGTGGATCCGAGCAAATTACCCCTACACCCAAAACCCACCGCTACTAATTCCCCGACTCCCAAACCCGTCACCCCAAAACCGACCACCTTAGTCTTAAACGAAAATCTCACCAGCCTCAACCAGAAATTACAGGCTTTAGCGGTCAAATATCCGAAATTACAGGCGGGAGCTTTATTTATTGACCTCGATAACGGTGCTTACGCTAATTTTCGCGGAGATACTATTTTTGCCGCCGCTAGTACGATTAAAATCCCGATTCTGGTCGCCTTTTTTGAGGATGTGGACGCGGGAAAAATTCGTCTCGATGAATCCCTTGTGGCCACTAAGGATGTCCTGGCCAGTGGGTCCGGGGATATGCAGTATCTAGGAGTGAATAAAACCTATACTGCCCTAGAAACCGCCACTAAAATGAACGTAATTAGCGATAATACCGCTACTAATATGTTAATTAAGCGCATGGGCGGCAAAGAGGCTCTTAATCAGCGTTTTCAAGCTTGGGGTTTGACCAGTACGGTAATTAATAACGCTTTACCTGATTTGGAAGGAACCAATACCACAAGTCCGAGAGATTTGGTGACAATCTTAGGAAAAGTTAATCAAGGGGAATTACTCAGTTTACGTTCCCGCGATCGTCTATTGAATATTATGCAGGAAACGCGCACTCGCACCCTGCTGCCGCAAGGTATCGAGAAATCTGCCAATATTGCCCATAAAACCGGTGATATTGGCTCGATGTTAGGGGATGCGGGGATTATTGATATGCCCAACGGAAAACGCTATCTAGGAGCAGTGATGGTGAAACGTCCCCACAATGATAGTAACGCTAGGACTCTGATTCAACAAATATCGCGCACGGCCTACCAACACTTTAAATGGTATCAAACTCAACCCGCAGCCAAACCGCAACCGGTCGCCCAATCTTCTCCCTCTCCTAGTCCGGTCGTTATTCCTAGTCCGGGTAATTAGCCCCTAGGTTAAATTATTGGCTAAAAGACGGGCCAATTGTTCGGCATTTGCCCGGGGGGAAAGACGAGGAAGGATTTTTTCCCCCGTGGCCAGTTTTTGACAGAGGACGGGGATTTCGTACTGATAAGCGTTAAACCAATCCTCTCGACTGGTAATGTCCCTAATTTCTAACTGCCACTCCGGTTGACGGATTTTTTCTAGTTTCTCTAGCAACCCTTCGCAAAGATGACAGTCCGGTTTACTGTATAAAATTAGTTCTATGGTAGTCATAAATATTTATGTTCATTACCTCCACGATTAGTCTCTCATCAACAATTCTACAAACTCCCACACCCACAACGACTTTAAATAATAATTTAGTTAATTCAGGTACTCAAGATCTAGTCTATATCGGTGTGTTTCTTCTGGCAATTACCCTAGTCATTGTTATTGGTATTATCAATCAAAAAATTGAATACGCTCTCATTTTTGCCGCCACTCTCACTGTTATTTTAATTGCTTTCTTCTGGTTTTTATAAGTCCTTCAAGCAAGGAGATTGAGGGCAAACCCCCCTTAATAAAGATTAACGGCTCTCGTTGATTCACCTTCACCGAATTGTTAAGTAATTCGAGTTCAGACTTGACAAAAATCTCCCTAAGACCGAGCGGAAGATTAAGGAGTGCATCTCATATTGGCAGAAATACCGACAATTAGCAATTATCAGTGACTATTAAATTGGTACAAAAATATGAACAATCGCGTGTAAGCATCTCACCGAAAAACTAATGCGCTCTGGGGTTTGGGGGGTAGAACCCCCCAAAAGCTTGGATTGAGTGATAAAACCGAAAGTAACGCCCAATTTTAGGAGAAAGTTTCCCCTTAAAAATCCCAAATTAGTAGATTTACAAAAATGAGATGCACCCCAAGCAAAACGATCGGACTTATAATATAAGTGTATTGATTGTCGCTTGTTGCTAGAATCACCCCAAATTGACTCAATGGGTTTATAAACGATGACAACCCTAGATATTGCTACTGATATTGTCTGTCCTCCCACCGATTTATGGAGTGATGAACCACCCGTGGAAAGTGATCTGCATTTACAACAAATTATTTTATTATTATCTTGTCTGGATTGGCTCTGGCAAGATAGAAACGATTACTATGCCTCGGGCAATTTGACTATTTATTATAACGAAAGACAACTGAAACAGCGAGATTTTTGTGGACCAGATTTTTTCGTGGTTTTAGATACAGAGAAACGTCCCCGGAAAAGTTGGGTTGTCTGGGGAGAAGGGGGTAAATATCCCAATGTAATCATCGAAATTCTCTCCGATTCCACCGCTAATGTGGACAGAAAAGCCAAAAAGGAACTATATCAGCATACTTTCCGGACTCCTGAATATTTTTGGTTTGATCCCAATACTTTAGAATGGCAAGGATTCACTTTAATCGAGGGACAATACCAACCGATTACCCCCAATGAAAACGGTTATTTATGGAGTAAGCAACTAGGATTATATTTAGGAATTTGTGCCAATAAATTGCGCTATTTCACCGAATCGGGTGAATTGGTTCCCACCCCTCAAGAGTCGGCTCGACAGGAAAGATTAGCCAAAGAACAGGAAAGATTAGCCAAAGAAAGAGAACAACAGCGGGCGGAAAAATTAGCCCAAAAGCTGCGGGAATTGGGCATTAATCCCGATGAAATTGCTTAAATATCCGATTGGGGGTGTTAGGGTGGAAACCATGGCGCAATTTTTCCTTAATTGCTCGGCATTAAAACGAGTAATCCGAAACTCTGATTCTAGCCTAGAAATCATGGCAAAATCTCCACACTGATGTTACAATAATGACCAAGGGCAACAATCTTCAAATATAATTAATGCCATGGTGCAAAAAATAGCTTTTTTTAATCTTAAAGGTGGAGTGAGCAAAACTACAACCACTTTTAACCTTGGTTGGATGCTTGCTGAGAAGGGCAAAAGAGTAATTATTGTCGATACCGATCCCCAATGTAACTTAACTGGTATGGCTTTGACTAATGAAAGTGAAGATAGGGAGGAAAGACTACAAGCCATCTACAATACTTACTCTAATATTAAAACAGCTTTAGCACCTGCTTTTGAGTCTCAACCGAGATTAATCGAAGCTGTGGACTGTATTCCTATTGATGGTCGTGATGACTTATTTTTACTGCCTGGTCATGTGGGATTAGCTGAATATGAAGTTACCCTAGGTATTGCTCAAGAACTTAGTGGGTCAATTCAGGCTTTAAAAAATCTCCCCGGTGCGATTACATATTTATTAGACAAAACTGCCGAAAGATTTGAAGCTGACTATATTTTAATCGATATGAGTCCCAGTTTGGGGTCAATCAATCAAAATATACTGATGACCAGCAACTTTTTTATTGTGCCAACCACAGCGGATTTTTTCTCGGTTATGGCTATCGATTCTTTAACTAAAATCTTGCCTAAGTGGCACCAATGGGCTAAGGCAGCTAGTGCTTTACCAATTCTCAAAACCGCCAACTATCCCTTCCCCGAAGTTAACCTACATTTTTTGGGAACTATTGTTCAGAACTATCGAATTATTGGTGGAAAAGAAACAAAAGCCTTTGAAAACTGGATTAACACAATCGAGGAAAATATCGGCAATAAAATGATTCCAGCCCTAGGAAAAAATGGCATGATGCTACCGAAATTTATCTACGATCAGAATGGTGTACCAGACTGCTGTACTCTAGTAAAAATTCCTAATTTTAATAGTCTTATTGCCTTATCTCAAGAGCATCACATGCCTGTTTTTGCGCTAACTGCTGAACAATTGAAATCAGCTAAGTGGCAGGGTAAAGTGTTAGGTAAAGCCCAAGAAAAACAAGAGGACTTTAAAAAGATTTTTTCTGACTTAGCAGACAAAGTTATCGGTCTTACCTCCGAGATTTATGCAGTTAGCAATTGAACAATTTCGCCTTAGCATTGCCCGCGTTCGTGACTTGATCGCTATCCACAATTCCCTCAAATCTCAGACTACTTCCGCCCTAGATGTATCGGATATCCTCAGAGCCGCTTTAGTCCTGACTGTAAGCGCTTTAGATTATTATATTCACGAAGTGGTTACTCTAGGAATGCTAGAAATTTATCGAGGCCAACGTTCAGAACCTTCTCCCACTCCTAACAGTTCTCAATCTGCCTTTTCTCGTTTTAAAGTCTCCTTGAATGGCGCACGACAAGAACGATTGATAGCTATTAGTATTGGCTCTTGGTTAGAGAACGAAATTCAACAAAACTACGGTTCTTTTTTTGGTCAAGAATCTCGCTCAATTTCCGAGGTACTACCAATGATTGAAAATCTCCTCACCAACAAACTTAATAGTAATCATTGGCTCTTAGGCTGAAATTAGAGAAAAACTCAGCTATGAAAGCTATCAACAACCGAACAAGATAGCGGATGCCATTAGACTAATTTCAGCCAAGGAATTGTGGAAAGAAGTGGCCAGCAAACTAAATAAACCAGCTAAAGATATTAAAAACCAACTTAGCGCAATTGTTGAGCGAAGGAACAAAATCGCCCATGAAGCTGATATAGACCCGAGTTATGGCATTGGCAGTCGCTGGAATATCGATGAAAATATGGTTAATGATGCCGTTAACTTTATAGAACAGCTTGTTGAAAATATCCATCAGGTACTTGAGGACATCCACTAGCCGAGAATTTCCCCGGCAGTCCAGCAATAAATACTTATGATTTCTCAGGGAATTATAACAATTATTAAATAATGTGTAGTTTTGTATACTGATGTCAAGAACTTAGCTACAATATCAAGTGGCGTAAGATATATAGAGATTAGCTAGTGAGTCGGCATCAAGACAGTCAAACTGACCGGAAACGAGAAGAAACACAGTTCACTCCTTACAGTGCAGAAGCGATCGCTCAAGAATACCGTTACAAACCTTGGCAATTGTTCGGTCGCGCTTTCGTGATTACTTGGTCTTTAGGATTATTTCTCCTCAGTCTCCTCTGGGACAAATGGACAAAGCAAGAAGAAGCCAATAAATACCAGCGTGCCAGCGAACTTAGGCAAATTCTCACCCGTTTGGGTCCTACCTTCATCAAAGTCGGTCAAGCTCTCTCTACCCGCCCCGACCTCGTTCGCAAAGACTTTTTAGACGAATTAGTTAAACTGCAAGACCAACTTCCCCCCTTCGATAACGACATCGCTTTTGCCCTTATCGAGACAGAATTGGGAATGCCTGTAGAAAAAGCCTATCAAGAAATATCCCCCACCCCTGTGGCTGCCGCTAGTTTAGGACAGGTTTACAAAGCGATTCTACCCACCGGCGAAGAAGTAGCCGTTAAAGTGCAAAGACCGGGGCTGCGGGCGCTTTTAAGCCTCGATTTATACCTAATGCGCTGGGCTGCTCAAAAATTCGGTCGTTTATTACCCCTCAATCTCGGCCACGACCTCACCCTGATTGTCGATGAATTCGGCACCAAACTGTTTGAGGAAATCGACTATCAAAACGAAGGTCGCAACGCTGAAAAATTCGCCACCAACTTCCAAAATAACCCTGAAGTTAAAGTTCCCAGTATTTACTGGCGTTATAGTGGTCGCCGCGTCCTCACCTTGGAATGGATTGATGGCTATAAACTCACCGATACCGAGAATATCAAAGCTTTAGGATTAGACCCCAATAGTATCGTTAAAATCGGCGTCACCTCTGGATTACAGCAACTCCTCGAACACGGCTTTTTCCACGCTGATCCCCACCCGGGTAATCTTTTCGCCACTTTTGATGGTCGCATGGCCTATATCGATTTTGGCATGATGGACCAGTTAGAGGAGGAAACTAAAGAAACCCTCGCTAGTTGCGTCGTCGATTTAATTAACAAAGACTACGAAAACCTGGCCAGCAACTTTGTCAAACTGGGATTTTTAACCCCAGAAACGGATATAAAACCAATTATTCCGGCTCTAGAACGGGTTTTAGGCAATGCCATCGGTCAAAGGGTCGGTGACTTCAATTTCCGCACTATTACCGATGATTTCTCCGAATTGATGTACCAATATCCCTTCCGGATTCCCGCCAAATTCGCCCTGATTATTCGTTCCCTCGTCACCCAAGAAGGGGTGGCCCTTACCCTCGATCCTAACTTCAAAATCGTCCAAGTAGCCTATCCCTACGTTGCTAAACGTCTCCTGACCGGGGAATCGCCGCAACTGCGCCGGCGTTTACTAGATGTGCTGTTCAAAAACGGTAAATTCCAGTGGCAACGCCTAGAAAACATGATTACAATGGCTCGATCGGAAAGTAACTTCGATTTACTGCCCACAGCGCAATTAGGCATCACTTTTCTTCTCTCGGAAGAAGGTCGTTATCTGCGTCGTCAATTGCTATTAGCTTTGACGGAAGATGACCGTCTCCACACGGCCGAAGTACAACGTCTCTGGGGTTTAATTCAAGGAGAATTGCAACCGCGGCGACTCTTGGATGTGGCCATGAGCGCTTTTCGGGAATTATCGTCCCAAGGTGTGGCCGCTGTCCTTCCGCGAGAAACCAGTTCGCGTTAAAGTGTTTAAGGTCATCATCGGTTAATCACTTTTTCTATGGATTATTATTTTCTGCCCCAACCGCCCTATTTTCTAGTTTTTGCTGGTTTATTTATCGGTATTACCTGCGGGGCCGCTTTTGAAGCTAGTCTCAAGCAAGTGGTTAACAATTGGTATAAAAATAAGGGTTCAGACGATCAAAATCTTTTAAAATCTAGTTCCTTACAAATTCCTTTTATTGGTATTTGTGTAGGAATCTGTCTTTTCCTTGCCTCGGGATTAGATATATTTATTCTCAATGGTTGGGTTGCCTACGCTATCTCTCTCCCGATGACTATCTTTATCGGTGGTTTGGTTTGGAGTCAGTTAGGGGAATTGTTAGGCCAATTACAGCGCGGCGGTTCTAAAGAAATTGACCTCGATTATCGGGGATAATTAGGAGGCAGCAAACATTTAGGACTAAGATAATAGGTGTTAGCAGATAGGAAAGATCACCCCGATCACAACTAACACCAAAACCCTAGTTATAACCAATTTCCCAGCTATTTTGGCCCGCGAGTTTAGATGCAAAAACCTTTAGCATGGCATTGGCGATCGCTTCCTCTGCATCAGCGCAGCGGTTCCGATGTTTTTGCCTGCTTATTCTCCCAAGATGCGATCGCTACTTTACTAGAAAGTCCCTATCCGGGTAATTTCCTCTCCCGTTACTCTCTTTGTGCTGGTTCCCCGCGTCAGCTTTGGACCCCCGCACTGGGGGAAATTTTGCCCTTTTTAAGCAGTTTACTCCCCCAAACCCGATCGGATATTCTTCCCGATCATCTTCCCTTCCATGGCGGTTGGTTGGGGTGGTTAGGCTACGATTTAGCTTGGGAAATAGAAAAATTACCCAACAGTAAAGCTAATACTCTCCCTTTTCCCGTCGCTTATTGGTATGAACCAGACAGTTTTGCCATTCTCGATCACCAAGGACAAATTCTCTGGTTAGCTGCCACTAAACCCGAAGATTTAGATAAATACGAACAATCTTTAACCACTAACCCCGATTTTGAGTTGATCGATCCTCATCCCTCTCCCTTAATCTTTTATACTTCTCAACTCGACTACGAAAAAGCTGTTAAAAAAGCCTTAGATTATATCAGAAAAGGCGATATTTTTCAAGCAAATTTATCCCTAAGATTTCAAAGCACAACTAGGGCAAAAGGATGGCAAATTTATCGCAGTTTACAACAGATAAACCCTTCTCCTTTTGCCAGTTATTGGCGCACCCCTTGGGGAGAAATGATTAGTTGTTCTCCCGAAAGATTGGTAAAATTAGAAAGGGGAATAGCCAGCACTAGACCGATCGCCGGAACCCGTCCCCGGGGTAAAACCGAGGCACTCGATCGACAATTAGCTGAGGAACTATTAACTAATACAAAAGAGCGGGCCGAGCATATTATGCTAGTGGATCTGGAACGCAATGATCTGGGTAGAGTTTGTGAATGGGGATCGGTGGATGTGGATGAATTACTGACGATCGAGCGTTATAGCCATGTTATGCACTTGGTCAGTAATGTTCAAGGAAAACTAGATAAAAAGTATCATGCTATTGATTTAATTAAAGCTCTTTTCCCCGGTGGAACAATTACCGGTTGTCCGAAAGTTCGTTGTCTAGAAATTATCGAAGAATTGGAACCAGTGCGACGCAATTTATTCTATGGTTCCTGTGGCTATATTGACCTACGGGGTCATTTAGATTTGAATATTCTCATCCGTACCCTATTAATGACCGCTCAGGGGGATTTAAACACCGTTTGGGGACAAGTGGGAGCGGGAATAGTTGCTGATAGCGATCCCGAAAAAGAATGGTTAGAATCCCTTCATAAAGCTGAGGCACAATTAATCGCTTTACGTTCTTTTTAATTTTTGGTTTCAACAAACTAACCTATTGTTGCATCGAAAACCGATCTTTTTACTTTTTACCTTATCTGCTATTTTGTAGGATAGCTTCCGATCTTGAACCCTATTCATGAATCAAATTTCTATCGCTGTTACTTTTTTTCTTAGTTTAGTCTTGACCTCGCTTCCCTTTTTACTTTTCGGGACAGCCGTTTCCAGTTTTTTGCTGGTTTTCGTCAATAAACAGCGATTAGCGGCGATATTTCCCCGTAATCGAGTCTTAGGAGCGATCGTTGGCAGTGCCATCGGATTAATCCTACCCGTCGGACAATACGGCACGATTCCCGTCGCTAGAAGATTCTTATTAGAGGGAGTACCCCCGGGGGTGGTGTTTAGCTTTCTCACCGCTGCACCGACCCTAAATATCGTCACTCTTTGGCTAACTTGGCAGACTTTCAGCTATTCTAGTATTTTCTTCTATCGATCGCTTTCGGTCTGGTTAATGGCAATTGTTGTCGGTACTCTCTTTAGTTTCTACCGGGAAAAACCCCGCACCGATAGTGAAATTCCCCTAGAATCGAGTTTAGTTCTTTCCGGTAGTTTTTTACCAGAGGAAGCAGCCAGTCAACCCCTACAAAGAGTCGGCAATCTTGTTTATGAGTATAAAACTAGAGATAGACAAGCTTGGCCAATTTCTGTGCAGTTATTTCTCGATAACTTTATCGATGAAGCACTGGAATTAGCTGGATTATTAATCATTGGCTGTGGCATCGCTAGTGTCTTTCAGCTATTATTACCTCAGAGTCAATTAATTGCTTGGGGGGATACTCCCGTTACTCAAATTCTCGTGCAGTTGTTCTTTGGTTTCACCCTCGCTGTTAATGCCAGTCTTAGCACTTTTGTCCCCGGTTCTTTAATTACTAATCTGTCCCTGGGTTCCACTCTAGCTTTTTTACTGGTCGTTTCCCTAATTGATATTAAAGCTTTTATCCTCCTCTTATCAGCTTTCCGTCCTAAAATCGTCCTTTACTTCGGAATTTTATGCCTGTTAATGACTTTTTTAGTGGCTCTAATCCTCAGTTTTTATCTAGGTTGAATTCCTTCTGGGTCAGAAAAATTTTCTCTTGACAAAATCCCACGAGTTGACATATACTTATTTATATAATGGGAATCCGTGCCTGCCTGCGACCCCCTCATTTTCAGACCAGATAGACTTAGGAAAATTAAATTTTGGGCGCACATGATGCGCTTCTACAATTAGTACGATTATATTATTGTAGGGGCGAATTGCATTCGCCCTCTTTAAGGGGGAATAATAATACAATTGAGAATGCAGTCAATCCCCTTAATCTCTATGGTCAATAAACTATACTACGGTGATAACCTAGAAGTGCTGCGGAAGTATATCAAAGATGAATCGATCGATCTTTGTTATATCGATCCACCCTTTAATTCTAAACGCAATTACAACCAAATTTATAACAACTTAGGCAAGGAAGATCAAGCACAAGCACAAGCGTTTGTGGATACCTGGACATGGGATAATCACGCTAACGAAGCTTTAGAAGAAATTCAAAGCAACTATCAGGGTAAATTTACCAGTCAGACTATCGATTTAATTGACGGTTTAACCAAAGTTTTAGGTAAAGGCAGTCTTCTCGCTTATCTGGTGAGTATGACTCTGAGGATTGTGGAAATCCATCGAGTTTTAAAATCTACTGGTAGCTTTTATCTCCACTGCGATCCTACTGCTAGTCATTATTTAAAAATAGTTTTAGATACTGTTTTTTGCTCTCAGGGGGGTGATTTTAAAAATGAGATTAGCTGGAAAAGACAATCGGCCCATAGTGACGCAAAAAAGAAATTTTGTGATATTGTCGATATAATTTTTTATTATGTTAAATCTTCTCAAGCTAGTTTCTATCCTCAGTACGGAGAACACGATAGTAATTATGTTGATAAATTTTATAGACATGATGATAATGACGGGAGAGGAATGTATAGATTAAGTGATATGGCTAGTCCGAATCCACGGCCAAATATGATGTATGAATGGATGGGGTTTCCTTATCCTAGTAAAGGCTGGCGTTACCAAAAAGAAACGATGCAACAGTTACACGATCAGGATAGAATATATTATCCTCGCCATTCCGATGGTCAATTTAACACAAAAAAACGGCCACAGTTAAAAAGATATCTTAATGAGCAAGAAGGCTCTATTATTACCAATTTATGGACTGACATTCAATCTTTAAGTCCTCATGCTGCCGAAAAACTCGGTTATCCCACACAAAAACCGGAGGCATTGTTAGAAAGAATAATCAAAGCAAGTAGCAATAAAGGAGATGTAATTTTAGATGCCTATTGTGGGTGTGGAACGACTATCGCTGTAGCGGAGAGATTAGAGAGAAACTGGATTGGAATTGATATAACCTATCAGAGTATTAGCTTAATGTTAAAGCGATTAGAGGACTCCTTTGGTAAAAATGTTTTAGATAAAATTGAACTGAATGGTATTCCTAAAGATATAGAATCAGCCAAAGCATTAGCTACTAAACCCGATGATCGTACCCGTAAAGAATTTGAGAAATGGGCGGTTTTAACCTATAGTAATAACCGGGCCGTGATTAATGACAAAAAAGGGGCAGATAAAGGAATCGATGCCATTGCCTATTTTCAGGGAGATAAGGACAACCGGGAGAAAATTATTTTTCAAGTAAAATCTGGTAATGTCAAATCGGGAGACATCAGAGATATACAGGGAACTATGACACTACAAGGGGCAGCCCTGGGTATATTTATCACCTTGAAACCCCCCAGCAAAGATATGATCCAAACAGCCAAATCTGCGGGAATTTATCGCGGTCGTTACAGGAGTCAAAGTGTCGATAAAATTGAGATTGTGACGGTACAAGAAATCCTTGAACAGAAAAAACGTCTCGATGTTATCCTCACCTTTGAAGTCCTGAAAGCTGCCGAAAAACAAAGGGAAACCCAAGGACAACAAATGAGTTTAGATATACCCTTCCCCGAATAAAAATCCTTTGTTTATTTTTGGGAATAGGGTGATAATTTTGTTAAAATATAGGTCAGCCTTAACCTATAATTGAATTGAAAATGTATGATTCTACCTGTAAATTTATCGCCCTTGAATATTCGAGAGACTTAGCCACTTGGTTACTGGGTAAACCCTTAGAATTAACAGAAATTAAACCCTCGGAATTATCCCTAGAGCCAATTAGAGCCGATACTTTAATCTTTTTGGAGTCGGAAGAATTAATCTTACATATCGAGTTCCAAACCGACCCTAAAGAAGATATTCCCTATAGAATGCTAGATTATGCCACCAGACTCTATCGACGCTATCCGCGTAAACCTATCCATCAAGTGGTTATTTATCTAAGGAAAAGTGACTCCCCCACAGTCCGACAAAATGATTATAAACAAGGGAAAACCTCTCATCAATTTGAAGTGATTAGACTCTGGGAACAACCCTCGGAACCCTTATTAAAGGCCCCCGGACTGTTTCCCTTTGCCATACTCGCTCAAGCTGAGAAACAAGAAAACTTACTGCGGCAAATTGCCCAAGAAATCGAGCAAATCAGCGATAGTCGAGAACAAAGTAATCTGGCTGCATCTACCGCAATTCTAGCCGGGTTAGTATTAAAGAAAGACATCATCCAACGATTATTGAGGAAAGACATCATGAAAGAATCCGTTATCTATCAAGAAATCTGGTCCGAAGGTTTACAAGAGGGACGACAAGAGGGACGACAAGAAGGAGAAGCTAACCTAGTTTTACGTCAATTAAATCGGCGTTTAGGGGACATTTCTCCCGAATTATTGCCCAATATTCGCAGTCTTGACCTAGAACAGTTAGAAAACTTGGGAGAAGCTTTGTTAGATTTTCAGTCACCACAAGATTTAGAACAATGGCTGGAAAATTGCCGAGCTA
The DNA here is from genome assembly GCA_007095475.1 of Microcystis aeruginosa Ma_QC_C_20070703_M131. Classification (GTDB taxonomy): domain Bacteria; phylum Cyanobacteriota; class Cyanobacteriia; order Cyanobacteriales; family Microcystaceae; genus Microcystis; species Microcystis aeruginosa_I. The sequence continues at coordinate 7,570 of SFCA01000220.1, read as the reverse complement.
GTTAGTACAAATAAACTAAATGCGGTCTATCCATTCCCATGGAAGCAGCAAGCTCTCAACTCCCTTGAGAGTAGTTCACATTTTAATCTATTCCCCGGTAGAGATCGGCGATGGCTAACTCTAGGTTAATACTTGACAGGATTACGCGATCGCCTGTCTCGTAAATAGTCGTTTCCCATGTCCCCAGAGAATTACGACGACGGCATTCCACGCGCTGGACTTCTTGGGAAATTAATACATATTCTTCTAAAGTTTCTATCTGTTGATAATCTTGGAATTTTTCGCCCTTGTCAAAAGCGGCCGTACTGGGGGAAAGCACTTCCGCAATTAGTTTCGGATAGCGTTTCAGATAACGATCTTGGCGATCGCGCGGATCGCAGGTAACAAAAGCATCGGGATAGTAATAAAACTGATCTTGATAGTTAACCTTGACATTACCCGAGTGAAACCGACAGTCTGTAGAGTCGCCGAAATGTTCGTCAATGACTTTGAGAAAATTGAAGGCGATGCGCTCGTGATTATCCGTACCGCCGGCCATCGCATAAACCAAACCACGTCGGTATTCATGGCGGATCTGGCTCTGGCGCTCGATAGCGAGATATTCTTGGGGACTGATGTAGTTGGGAACTGCGATCATAACTATAGGGGAAAGCCTACTATTAATCATAGTACGAGAACGGATCTGGCTCTCCTATTCTTTGTGTGATCAGTTTAACTTATATGGCGGCGATCGATCTTTGTGTCCTTCGTGTCTTTGTGGTTCCTGACCCAGAGAGCCGATAAGCCAGCGCAAGAGGGCAAAATCTTGATAAACTGAGGGGATAACTATCCCCAGACAATCCCCATGACCACTCACTTTATTAGTGCCGAAATCGACCTACAGGAAACCCCGCAACAACTGCAGCAAGAAATCGAAAAAGAATTAGCCAAACGCGGTGAACCCTTGCGCTGGGCAATCACAGAAGTGGATAGCGAGAATAATCAAGTCAAAGTCGAAGCGATTGTCACCACTGCCTCGTGAATTCCCGTCCCTATACCGCCGTACTAATTATTCCCACCGGCATCGGGGCAGCGATTGGCGGTTATGCTGGGGATGGCATTCCCGTGGCTAGAGCGATCGCCCAAGTTTGCGATCGCCTAATTGCCCATCCCAATGTCCTCAACGGCGCACAACTGTACTGGCCTCTGGACAACACCTATTATGTGGAGGGTTACGCTTTAGATCGTTTTGCCCGGGGGGATTGGGGATTAAGTCCCGTCCATCAAAATCGCATCGGGTTACTATTCGATCGCGCCATTGAATTTGACCTCTTGCAAAGACAGCTTCAGGCTGCCGATGCCGTCCGGGCTACCCTGGGCTTAGATCTCACCGATTACGTTATCACCGATGCCCCCCTAAATGTGCAGTTGCGAGAGGCAGCCTCTGGGGCCAGTTGGGGAACAATTGGCAATCCCGACAGCTTGCTGCGGGGGGCAGAAAAACTGATTAACCAAGGCCAGGCAGAAGCGATCGCCATTGTTGCCCGTTTTCCCGACGATCCCGATAGCATTGCCCTGGCTAATTATCGCCATGGTCAGGGGGTGGATCCCCTTGCCGGGGCCGAAGCGGTAATTTCCCATCTGGTGGTGCGACAATTCCAAATACCGGCGGCCCACGCTCCCGCTTTAAGTCCGCTGCCCCTCGATCCGCAACTTTCCCCCAAGGCCGCGGCCGAAGAAATCGGTTATACTTTTTTACCCTGCGTTTTGGTGGGTTTAAGTCGCGCCCCCCAATTGGTCAAGCAGCCCAGTCCCGATGCTATTTGGCGCCGGGAGGTGGACGCGCTGATCGTTCCCGCCAGTGCCTGCGGCTCTAGCACAGTATTGAGTTTTTGTCAAGAAAAAAGTGTACTGATTGCTGTCGAGGAAAATAGTACAAGAATGAAGGTGGCCCCGGAACCCCTAGGGGTGAAAGCAATTAGGGTACACTCATATACAGAGGCGATCGGTGCGATCGTTTGTCAACGGGCAGGGGTTAGCCTCGCATCTCTTCGCCCTAATTTAAACTCTTTACGCTGTTTATCCGAGAATCCGTGACTAATTCCCCTAATTCCGAATTTGATCCCCTGACACGCACACAAGTCCTCACCATTATGGCGGTAACGGCGATTATCTTGCTGGTAGTCGCCAAAGTTTGGCAATATTTCGGTGCGATCGCTATTCCCGCCATTCGCTGGACTCTCCCGGATTTCCTGTGCGGATTAGCCTTAGCGGGGGCAATTAGTGGAATTAGTGGGCTTCTCTATCGTTTTTGGTCTAGTTATCGCCATAGTGCTAACGCTTACTTAGAATTAGTCATTAAACCTTTAGCATGGCCCGATTTAATTTGGGTTGGATTACTGCCGGGGTTAAGTGAAGAATTATTATTTCGCGGGGTAATTTTGCCAGCTTTGGGCTTAAATATCTTTGGTTTAACCGTTTCTAGTCTAATTTTTGGCATTCTCCATTTTAGCGGTTCCCAACAATGGCCCTATGTTATCTGGGCAACTGTTGTCGGTTTTGCCCTCGGTTATACCGTCATCATCACCGGTAATTTATTAATCCCGATCCTCGCTCATGTTATCACCAATCTTCTCGCTAGTTTTCTCTGGAAATTACAGCATAGGAGTTAGGGGATAGGGGAAGTGGGGAGATGGGGGAATGGGGAGAACAAATAAAACGCAATCTCCTGACTCACCGTTCGCTCAAATTTTTGAACTCCACCTTATTATCATGGCAAAAAAGCTTACAGCATAAAGTTTTCAGAAGACCTAGCGGTGGTTAACTTCGAGAAAATTAATACAAGGTGATCTCGAAGATGACTGCCCAAAATAGTCCCTCGCTCCCCACTTAGTCGGCTAAAAGCCTTGTACAGAAAGCAGTTAGCCTCATTTATCGAAGCTCCCTAAGTTTAAAATAAGCGAACGGTGAGATAGGATTAGGTGTAATATCTTATTATTCCATGTCCTAGTGAGGGCAGATTCAGATACATATTTGGTTACATTAGTGCTGAAGAGGAGAACAGGAAAATGAGTAGTTCGACTAAAGACAATCAGGGAGCTAATATTTCTATGATTAATAACGAGCAAATAACCAAAATCATAGCCTATTTTTTAGTTACAATTACGCTAATTCTTGGCTTGAATGGATGGGGTAGTCAAGCATCTGCTCAAGTTACACCAATTACTGACAAAACCTTTGCCGAAGAAGTTTTGGAAAGTAATACTTTTGTTCTGGTTGAATTTTATGTACCTTGGTGTAGTCACTGTCGTATGGTTGCACCAGTCGTGGATGAGATTGCTGAACAATATGCAGGTCGCGTAAAGGTTGTCAAAGTGAACGCAGATGAAAATCCGCAAACTGTTAGTCAGTATAACATTCGCAGCGTTCCCACTCTGATGCTCTTCAAAAAGGGTCAAAAGGTCGATCAGATAATAGGTGCTGTTCCGAAAGCAACCCTAGTCGATTTCATAGAGAAACATTTAGGATCTAAATGAATAGATTGCTTATCTTCTGGATTTTTTGTCATAGTTTTAAAAAGCATTGAAACTTGGTCTAGGTTGAAAAATCTTAGACTTAACCGTTCCTACAGCATATTGCTCTTCTCACCGTTCGCTCAAATTTTTGAACTCGACCTTATTATCATGGCGAAAAAAGCTTACAGCATAAAGTTTTCAGAAGACGAAGATGACTGCCCAAAATAGTCCCTCGCTCCCCACTTAGTCGGCTAAAAGCCTTGTACAGAAAGCAGTTAGCCTCATTTATCGAAGCTCCCTAAGTTTAAAATAAGCGAACGGTGAGTTCCTGACTCTTGACTCCGAACTGCGAACCCCCAACACCCTAACACCCAACCTCTTTTTTACTTTTTACCTTTAAAAACATGGAAGTGCAATTTCGCGAATTTAATCCTTTTGATGTCTGGTTTTGGCTGGAATTTTCGACAGTTCCCTCGAATATGGAACAGCAGTATGTAGAAGAAGTTTTTGCTTCTTGGTTTTATTTGGGTAAATTAGGGGCTTTCAATGCCGAAAACCTACAGGTACAGGAGGTGGGAGTCGATATTAGTTATATGGAATACGATCCAGATATGGCCGAAAATGCCTTTATGTCACCGATGCACAATATGACCGATTTTGAATACTTAGGTACTTGGGGACGTTGTTGGTTTGACCTTGGTACTAGCGATCTTATTGCTTTAGATATTTTAATCAATGCCTTGACCCAATTAAGTAAGGATTTTGTCGATATTAAACGTTTAATTATCGGGGGAGAAAATCAAGATTGGCCAGTGGGCGATCGCAGCAATTATCTCTTTAGCGAATAATTAGGTTTTACTGAAAAAGTTTCTTGGTGGAGTCAGTATTCTCCGAGTCAGGAGTTTATTTTTATTTATTCTCCCCACACCCCACACCCCACTTCCCCACTTCCCCACTTCCCCACACCCCACTTAACAACATCTATGCTTAATCTCGTCTCCCTTCCAGAAATTCCCGCCGCCGCTTGGAAACGTCCTCTGGGCAAAGGTTGGGAAAAACCCTACAGCGTCCGCTATGCCAGCAATTTAGATGATGGTCCTTGGCATGGGATGCCCCTAGGAGGATTTGGGGCCGGTTGCATCGGACGTTCCCCCAAAGGTGACTTTAACCTCTGGCATCTGGACGGCGGTGAACACAGTTTTAATAGCCTTGCAGCCTGTCAATTTAGCATTTTTGAACAAACAGAAGACGGAAGCGCCCAAGCCTACGCTATGGCGACGGAAAGCCCCACGGATGGAACTTTATCGCGCTGGTCGTGGTATCCAGCCGAAAAGGGAACATATTCTGCCCTTTATCCCCGCAGTTGGTACGAGTACAAAGATGTTTTTCAGACTCAATTAATTTGCGAACAATTCTCACCGGTTTGGGCGCATAATTATCAAGAAAGTAGTTATCCTATAGCCCTATTTGAATGGACGGTTCATAATCCCACCGATAAACCGATTACTATTAGTATTATGCTGACTTGGCAAAATACAATCGGTTGGTTTACTAACGCGATTAAATCCCCGGTGGTTAAAGTGAGAGATGATGGTAGTCCCGTCTATGAATATCAATCAAAATGGGGGGAAAGTGAGGGTAATTATAATCAATGGATTGTCGATAATTTCCGCGTTGGCTGTCTAATGCGTCGGGATTACGAAAACCCCGGGGAAGGGGATGGACAGATGGCGATTGCTAGTATCACTAATCCGAGTCTAGAGGTATTTTATCTGGGTAAATGGAACCCTGCGGGCGATGGGGGCGAAGTTTGGGACTATTTCGCCATGAATGGCTCTTTACCGGATATTGAGGACGAAACCCCCGCCCAAAAAGGGGAAGAAACGGCCACGGCCATGGCGATTCGTTTTACCATTCGTCCGGGGAAAACTCGCAAAATTCCTTTTATTTTAGCTTGGGATTTACCAGTCACCGAATTTGCCCAAGGAATTAACTATTATCGTCGTTATACGGACTTTTTCGGTCGCAATGGTCAAAATGCTTGGGCGATGGTACGCACGGCTTTAAAACAGGGCGATACATGGCGAGAAAATATTATTAACTGGCAAAAACCGATCCTAGAACGCACCGATCTAGCCGATTGGTTTAAAATGGCTTTATTTAACGAATTATATCTGTTAACGGACGGCGGCACTCTCTGGACGGCAGCCACGGAACAGGATCCCATCGGTCAATTTGGGGTCTTAGAATGTATAGATTATCGTTGGTATGAAAGTCTTGATGTGCGTCTCTATGGTTCCTTTGGGTTATTGATGTTATGGCCGCGCTTAGAAAAGGCCGTCATGGAAGCTTTTGCCAGGGCAATTCCCAGCAGTGACGATACTCCTCGGATTATTGGATATAACCAAGCTAGTGCCATTCGTAAGGCCAAAAATGCCACTCCCCACGATTTAGGTGCGCCCAATGAACACCCTTGGCAAAAGAGTAATTACACCAGTTATCAAGATTGTAATCTCTGGAAAGATTTAGGCAGTGATTTTGTTTTATTAGTCTATCGGGATTATTTATTAACGGGGGCTAAAGATGAGGATTTTCTGCGGGAATGTTGGCCGTCAATTGTCCTGACTTTGCAATATTTAAAAACTTTTGACCTTGATAAGGATGGGATTCCCGAAAATTCCGGCGCACCAGACCAAACCTTTGATGATTGGCGTTTACAGGGAATTAGTGCCTATTGTGGTGGTTTGTGGATAGCGGCGCTAGAAGCGGCGCTTAAAATTGGGGCAATTCTTGGAGAAGATACAGCAATTTTTGCCAGTTGGTTACAGCAATCTCGCGCTATTTATCATCAGACTCTCTGGAATGGAGAATATTATAATTTAGATAGTGCTAGTGGTTCCGATGTGGTGATGACTGACCAATTATGCGGTCAATTTTATGCCCGTTTATTGGCTTTACCGGATCTGGTAGAAAATCAATACACGCAATCAGCTTTAAGTAAGATTTATGAGGCTTGTTTTCTCAAGTTTCATGGGGGAAAATTTGGGGCAGCCAATGGGTTAAAACCCGATGGTACTCCCGAAAATCCCGAAGCAACTCATCCCTTGGAAGTTTGGGTAGGAATTAATTTTGGGTTGGTGGCTTTTTTACTACAAATGGGAATGGAAAAGCAAGGATGGCAAATTACGGAAGCGGTGGTGCGACAAATTTATGAAAATGGCTTACAATTTCGCACCCCGGAAGCGATTACATCGGTGGGAACTTTTCGCGCCTGTCATTATTTGCGCGCCATGGCTATCTGGGCCATCTATGGGGTTTTGACGGAATTTCAGGGATAAGTTTTCTTGGACATATCCCTATTTCGTCAACTTCAATTAAGTAGTTCGTCATGGTTTAAATTGAGCCAATTTTCTATTTTTAGGTTGGGTATTCTCGAAAATTCCTTGCTATTATTAAGCTGTACTGGATTTAAACTGCGTATTGATAATTTTAGTAAAAATGCTCAAACTTACTTTCCCTGCTCCCAACTCCGGCGCTCCCTTCTACTATCTTAGAAGAGCTACTAAAATTAGCAGCTACTGCTAATTCTCTTCAAGAATTTAAGCAGTCTTTGGCAAAATCCAATAATCACTTCTTACCGTAGGGTAGGCATTGTCCACCGATTCACCTTGAAACTCTCAGCCAAAAAACAATATCGAGAAAACGGGTTTCTTCAAGAAACCCGTTTTCTGGAATTATGGCGCTCGCATCTTCGCCATGACAAGGGGTAAGATTGCTTTGGAGGGGGTTTTTAGTGGAAACAGAGGGGTTAACGCGGAAATTATCCCCCTCTTTTCGTAGTTCCCCCTCTCCTCATAGGTTAGGAAGTGAGATCATAACAATCCGTTGCCAAAACCGACTTCTCAGAATATAATAGAGAAGAGTAGTCATTCATCGCTCAGATTAGTTAAGACGATATTACATGACTAATAATATTGACCATGATCGCTTATTTAAAGAGTTAATCTCCACCTTTTTTGTCGAATTTATTGAGTTATTTTTTCCTCAATTGATGGATTATTTAGATAGGGACTCGA